>JANOQK010000521.1:0-6766 GCA_031414855.1 Bacteroidia bacterium | reverse complement strand
TCATAAATACACCTCTCAATCCAATTTTGTATCAACATAAATAAGAATGCTCGATTCAAAAGCTGCTATCGCTGACGGCAAAGGAAATTTTTCCATTCAAACTATAAGGGTTGATGACATCCCGCAAGGTGATGAGGTATTAGTCCAACTAAAAGCGGCAGGCATTTGTCATACCGATTGGGATTCCCAGTCGTGGGGCAAGCCATTGATCATGGGACATGAAGGGGCTGGAATTGTAAAAAAAGTTGGTCCCAAAGTTTCTTCTTTGAAAGAAGGCGATACCGTCATTCTTAATTGGGCTGTACCTTGTTATCAATGCTTTGCATGCCAGGAGGGCAATCAACATTTATGTGAAATCAATTCTGCCGTCATTGCTGGAAATAAAGTAAGCCATGGACATGCCAGATTAGAGGCCAGTACATTAAATGGAAAATCTATTGAGCGCTCTTTTAGTATTGGCACTATTTCAGAATACACTTTAGTGAGAGAAGCCGCTTGTGTTAAAATAACAGTTGATATTCCTTTTCCATCAGCTGCCATTATTAGTTGTGGGGTTATGACAGGATTTGGTTCGGTGGTAAACGTAGCAAAAGTAAAAGCCGGATCTTCTGTGGTCGTTTTAGGAACAGGAGGTGTTGGGCTAAATGTGATTCAGGGAGCACGTATTTCGGGAGCTTCAAAAATTATTGCAATTGATATTAATCCATCCCGGTTGGAGATGGCAAAAGAATATGGAGCAACCCACACCATATTAGCTTCAAAAGAAGATGATGGTTTGTTGGAAGCCGCAAAGGAAGTAAAGAGGCTTACCGAAAGAGGTGCCGACTATGCTTTCGAGTGTACTGCTATACCTGCTTTGGGTGCTGCACCGTTGGCGATGGTACGAAATGCGGGAATGGCAGTACAAGTAAGTGGCATTGAACAGGAAATAAAAATTGATATGCGGCTTTTTGAGTGGGATAAAGTTTATATCAATCCATTGTATGGTAAGGCAAGGCCACAAATTGATTTCAGAATTTTGCAAGAGCTTTATGCAAAAGGAGATTTGATTCTTGATAAAATGGTTACCCGTACCTACCCGATTGAAAATCTTAAGGAAGCATTTTCAGATATGCACAAAGGCCTAAATGCAAAAGGTGTAATTATATTCTAATCTCTTTGGTTTTAATTCAAATAGAATGTCCAACTTTTTCACCACCAAGATATCTGATCCGGAATTTGAATTTAAGGGGTTGAGATGCATTACTGTAAAAAGCAATGCACTTCAAAGGCGTGCCGACATTACACTTTATGTGCCTACTCAAACATCAACTGATCCTTCATTGGATATGGTGATCCTGCTTCATGGAGTATACGGTTCACATTGGGCTTGGACAATGACTGGAGGCGTGCATAAAACCGCAAGTCGATTAATTGAAGAAGGTAAGATCAGGCCAATAATTTTAGTAATGCCATCCGATGGTCATTTCGGTGATGGCAGCGGTTATCTAAAACATCAAAGGGAGGATTACGAAAAGTGGATAGTGGAGGACGTGATTGCAGTTGTGAAGGAACAAATTGCATCTGTAAATGAAAAGTCTAAAATATTTATTACCGGCCTGTCCATGGGTGGGTATGGCGCCATGCGTTTAGGTGCAAAGTATCCAACTATATTTAAGTCATTTTCTGGACTTTCGTCTATCACTGAGTTTTCCCAAATCGCGTTGTTCTTGGAGGGGAAAGATGACACAGAATTATCTAAGAGTGTTGTGTCGAAGGAAAGTGTGCTAGAGTGCATGCTGGCCAATAAGGACAGGCTTCCTCGTTTTCGATTTGATTGTGGCACCGAAGATCTACTGATTGAGTTTAATAGGAAATTGCATAGCCAGCTTAAAGAGAATAATATTCAGCATAGCTATACGGAACATCCGGGCAGTCATCAATGGGAGTATTGGAAAACGCACATTGAGGAATCTCTTTTATTTTTTAATAGCTTTTAGAGAGAGTATAGCTTGGCGGGTTATGCTAAGGCTATAGTTGATTTATTTTGTAATGACGGCATTCAACTTTATCCAAAGGTCATCTTGCAATTTAAATGGCACGAGCGAATTATCTGGCGCATCGCCCACACGAATGACGACAAGATTTTGGCTGGGTACCACATTGATGAGCTGCCCATTTTTTCCCATGGCGGCAAATAAGTCCGATGGAGCATTTGGCGAAAGCGCACCTGGGAATACTAGTTGTGATTTTGGAATCATATATGAGGTTTTCCCATTCAACCAGGTGAGATAACCATAAGACTGGTTAATGTTTTGAGAGGTTGTGTTCAACAAGTTAATATACGATTCAGGAATAATGGTTGTGCCATCCCAAACACCTTTGTTTAATAAAAGTAATCCAAAGCGTGCCATTGAACGGGCCGTACTGTAAAACACATTGTTATAACCGCTTTTAAGATAGGTGCCATCCATTCCTATTTTACTTCCAATCTGAGTATTGAAATAGCTAATTAATGTCTGACCAGTGCCGGAAGCAATCACGCCATCAAGTAATGTATAAGGGGCATTGTGATATGCCCATCTTGTTCCAGGGTCAGCTTTGTAAACCAGACAAGCTTTATCGGTGCAGTCTGGATCTGTTACTCCATCATCAAGCCCGGTTGTCATGGTAAGTTGATGACGCACCGTAATTTTATTTTCTTGGGTTGTTGTCAAACTCGACCAACCCACGCCAAGGTAATCAGAAGTTTTAGCGTCAAAATTTATTTTGCCTTGATCATTGGCAATGCCTACTAGAGAGGATGTAAGTGTCTTACCTGCGGATGCCCAATACCAATTGCTCGAAACAGTGAAGGCTCCACCCGTAAACTGTGTGCCCAGATATTCTTCGATCACAATCTTGCCATCTTTCAATACAATCAGCGCGCGCGAATTGCTTGTTGTCAAGAATGATTTCAGATCTGGTATTGCTGCTTCGTTCCAACCCAGACTTGCGGGTGTTACTTTTTCCCACGTAGATGAACCGGTGGAAGGGAAATACATATCCGTTACTGGTGCTGGTGTATCCTCTTTACTGCAAGCGAGCAAACCGATTAGGAAAATTAAGGGTATATTTTTCATAGCTGATTAGATGCAAAAATAACCCGATTATCTACCTAAAGTTCAAAATTTCATAGCGCACTGTTGCGTATTAATTTTTAGCCAATACAATACTTGTATATACAATAATTGTTGTAACTTTATTTTAACATTCGCGTTTTTACTGTCAAAAGCAAACAATTTTATGAAAACTATCTTACACAAAGCCAATACCAGAGGCCATGCAAACCACGGCTGGCTCGACACAAGCCATACCTTCAGTTTTGCACATTATTACGATCCTAGTCGTATGAATTTCGGTGCCTTGCGTGTTCTTAATGATGATTTTGTGGATGGGGGAAGAGGCTTCGGAACACATCCCCACGACAACATGGAAATTATTTCAGTTCCCCTGTCAGGAGACCTTGAACATAAAGACAGTATGGGAAACAAAACGGTCATCAAACAAAATGATATACAGATCCTGAATGCGGGAACAGGAATTTCGCATTCTGAATACAATAAGAATGCCGACAAGAAAGTAAACTTCTTGCAGATATGGGTATTCCCTAAAGTGAAAGACATTGTTCCTAGCTATGACCAAGTCACATTAAAACCTGAAGATCGAATTAACAAACTTCAGCAAATTGTTAGCCCCTCCAAAGAAGATGGCAGTGTTTGGATCAATCAGGATGCCTGGTTTCATTTAGGAAATTTTAAAAAAGGGTTTCAAGCAGAATATGCGATCAAACAAAAAGACAATGGCGTATATGTCTTCGTGATTGAAGGAGACGTAACTATCAGCGGACAGAAACTTAATAAGAGAGATGGCTTTGGTGTGTGGGAAACAGATAAACTTTCCATCGTTGCCGAAAGTGATGCAGAAGTTTTGTTGATGGATGTGCCGATGGAATAAAAGTCTGTGGTAAATAGTATTCAGTCCTTAATCTTAAATTTTAAATAAACCTGAAAGTCCCTCTCCTTTTGGAGAGGGATTTAGGGTGAGGTTTTATGAAAACAAGAACCGTATCTCGATTATTATATGCCGAAATAGTAGACATGGATGGATTCCCGGTTCGTCAACCTTTTCCAACACAACAGATAGAACAGATTGATCCATTCTTGCTTTTGCACCATGCCGATGTGAAAGCGCCAAAGCATGTTGAGCCTGATCATGCAGGAATAGGCCCTCATCCACATCGTGGATTTTCACCGGTCACTTTTATTTTTAAAGGAGGTGTACATCATCGCGATAGCAGGGGGAACGATAGTGTGATATATGCCGGTGGCGCACAGTGGATGAATGCCGGTATGGGTGTGATTCATAGCGAACGTCCCCCCTATGACATTCATGATATAGGTGGGAGACAAGAAATTATTCAATTGTGGATTAATACACCTGCTGCACATAAATTGGATCAGCCGGCTTACTTTCCTCTATCCGCAGAAGAAGCGCCAACCTACAAGAGTGAGGATGGAAAGGTGAATGCCAGAATATTTTCTGGACAGGTCTTGGGAGTAAAAGGTCCAATACCTTCTCACACCGAAGTGAATACAGCAACCTTTGAATTAAAGAAAGGCGGAAAGATTTCGGTGGAACTACCAATAAGCCACAATGCCATCATCTATTTATTGGATGGCAAACTTACCGTTGACGGATTTGGGCTTGTAGATAGTCTGCATATTGTAATGTTTAAGAATGACGGGGAAGGTATCACCTTCGAAGCCCTTGAAGATACACGTATCCTTTTGTTGAGTGGTGAACCATTGAATGAAAAAGTGGTATCACATGGTCCGTTTGTCATGAATACCCAAACTCAAATTATGGAAGCCATGCGCGACTATCAGATGGGCAAAATGGGTGTGCTAATTGAAGAATAAAATAGTAACCGCTTAGGTACGACTATTACATACAATCTAAATCTTAAACCAAACTGCAACTAACATGGAAACACAAAACATTACGTTCATCAAAGCACTGAAAGGTGGCGCGATTGCTGGCCTTATTGGTGTTGGACTCAACAATATTTGGTCACTGATTGCAAATGCACTAGGCGCAACAGTTCCACCAGGCTTTACTGTGGCAGTAATCATGTCGTCCATTTTTCCATTATTAATCGGGGCAATCATTTATTTCTTTCTAATAAAATATACTGGTAAAGGGAAGATGATTTGGTTAGTGCTTTCAATAGGGTTCACCCTCCTTAGTTTCTTCCCGGTGTTCAATACCCCACAGTTGCCAGATGGTACCGTAGTAGATAGCACTTTTCCACTCTTAGTTGCCCCGATGCATGTAATTTCAGGAATTCTGGGTGTTTGGGGTATACCTAAGTGGGCCAAATAAACTGTTATTGGCAAATGTTGTTATACCTTTTGTAATAGAATGATGAATTGAAAGGTTATACTATGGAAAAATCAGCAGAAATAGAGCATACGCTGTTAGGGGCTATACAACAACGCAGAAGTCTGAGAGCTTATGAAGATAAATCAATAGAGCCTGAAAAAATTCAGGCTCTATTTGAAGCTGCCCGATGGGCCCCTTCAAGTTCGAATGAGCAGCCATGGGTTTATATCTATGCCACAAAAGATCAACCTGAGTTGTGGACTAAACTTTTTGAGACGCTCATGGATGGCAATAAGATATGGGCAGAGCGTGCACCTTTGCTAATCATGAGTTTGATTCGAAAGAATTTTGTGAAAAACGAAAAACCAAATGGTTCTGCCAAGTATGATTTGGGTGCAGCGAACGCTTTTCTTTCTTTGCAGGCAACACACTTAGGTCTCAACGTTCATCAAATGGGTGGCTTTGACCGACAATTGGCGACCCTCAACTTGAACGTCCCTGATACTCATGAAGTAGCAGTCATGATGGCTGTTGGATATTCTGGCAGTCCTGAAATACTCCCGGAGAATTTAAAGATGCGAGAGCTTTCTCCGCGCGAGCGATATAGAAAGGATTCGTTTGTAATGAACAAGACATTTTAAAAGATGGTCACTGCAACAATTGGCAAGGATTTGTATAAAACTGAACTCGTAACTTCAGGTCATAGAATAACTGCGGATGAGCCTGATGAACTAGGCGGCACAAATCTTGGACCCGCACCAGGTGAATTCCTCATGATATCATTGGCCTCTTGCACAGCCATTACGTTGCGCATGTATGCCGATCGAAAAAAATGGCCTGTGGATAGAATAAAAGTGGAGGTGGGTTTTGAAAAGGCCCAGTACAAAACTATTTTTAAACGAGAGATTTCATTTGAAGGAGAATTGGATGAAGATCAGCGAAGCAGATTGTTGCAGATCGCCAATTCATGCCCGGTGCATAAGACATTGACCAACCCAATTGAAATTGAGACGAAGTTATCAGTTAATGGTTAAACGTTAATAGTTAACCGTTAATCGGAACAATTCAATTGTGCAGATAACAGACTATTAACTTTTAACGGATAACGATTAACCATTAACGGCACCGCCATGAAGGACATTACAAAAAAGTACACCAACGGAGAGGTGACCATCGTATGGAAGCCAACCATTTGTATCCACTCTGCCATCTGTTTCAAAGGATTGGGGGAAGTCTTTGATCCGCAAAGGCGCCCCTGGATTACTCCAGAAGGAGCCAACACCGAAAACATAATTGCTCAGGTAAAAAAATGTCCCTCGGGCGCGCTTAGTTATTATCTAAATCGCGATGCTGCTGCCGAACA
>JANOQK010000520.1:0-1933 GCA_031414855.1 Bacteroidia bacterium | reverse complement strand
GCTTCTTCTACGGTTGGATAAATTCCGGCTGCAGTTGCCGCAAACATAGCTGCGCCTGCTGCACAGGTCTGTTCTGATTTATGAATGCGTATTGGCATATTCATGACATCCGCCATCACTTGCATTATATAAGGTGACTTGCGAGCGACACCACCTAAACCGATAAGACCCTTTACCGGAACTCCTTCATCATTAAATCGATCGACAATTGCTTTTGCACCGAAGCATGTTGCCTCAATCCATGCTTTAAAAAGATGTGGAGCCTCACTGCCTAAATTCAAACCAGTAATGGCGCCTTTTAATAATTGATTAGCGTCTGGAGTTCTTCTTCCATTCAACCAATCAATAGCTAATTCATTATTTTCATCGAGGGAAATTGCGGCTGCCTGACGTGTGAGTTCAGGAATTAATTTATCAAGAAGTTCATCTCTTAATTTTGCAGCTATATCAGCACTTACTACAGAAGATGATTTTAAGACATTTGAAATCGGCCAGGCCAATACATTTTTAAACCACGCATACGTATCGCCAAAGGCAGACTGTCCTGCTTCTAAACCAATCATGCCGGGAATGATGGAGCCATCTACTTGGCCGCAGATTCCGCGAACTAATTTTCCGGTCATGTCTTCTTTAGGAACCACCATCATATCGCAAGTAGAAGTTCCCATAACTTTACTCAAATGATAAGGTTCAATCTGTCCACCTACAGCACCCATATGACAATCGAAAGCACCAACCCCAACAACAACTTCGGTCGACAGGCCCAAACGTTCCGTCCATTCTTTACTTAACCTACCGACAGGTTTGTCTGACGTATAAGTATTTGCAAATAATCGTGAGGTAAAGCCTTTTAGCAGAGGATCTAGTGACGCAAAAAAATCATCCGAAGGTAATCCGCCAAACTCGGCAGCCCACAAAGCTTTATGGCCCGCGGAACATACTCCACGTTTCATTTGGCTAACATCCTTTCCACCGGTCAACAAAAAAGGAATCCAATCACAATGTTCTACCCAGGAGTAACAGGCATTGCGCACACTAGCATCTTCGCGCAATACATGCAATAGTTTTGCCCAATACCATTCTGAAGAATAAATTCCACCAACAAATTGTAGATAGTTGATATCAAATTTTTCCGCATGTGAGTTAATCTGAGCCGCTTCCTTGGTTGCCGTATGATCTTTCCACAATACAAACATGGCATTGGGATTATTTTCAAATCCAGGAATGAAAGCCAAGGGTGTTCCTGATTTGTCGACAGCAATTGGAGTAGAGCCAGTCGTGTCGACAGAAATAGCTTTTACATTTTTTTGAACGGATACTCCAGCCTGATGTAAGCAGTCTTTGATCGTTTTCTCCACACCCTCAACATAATCCTGCGGATGTTGCCGAAATTGATTTTTGGATGGATTGCAAAACAGCCCATCTCGCCAGCGAGGGTAATTGAAAACTGAAGAAGCTAGTTCGATTCCGTTGGACGCGTCCACTATAATGGAGCGGACAGAATCGGTTCCGTAGTCTACTCCTATGACAAATGTTTCCCTATTCATGCAATTGTTGAAACCCAAATTATTAGAATCGAATGCCAATGTACATTATTTTTTATAAGTGTATATATAACATTTATTCAAATTTTATGAATTCAGGTCTGTTATAAACTGTAAAATTTAATTCTTTACAATTCTCGGGGCGTTGTCATATTTACGGAACTCACCTGCTATAGATAGGGTCAAATACTGTATGTATCATACCAGTATACTCGTCAATTCTTTCCAATGAAAAATTTAAATGATCCTTACTTGGTTAGATTGCCGGTAAAAGAAGGCTTCGATAAAAATGAACGAATGTCATTAGTCAATTTTATTAAATCAGGTTCATGCAGATACATCATGTGTCCTGCTTCGTAATAGGTCATCTGCACTCTTTCAGGCAAAAT
>JANOQK010000519.1:0-3597 GCA_031414855.1 Bacteroidia bacterium | reverse complement strand
GTTGAAAATGGATTGGTCGCCATGATCACACCTCTGTATTCCGGAAATCGAGGAGTAAAATAATAAAAGCCTTTTTTCGCAGAACGTGTTGTAACAGGGACGATTGCCTTGTTCTTATTGATCAGTGAATTAATATCGTTGACAAGAGCTTTATCTTCATAAAAGGGTTTATAATATCCAGATAAGGTTCCGTCTTGTTCATAAAGTTCCCAAGTGCCTACACGCAAATCATCCTCAATCTGACCTTTTGTTTGCAAAGTGCCGTTCGGATAAAAACCTCGGTAAGTTCCCTTTCCTTTATCAAACTCACATTCACCTTCCGTTTTACCATCTTCAAAAAAATAGTGCCACTGTCCTTGGTTCTTCCCTTCAACAATCTGCCCCTTCACTTTTAATTTTCCACTCGCATAATACTCACGATACTCACCTGTGCCATTATTGAATGTGATTTCACTTTTAACTGAACCATCTTTATTGAGCGAGCTCCAATACCCATTTTTCTTTCCTCCAACATACTCTCCTGAAGAACTAACTGAGCCATCTTCGAAATAGTAATTCCACTTGCCTGTTGGCTCATCATTTTCATACAATCCAGATGAAGCTACCTTGCCACTAGAGTAGTAGTATTTCCATTCTCCATTTTTCTTGCCATTGACATAGTCTCCTTCACCATTAATAATACCATCTTCTGCAAAATAACGCCAGTGGCCAACATTTCGTGATCCCGCACGCGGTCCCTCGGCAAATACTTTTCCTGAATGATAATACTCTGTGTACCGACCATAATCATTTACATATTCAATTTCTCCGCGTAGCGTACCATCTTCAAAATAAGTCTTCCATAGTCCATTACGCTTATTCTCCACAAACTCCCCTTGCTCTTTTAAGTCTCCACCTTCATAATAAATCTTCCACTCACCAGTTTTATTTTTTCCATCGATATTTCCTTCCATACTTTTCGATCCGCTCTCGTAGTAATATTCCCACCTTCCATAATTGGAGTTTTGACGCAGTATACCACGCATCTTCAGGTTTCCTGTCACAAAATAGAATTCCCACATTCCCGTGGTCTCATTATTCATGAACTGACCCTTTGATTCGATATTCCCATTTAAAAAGTAGGAGATGTAACGACCATGAAGAATATTCTGGATCGTGTCTTTTACCTGATAGATTTCCTTCAGGTTCTTTTTGGCAGCATCATGGTAGGTAAAACGCGTTACACCCTGAGGAAACGCGCTCATTGGCATAAGAAATATTACAAATGAAATTCCAATTAACTTTTTCACAGTCGCAACAAAGCCGGGTAAAGTTACTTAGTTTTAAGCGATTAGCTATGCGAAGAAAATGCCTTTATAATAGCTGCTTTACCCCATTCTTGTTTCTCTTGTTCTGACCAAAGCTCAGGGAAGAACATGATCTTTTGAAAGCGAGGAGGCAGATATTTTTGCCAATTTGTACCACCTGTTGCTTTAATGTCTTCGGGCGCTTTTTGCAGATATCGACCCGCTGATTTCATGTGAGCCAACGGCCAAAGCACATTTGCCAGTTGATCAAATTCCCGTAGACGTGAAATTATTTCTGTTGACGATGGAAAGTGTTTTTCGAAAACTCGCTTCAGGTTTTTATCTCTGTATTTTAAGCCTGTTGCTTTGAACTGCTTCATGTACTTCTCCTCAAACTGCTGAAGGGTAAGTGTTTTCTTTCCCGTAGCAAGTTCCGTTGCCCCACTTTTCCAATATAGATTTTCAACCTGAAGCTCCAGATCACTATACTCCTTCATGGTCTCTCGGTCTTGTACATTCACTAAGTTGATCATGTCTGTAGAACAGATTTCTATCAACCTGTATTGAGCCGATTGAAAGCCGCTTGCAGGAAGCAATGACATTCTGAATTTGAGAAACTGCTCTTTCTCCATTCCATCTACCATTACACCAAAGGAGCTTTCGAGCTGGCGGAAGTAATTGACGATGCGATCGAGTCGTTGAATGAAAAATTTCTCGTCTATTGTTTCCCGATCCGCAATTTGTTCAATCTCCCAAAGAATAAGATTAAAGTACAGTTCCGTTATTTGATGATAAACGATGAAGACTTTTTCATCCGGAAAACTGGTCTTCGGATTTTGAAGACTAAGCAGCGTATCCAGGTGGATATAATCCCAATACGTGAGATATTCAGAATGCAGCAACCCATCCAGGTAAGAGGACAAATCCTGACCCATCACAGCATACTTTTGCTGAAGCTTCTTTAGTTGTTCGATTAGGATTGGGTCAAGGGGATTTTCCATTACTGTTTCATTCAAAATTGAATATTCAAAATTTTTAGTGGCTAAACTCAATGGTTTTGCAAATCTTTAAACCTTGAATTTTGAACCTTGAATCTTGAATGGTTTGTCCGTAAATTTGAACTTTTAAGAAAGAATAACCAAAATCTTTATGTCAGCCCCAACAACTACTTCCGAATCGAAAGCTAAAAAATCGCTTAAGCAAGATCTTTATGAGCATCCTGATTTCTATTCGGTGGATAGTTTACTGACGGAAGAACACAAACTAATCCGCAGTTCCATTCGCGATTTTGTAAAGAAGGAAATTACGCCTTATATCGAAGACTGGGCGCAGCGTGCCCACTTTCCATATGAGATGGTAAAAAAGTTTGGTGATATCGGTGCCTTTGGCCCTACTCTTCCGGTTGAATACGGCTGCGGTGGGCTTGACTACATCTCTTATGGTATTATCATGCAAGAGATTGAGCGCGGTGATTCAGGAATGCGATCTACTGCCTCTGTGCAGGGTTCATTAGTGATGTATCCAATTTACAAGTTTGGATCAGAAGCACAACGCAAAAAATATTTACCCAAGCTTGCTTCTGGCGAATGGCTGGGATGCTTTGGTTTAACTGAACCCGATCACGGATCAAACCCAAGCGGAATGGTCACCAATTTCAAAGACATGGGTGATCATTATTTACTTAATGGTGCAAAGATGTGGATCTCGAATTCACCCAAAGCAGATGTTGCGGTGGTGTGGGCAAAAAATGAAGCCGGTAGAATTCATGGATTGATTGTGGAACGAGGAATGTCTGGTTTCTCTACGCCAGAAACACATGGCAAGTGGTCACTGAGAGCAAGTGCTACAGGCGAATTGGTATTTGATAACGTAAAAGTTCCAAAGGAAAATTTATTGCCAGGCAAAAGTGGTTTAGGGGCACCAATGATGTGTCTTGACTCTGCCCGTTATGGAATTGCTTGGGGTGCGTTAGGTGCAGCGATGGATTGTTATGAATCGGCAAGAAGGTACACAGCCGAAAGAATTCAATTTGGTAAACCGATAGCATCCTTCCAGCTTCAGCAAAAAAAGCTAGCTGAAATGTTAACCGAAATTACAAAAGCACAGTTGCTCAATTGGAGACTCGGTACCTTAATGAACGAAGGCAAAGCAACCACTCCGCAAATATCACTAGCCAAAAGAAACAATGTAAACCTTGCGTTGGAGATTGCGCGGGAAGCACGACAAATGCATGGTGGCATGGGTATCACCGGAGAGTATCCTATCATGCGTCATATGATGAATCTTGAATCCGTTGTCACCTACGAAGGCA
>JANOQK010000518.1:0-2607 GCA_031414855.1 Bacteroidia bacterium | reverse complement strand
ATAGGTTAATTAGTCTTTGAGTTATCATTGATAAATGAACACTCCCACTAGCTCGAATCTACAGGTGCTCAAAATATTTGTCCCGACCTCTACAATGAAATCAATGGTCGGCCACCCAAAGCTTGCACATGTAACCCAATGCAAACGGCTGTATATAAAATAAAAAAAACCAGTATTGCCACGTTGGGTCGCGAAGTCTTTTCTGAAATGAACCATGCAAATAAAGGTAGAGCTTGCAAACCATGAAGTGTTATAAAATGAGCGGGTCGTATATCACCAGCAACGGTGCTCCAACTAAGAAAGGGGAGCCCAGGACCACCATCAGCCGCTCCGTAAGTATGAGCTAATTGGCTTATCATGAGGCCGCCCGATATGCCTCCGATCAGAAATAAGAATAAGCCCGCTCTCCACGCAATCAGCATGTGGGATGAATGAGAAACGCCTTTCGTAAAAAATACAACCAATGTGTATGCTATCAAGAAGGTGTTAATTCCTATGAAGACCCCCATGGTAGCAAACATCATTCCGTCAAAGTAGGTTTGGAAATTGAAATGAGATGGAACCCCGCGAGCAGCCTGAATAACAATCGCAATAATCTCTACGGCCATGCAAATTAAAATTCCCCAGCTGATGAATGCTCTGTTTGTTGTATTCTTCACATAGTTCAGCAGCCATCCAAAAGTCCATAGGTAGATAGCAACGGAGAGGAAGAACTTAATGGGTTTAATCCAGGCATTTATCCCGGTTATAGTTCTATCATCTATGATGAACAAGGGTATACAAATCACAAAGCCAATAAGGTTTACAAGTCCTGCATAATACAGCAGAGCGTTACGCCTTTTTAATTCTTGCAGCACATCAGAAATTTTCATGAAGAAATTGTTTTGTTTTAACGCCACGCACACTAAAGTAAATCAGAAATCCGATGGGGCCGAACATAAAGGTTAACAACAAGCAAGGGATCACGATCAAGTGATGAATCTGATGTTTTTGACTATTAATTAAAATCCAACTCCCCACAACAAGATCGAAAGCCAAGTAATGGACCCATCCTGCCACCAACGCAAAAGGATTTTCAAAAAGCTTAGTGACGCCTTGTAAGGAAGAGAAATCTCCTTCACCATCACCAAAGTGAAAAACAATTAGAAAAAAATAGACCACGGCCAACAACAATGGAAATATGCCTGATATCACGATCCGGGTAGTCCATTTCCAGCGAGGTGCAACCACAAGTAATAACCAACCAATAGGGGCTATGCTATTGCAAATTTGAAAAACTGTTTCAGGCGTCATGCTATATGGGATTTTAGATATTTTTCTGAGCCTAAAACTACAATAGAATCTTCGACATTAGGAAACGTTTACTAAATAATGTTCTAGATCTATCATTGCCTCAGGGTGTAATGCTTTCGCTTCGCTCTACTTATACAAGACAGTCCGCAATGACTTTTAAAGAAGGGTTGTATCCTTGCTTAAACATTTCGAGCGTCATTGCATTAAGCGCTTCTTATGTTTAATTCATTTGTATTTTCTAACTTGGGATAGATTTGTTGCATCGTAACCTTGATGGAAAAGAAAGGGATATCGCGAAAAAAACGGAAGTCGGGCAAGAAGCTTGCGTGGGAGTGCTATGACCACAAGGGCAAACTGATTTCTAATCAAAAAATAAAAAATCGCTGCAATCAATTGGTTCTCCCACCTGCTTGGGAAGAGGTTTGGATATCATTAGATGCCACCGCAAACTTGCAAGCCACAGGCAAAGATGTGAAAGGACGTTTGCAATATCGTTACCATGAAAATTGGACCACTGCCCGGGCAGCAGAGAAGTTTGACGGCATAACTGGGTTTGCCCAACTACTGCCGAGCATCAGAAAGAAAGTAGAATTGGATTTGAAGCATGAGGGAATGCCCAGAGATAAAGTGGCCGCCCTAATCGTCAAGTTAATCGACCTCTACCATTTCCGCGTGGGCAACGATGAGTACGCAAGAACAAACAAGAGCTATGGATTAACGACTTTGACAAAAGGGCACATGATCATTGATCGTTCTAAAACAGCAGAAGGAAAAATGGATGCTATTTTCGAGTTCATCGGAAAATCCGGCAAGCTATGGAAGAGAAGAATTTGGGAAGACGAACTGGTGAAGATTATTATAGCCTCGGGACGAGTTGGTAGTTTAAAAAAGAACCAGGATTTGTTTCGCTATGAGGACACGAACGGAAATGATTTTGATATTAAGTCCAATCATATTAATGAATATCTGGATGCCATTACCGCGACACATGGAAAAGTGACGGCCAAGGATTTTCGTACATGGGCAGCCACATGGAAAACTGCTTTTCGACTTTCCAAACAATTAGATCCGGACACGGCAACAGCCAGAAAAAAAGTTTCAAACGAGGTGATCAAGACGGTGGCATCTGATTTGGGCAATACGCCAAACGTATGTAGATCCAGTTACATTCATCCCTGCATATTATCGGATTGGTCAGAAGGCAGCTTTCGTTCCAAATGGAATAAAGCAAGCCGCCATCGAAAAGAAAACGGATTGTCGAAGGAAGAAACCACCACGCTTCAGTATCTGCAAGTGTAAGCGCAGCGTAGTAGT
>JANOQK010000517.1:0-2296 GCA_031414855.1 Bacteroidia bacterium | reverse complement strand
CTTTACGTCAATGATGTAGTAGAAGACAGCCAGCAAAATAAAACTCCATCCGCCTACCAGTAAAACAAATGAACTGGTCCAGAGATTTTTATTGAACGGAAGAACAAGATTCCAGATATAGGCAAGTGCCAGTAAGACAAGACCGATCGAAAGTAATTGCAACGCTTTACGCTTCATCGTGAGGGGACTGTTCTTTAACAAATTGCCGGCATAAATTCCTAGCAGTCCGGTGCCAATGGCAGGAATAGTAGAGACTAGGCCTTCCGGATCATGAATACCCAGATAAAGGCTGCCAGGAAGAATCGACCGATCGAGATAGGAAACAAAATTCCCTTCCATAGTTAAATCTCCCATCGGATAACCAGGTGCCGAGTTGAACATCAATAAAAACCAATATCCGATCAGCAACGAACACAACCAGATAATTTGACCTCGTTGAGTAGTGTATAAATAAATGATGTTCGCAAACATGTAGGCCAACCCAATGCGACCCAACACACTCGGAAACCTGATTTCAGAAAGCGGACGAATCTCAAGTCCATTGTTGTAAATAATGCCGAGCAAAACCAGTACTAGACCTCTTCGTATCACACGAATCAAAAGTTGTTGCTTGACTTTGCCTTTTTCTAGTTCACGCCCGATTGAATAAGGCGTAGCCACGCCTGCCATGAAAAGGAACAAAGGGAAAATCAAATCGTAAAAATGAAATCCATTCCAATCCGGGTGAGTGAGTTGTGTAGCAAAACCTTCCCAAAAATGTGAGCCCGTTATTTTGGCCATGTGATGAACAATTTCTTCGGCCCCCAGTATCCAAAACATATCAAAGCCGCGAAGGGCATCAAGGGAATAGAGTCGTTGAGTTGGAGTTGCACCCATGTCAGGCGGTGGTTGTTTGAGGTTGAAGAAGATGTAAGGAGTAAAGAATATTATAGGTTAATCCGGAAGGATCTTCACCATTACATCTTTATAAAACACTTTGCTTTTAGGATCGTGACCTTGCAATGCAAATGTGCCGCTGGAAAGTTTTCCTCCTTCTGCGGGTTCGGTGTATTCATTGATCACCTTGCCATTAACCAACACAGTAATCTTCTTGCCTTGTACAATGATATGTTCGGTGAACCACTCATCATCTTTTGCTGGCGCTTCTTTCACATCCTGAATAGCATAAATGCTCCCGGTCTTTCGCCAATCGGTGTGGGTATTATTTACCTGGATCTCATATCCTTTTGAAGGCCATCCTTCTGCCTGATAGGTAGTGTGAATGAAAATTCCGGAGTTGGAGCCAGGCGTGGTCATCACCTGTGTTTTGAATTCAAAATTTTTGAAGGAATGGTTGTTGACTGTTCCTTCATAAAACAAATGTGCCCGATCTCCAAAGGCTATAATCATTCCATCGGCAACTGTAAATGTGTTAGGATGTTCACTTACTTTCCATCCGGCAAAAGATTTACCATCAAACAAATTGATCCAACCATCTGAGTTTGTTTTTTGAGCAGAGGAGCTTATTGAAACTACGATGACCAATGCGAGTGTTAAGAGGTTTTTCATAAAGTTCTATTAGTAATGATGATTATAAATATAAGGAAGTTAAAATTGTTATCTCACCCATTCAAAGCTTATCGGTTTCTAGCAGATTTAAATGGGGATTGACCAATAATTCATCTGTCATCACGGCTCTGCCTTTGCACGCTGGCGCTGAAGCTTTAGCGTAGGCGCCCGAAGCGGCTACGGGCAGGCAGGTCCGGCATGACACCACTGTCTTTAATTTGACTTTTGGGCAGCCCCAAGATAAGGTCTGCTATACAATGAATTTAGAGAGGTGTGTTACTAGCTGTAAACTTTATCACCTTGTGCTCAACAGGCTTAACCGTTTTCAAATACTGATAAATAGCCGCAAGATCATCTCGTTCCATTTTGCTATACATTGTCCAGGGCATTATAGAATTGTACTCCCCGGGGGCAATGTCCGCAGGGACATAAGTCGAATCTGCATAGGCTTTAAATCGTTGTATGAATGCTTCTTCAGTCCACTTTCCAATTCCGGTCTCGGCATCAGAGGTAATGTTGGACGAGCGAAGGATAGAGCCATCAGGAAACATAAACTCACGGCCACCACTAAAAGAAAATTCGGTAATAATTTGTCCTTTGTCCACTTGCGTATGGCATTCTATACACCCGGAAGCATTCGTCATGTAAGCGCCATACGCTAACACGTCCGATTTATCTGGTCTTTTTTGAGGGCTGGCTTTTTTTGGAAGGGTATTCAAAATGAAATTCATTGGAAAGTCAGCTACCG
>JANOQK010000516.1:0-3956 GCA_031414855.1 Bacteroidia bacterium | reverse complement strand
GCAAAAAAAATTCGATCGATTGGTAGAGCTCAATGTAAAGGAGCAGTGCATCAATATTATTAAGATCGATCATGTGCAGAAGTCCTGGTATAAAACACAGTACCCTCAGATTTACGGGTGGGTATTTGATGTTCGTACCGGAAAAATTCTTGACCTGGAATTGGATATGGTAAAGGAGTTCTCATCCATTAGAAGCATTTATGATTTGAAACCAGAGGTTTGAAAGGTCAGTTGAAGGCAACTGTGTTTGGCATTTTATTATAATACAGTATAATTTCGCCTGGTCTTACTTCCGTTTGTCCAAACACCTATTTGAAAATGTTATAGTTTGCTGCCATCTTCTTATACTCAGGAAGGATCTTTTCATAAAGCGCCTCGTCAACTTTCTTTAGTGCTACCATCAAGCTACCTATTCCCGAGTCTTTAAGACTCACACGTTGTTTTTTAATATCCTCCATTTTGGTTCGGATGGTTGCTTCCAATTTGATCAGTTCTCTTTCTGTCATCGAACTTTAGTTTTTTATGCAAGATAAGGTGAAAGTCGCGAAGTCAGTAAGACCAGAAGTCGGGGAAGTCATGAAAGTCAAACAAGGTGTCTCACTTCAACGCTTCAAAACTGTACTTGGCATTCTCCCAGAAACGATCGAGCGCCATCATCCTGGGCTTGAAGAAGGAAATCAATTCAGGCCAATGATCTTTATTGAACACGGAAACTCCGGAGATCTGTTTATATATTCTACTGATTTCTTTATCCTCCTTTACGTAAGCCAGCGCTTGCCATTCCCATTCTTCTTCCAGTTCAGTATGCAGAAGTGTTTTGAATTCCTGAAACTGCTGGAAGTATAACTGTCGAATATCTGCATCGTTATGCTCCATTGAAATATAGATCATGGCAGAATTCTGGTTGACGTCCATGCGAAAATATACCTCCTTAATGGAGGTGCGATAGTTGATCCAGTTGATCTTCATGCCTTCGGCTGAAGGCACCGGACTCATATATCGTCCAAAGGTAGTCCAGAATTCTTGCCGGATGCGGGATGCTTCCTCGCGTTTAAACATAGAGGCAAAATAATAATTTAATAAAGCTGAACTACTTGGACTCACTATTGGTCACGCAATCTCATGACAGGTATGACTATTCAGACTGTGTAGACAAATACCGATCAATACCTTCTATTATCTCTTTTGCCCATTTAATTTTGAATTGGAGCACATCGGTAACAAAATGAATGGACTGCCGGCTATCGTGCGTAATGTTGTATAGCTCCGGGTTGTTCAACAACCGCGTGGCTGTTTCGGTGTCTATGTTATATCCTATATACAAACCGGACCGGTTTCGAAAGTTTCTTCTAACTTCCGTAATTCTAGACAACAGGCTGTTGGCAGCATTGTCTATAAACCTTCCATGTGAGTAGTATTTATTCAAATTTCTTGCCAGCCCTTTATCGCGCAGCAACCTCAGGTATCCGCTCGATTTCATCGATTCGTATGAGGGATCATTCTGAAAATTAATTCCAATAAGTAAGGAGTACATATGACCGAACTGCGCAGCTAAACGCTCAGGAACTTTCTGCTTGAGCTTTTGAACTTCTAGCAGTGAGTCACTGTACATGTCAGTCGTATCAAGGTCGCCAAGCCTCCATAAATAATTAACCGTATCATCCACCAAGTCTTCACGTATATCCGCAAGATAGACAAGCTCCATCTTTCGTTCGTTTCTCTCGTCTTTATAGTCGTCAATGAAGAAAGCGCCAAGAATACTGATGGCAATTAGCACGCCTTCAGCTAGTAACTTCAGGATCATTTTTTTGTCGATGTTCTTCATAACCTTGGGTTATTTGGTTTGAAAGGCTTTTCAAAATTATTGGCTCCCTTCACTTTTACTTTTCTACGAAAAACTTTGTCGTGGCAGGAGACATACAGGATATCAAAATCTGGACCTCCAAAACAAAGATTAGAAGCTTGTCCTTTTGTTTTTGGCAAAGGGATAATGGCATTGACTCTTCCCAATTGGTCCATCACCTGAATTCCACTAGGAGTAGTTACGTAAATTCTCCCCTCCCGATCACATTTTAATCCATCGCTCCAGGCATTCTCATCACTATCCCGAACATGCAACCAACCATATCGTTGCTTGTTTGCTAACGATCCGTCTGTTTGTATCTGATACACCCACACCCAATGAGTAGCAGACTCAGTTACGTAGAGTTGGGTTTGATCGGGTGATAAGCAAGCACCGTTCGCAAATTTCAGTCCTTCATCCACCACACTGCGCTCACCATTGGGTTTTATCAAATACAATTTGCTGGGCCGCTCCCTTCCATCCGGTGAGGTGACATAGATGTTTCCGTTATAGGCAATGGTAACATCGTTGCCCGGAGTTTCCTCCGCTACTATTTCATACGTCTTTCCGCTTTTATACCGATGCACTTGTTTAGTTGGTGGTTCCGACCAACCGCCCGTTGCAGTTATCATATCGCCCGTTGTAGAAAACGTAGTACCACTGGCTTTCTTCGAATCGGTCAGGTATAGTTCTAACTTGCCGTCCACTCGTATCTTATAGGTTTTTGAATTAGGGATGTCCTGAAAAAATACTTCTCCTTTTGCATTGACGGCTGTCCCTTCTGTAAATCCATACTTCTCACCCACCAATTCCCAACCTTCATTCTCGATGAGGATATCATTAAGAAAAGGATTTTTTGTTTGGCCCGCAACAATCGGCTTTGGATAGTCGCGCCACAACCATCGCATTGCCTCCGGAAACACTGCTGTGCCATGCTGACCGTTGTGTGCACCTTCACCCCACACATGCTTTACATCGTAGCCAGAAAATAACAACGCTCGTTCCATCGATTCATTTGCTTTCCACCAATCGCCTGCATAAATATTCAAATCATTGGAACCGTCTTGCATGAAAATACGAATGGGTTTGGGTTCATGCTTTCTTACCAGAATATCATATCGATCCGCACCGCGCAAACCTGTATAGGTGCCAATGGCGCTGAATACTCTTGAAAATTCTTCCGGATGTTCCCATGCTGCCGTGAATGCGCAAACGGCACCACTGCTTGAACCTCCAATAGCCCGATCAGCTCCGCTCTTAGATAAGATGATAGCCCGACCATCTGATGTCTTTTTACTTTCAACAAAAGGGAAAACTTCTTCTAGTAAAAATCGTGCGTAGGTATCACCCAAGCCATCATACTCGAAGCTTCGATTAAATCGATCTAGAGCTTCTTCTTTGTTTTGAGAAAGTACTTTACCCGGAGTGATAAAAACACCGATGGTAATGGGCATTTCATTTTTAGCGATCAGGTTATCAAAAACCGTTGGGGCCTTCCACTGAATGCCATCCTGGTTGACATAGACACACGCGGGATTGCTGGCATTATACTGAACCGGCACGTACACACTAATTTCTCGCGAGGTGCCGGGAAATAGTTTTGAGTTTTCCAACGTAAACTTTATGATCTCTCCTTTTGGCACACCGGCTTGCTCTGTGGATGCTGGATCAATAGGATAAGTTTCGGGATTTGTTTGGGCTGCTAGTCTTCCAAAACACAATAACAGGACGATTACTAATTTTTCTTTCATGGTATCAGATTCTTGATTGAGGGGTGAGAGCAAGTTATCAAATCATTTCCGAATTGCCATTCGCACTTAGCGTGGGTGTATTACAGTTTTCCAAATGAGTTTATGTGTGCGAAAGCGAGCAAGGGATTGTAGTAGAAAGCCTCCCACAAAATGGCGGAATAAACTCCGTGTGTATGGCTTGTGCGTGTCCGGACCTGCCAACCGGACAGGCAAACTTGGAACGGAAAGCCCGGTGGCCTAGCGTTTCGTTTGGCCATGTCCCCAAATTACAAAATTGTCGTAGACCTTAGTGGAACTAGTTTTGTTGGTAGAACAACTATAAAGGCAGGAGGTTCGATAGAATTGGCTAGGGACTGTAAATA
>JANOQK010000515.1:0-14016 GCA_031414855.1 Bacteroidia bacterium | reverse complement strand
CGCGCTTACCTAGGAATTCTGTAATGTAAGAGTCTCCTGAGTTTTCAAAAGTACCATAAGCCCTAACATAAAAATTGTCTCCGCGAAGCTGAAATCTGTGTTGCTGTATACCAAAATTCTTTAAGGAATACCGCTGGGCGCCAGTATAAATACTGGTTCCAAAACCTCCATTATACAAGTAGCTCGCTTCTACTTTGTCATTCAATCTATAATATAAGCCAACATTTCCTTTGATATTCTTTGCGTCATAGCTGATCAGGTGTTTTTCAAGGTAGGGCGTAAGGGAAACAACGTTGCTGGGAAGATCTCCTGCATTTCCGTAGTCGAGTGCGGTGAGCCCTGGTTGAAATATATTGTTATAGTAAGGACTGCTAGTACTGGCAAACGTTTTCCAGCTTGAGCTTAAAGGGAAGATGGCAAGATTAATGGAAGCCTCATCGCCCATATAATGCAACCGATCGGAACCTGGGTTGTTGGTACCATCGGTAAGGTTATATAAAGGATTACCACTAGCATCTTTTGGTGTGCGTGCAATTTCTCGATCGGTGCCATTGGTGCCATTCCAATCATTTGCCTGCATGTAAGCTGCATTTATTTTGAAAGCGAACTTGTTGTTAAATGATTTTGCATAACGGATAGCGCCCTCCCACATAGGTGACATAGCATCATCCGCTTTACTACCAACATGATTAACTCCTGTTTTCGCAAAAGCACTTAATCCTTGATAATCAAAAGCACTTTTGCTGTTCACCAGAAGAATTCCATTGAACGCATTTGGTCCGTACAATGCTGATGAAGCCCCAGGAATCAATTCAAGACTTTCGACATCCAATTCTGATGGGCCATTAAGATTACCGATTGGGAAGTTCAATGCAGGCGCTTGTGTATCCATCCCGTCCGTTAGTTGAACAAAACGGGTATTACCAGTTGATCCAAATCCACGTGTATTAATGATTTGAAAATTGATACTGCTCGAGGTAACATCTACTCCTTTTAGGTTGGCAAGGCCCTTATAGTAATTATCAGCAGGAGTATTTTGTATAGCGAGAATATCCATCTTCTCAATGGATACAGGAGATTCCATAATTCTTTCCTCAACTCGCGAAGCTGAGATTACAACTTCCTGACCAAGGAGCATTTCCTCCTCCATTTTTATGGAAATATTTGTGACGCTCGCATTTTCAATTTTAATTTCTTGAGTTCGATATCCGATAAAGGAAACCACTATAATCATCGGAGGATTATCGTTAACAGTTAAGCTAAATTTCCCATTCAAATCAGTAACTGTCCCAATAACCCTGCCTTTAACGATTAGATTGACACCAGCCAGACCTTCAGCCTTTTCGTCTAATATCGTTCCGGAGATTTTGGTTTGAGCCTGAGCAACAAAACTTATTAAAAAGAATAAGGCAAGACAACCCAATTGTGAGTATAGTTTCTTCATAGTTTAGAAATTAAGGATTCTTAAAACTACAAGAAAAACCTTAAAAACAAACGTTTGAAAGGCCTGATTTTATAAATGTTCGACAAAAAGTGGTTCAACGAAAATCAGATATTTGTGGTCGTTTTTAAGGTCAGGAGTTTGCTTTAACATATTTAACTAGCCGTTCGCAAAGTGCATTTATTTCACTGGCCATGTGTTCATCGCCTGTAGAACTAAGCACGCTTTGACTGAGCCCGCCAATGCAATCAATGTAAAAGCGTTTCATTTCTTCGATCGGCATATCTTTTGTCCACAGGTCGATCCGCATCGTATTCTTTTGTTCATGATCCCATAGTGAAATGCTAATGGATTTCGCTTCCGTAAAACCAGTTTCCGGTTTGTCGGTAGCATCCCACATGATTTTTTCCGGAACGTTATTGTCGTCCAACTCGATGGCAAATTGTATAGTTGATTTTTTCATTTTATTTTTTTCTTCCAATCTATGATTCTTTTTAAGGCTATAATATCTTGTTGGTCAACGAGATTCTTTTCGGAAGTTCTCTTAATTGATTCTTTATTCGAGAGTAGGTCACGGATGTCTATTACGTTCAGCCTTAGCTCTTCAATTCTTACCTTTTGCGCATTATCAAAGACCTGATCAATGGATAGCCCGACAATAAAATTCAGGATATCAACGGCTCCGGGTTTCATGCCAAAATTAAAAAATTGCGGAATGATAAAATCTTCTGGAGCCAAGCCCTCAATTTCCAAATCCAAAAGTGTACACGCTTACCGTTCTGCGTGGTTGGCCTTATCAAAATATCAAGGTCTGAAGTGGTGCGCTGGACTCCATGATAAATGGCTGCATGCCCCCCGATCAGCACAAAATCAACTTGGCAATAGATAAATTTTCTAAGAACCCGATCATGTGCTCTACTGAAGGTCATTTGAGTCACAATTTAGCTTCACCAATCGCATTTTTCGATAAGAATATTTGCGAAGGGCATTGCCCCATATTTTTTTTTGAATGTCTTGGTTCCAGGCCATGCGTTTTTCAGGCGACATATTAAGAAACGCCATTTCCTTTTCAATGAAGTCCTGCTCAAAAGTGATTTTTCTTACCTTTAAATCCTTTCTATTTCTCCTCATACACGTTATTTTATCGCATCGAAATTAAGAAACTTGACAACCTTGTTCAACAAATGGAGCAAAAAATCAAGCGACTAGAAATTAGAAATGAACATTGGTCAAGTCTGGTGATCAATGTCTATTGGCCTTAAAAAATCATTTCAGGAATGTCTCCCGCCACAAATAATTTACCCTCCGTTGCATTTTTGATTTGCTCGATAGAAATCCCGGGTGCTCGCTCAAGCAATCTAAATCCTCCCTCTGGAAGCACCTCTATGACGGCCATATCGCTTACAATTTTTTTTACGCACTTAAGCCCTGTAAGAGGTAGTGTACAATGCTTTAATAATTTTGACGCTCCTTCTTTACTGCAATGCTGCATGGCCACAATAATATTTTTGGCAGAAGCCACGAGATCCATTGCGCCCCCCATGCCTTTTACCATTTTACCTGGCACCTTCCAATTGGCAATGTCACCATTTTCTGAAACCTCCATCGCGCCAAGAATGGTTAAGTCGACATGGCCGCCTCTGATCATGGCAAAGCTATCAGCAGAACTGAAAAGGGCAGACCCTGGCATCATGGTGATGGTTTGCTTGCCAGCGTTAATTAAATCAGGATCCACTTCATTATCGGTTGGAAATGGACCAATCCCTAACAAGCCGTTTTCAGATTGTAAAATGACATTTAGATTTTTTGGAATATAATTGGCAACAAGAGTTGGAATACCAATGCCTAAGTTGATGTACATTCCCTCTCTTACCTCCTGTGCAATTCGCTTCGCTATCCCAATCTTGTCGAGCATAATTATTTTGTTATCGTCCTCTGTTCAATTCTTTTTTCATAATTCTTCCCCTGAAAAATTCTCTGAACGTGAATGCCTGGAGTATGGATGGTATTGGGATCAAGATGACCAACGGGAACGAGTTCTTCAACTTCAGCAATGGTAATTTTTCCGGCAGTTGCCATCATGGGATTGAAGTTACGTGCTGTGCCTTTGTACATGAGATTACCAGAGGTGTCACCCTTCCATGCTTTTACGATTGCAAAATCAGCTACGAGCCATTCCTCCATAAGATGGGGTTTCCCATTGAAGTCGCGGACTTCTTTTCCATTTGCAACTTCAGTTCCAACGCCAGCTGGTGTGTAAAAAGCAGGAATACCTGCACCGCCTGCTCGAACTCTTTCGGCCAATGTTCCTTGCGGAATTAGTTCAACCTCAAGTTCCCCGGATAGCAATTGTCTTTCAAATTCAGCATTTTCACCAACATAAGACGAAATCATTTTTTTTACTTGCCTTGTTTTAAGAAGAAGGCCAATTCCAAAATCATCAACACCCGCATTGTTTGAAATACACGTGAGCCCTTTAACTCCTTTTTTCAATAGAGCGGTAATACAATTTTCAGGTATGCCGCATAGGCCAAATCCACCCAGCATGAGGGTTGCGTTTTCAAAGATGTCTTTAACTGCTTCATCAGCGTCCTTTACAACTTTGTTAATCATAGACTTGTTATTTAAGATCTGTTAAAACCTGTAAGGTAATTTCTTTATCAAGTTGAAGTTGTGACTTGAGGGCTTCTAGGTCCTCAAACTTCATGTCATTTCTGATTAGTTTGATAAAGCGGATGGTTAAGTCCTCTCCATAGATATCCCGATCAAAGTTAAATATATTCACTTCAATATTTCTTTTTGTTCCATTAACGGTAGGGCGGTTCCCAATGTATAACATGCCTCCAAATTCCTGGTGCGCGTACTCCACCTTAACCGCATAGATTGCATCCTTGGGAATAAGTTTATGGTGCGTATCGATTTCAATGTTAGCAGTTGGAAATCCCATCAGTCTTCCAAGCTTATCACCTTTTACAACTCGCCCACTAATCTCATAGCTACGACCCAATAAATGCTGAGATGCCTCCAAATCGCCTTGCTCCAGGGCATGCCGTATTTTGGTTGAACTTACAGCTACATGATCAACATCTTGTCTTGGAATCTCCTCTACATCAAATCCATAAGTTGGACCATTTAATCTTAATTGCTCGAAACTTCCTTCGCGGTTTTTGCCAAACCGATGGTCATATCCAATCACTAATTTCTTCGTGCCAATAGTCTTAACCAGAATATTGGTGATAAACTCTTCTGATGAAATTTGTGAGAACTCTTTTGTAAAAGGAATCCTGATAAGATGTTGTATGCCTTGATCTTTAAGTAGTTTTGCTTTCTCTTCAAACGTGTTTAGTAGTTTAAGTGAATTGTCATCCGGACGAAGGATGAAACGGGGGTGAGGCCAAAAGGTAATAACGACTGTCTCTCCTTTATTTTTTCCAGCAATTTCTTTCAATCGCGCCAGTATCTTCTGATGACCAAGATGCACACCGTCAAACGTGCCACTGGTGACAATGGCGTAATCCAATCGTGTAAAATCATCAAGGTTATGGTAAATTTTCATGCTGGTTCTGGATGATTGGATTCTAGATTCTTGAAACTGGATAATGCGTTCTTGAAATTCGTACTGAGAACCTAAGGGTGACCAAAGCTAGCATCAAGAATCCAGCATCAGTCCTCTATTTCTCCACTTCTCCTATCGTCAAAGCATCTTCCAATTTAAAATTTCCAATTCGTGTTCGGCAAAGTTCTGAAAGATATGCGCCCACTCCAAGTGCAATTCCAAAATCACGGGCTAAACTTCTGATGTAGGTGCCTTTGGAGCATACAATTCTAAATCCTACTTCTGGAAGTGAAATGCTTGTGATTTCAAATTCAGTAACGGTGACTTCGCGTGCCTTTAACTCAGCTTCTTTTCCTTTTCGAGCCAATTCGTAAGCCCGCTGACCATTCACTTTTATTGCAGAATGAAGCGGTGGAACTTGCTGAAAAGTTCCTAAAAGCCCAAGTGTAGCTTGTTTGATATCCGAATCCGTCAGGTGAGAAAAGTCAACGGCTTGACTTGCTTCTGTTTCCAGATCATAGGAAGGAGTGGTTTGTCCGATAATAAATTTTCCGGTGTACTCTTTTTCCATTCCCTGGTAACTATCGATCTGCTTGGTCATTTTGCCTGTGCAGATAATCAATAAACCAGTTGCGAGCGGATCAAGTGTTCCCGCATGGCCGATTTTTCGAATCCCGAGTTTATAGCGAAGTTTATGAACCACATCAAATGATGTCCATCGCAGAGGTTTATTAATCAGGAGAAGGCGATCTGTATTCAAATCCATTTACACAACGGATAACTGAATCCCCATATAATAAAGAACCAGAATAACTGCTCCAAGAATTATCCGGTAGTAACCAAAGACCTTAAATCCGTGCTGTGTGAGAAAACCAATAAATGATTTGATTGCCAGAATAGCCACGATGAACGCTACTATATTACCCACAGCTAACAAGGTAAATTCCTCCGTACCAAAACTGTTTCCTTCCTTATAGAATTTTACAAGTTTATAGGCTGTAGCCGCAAACATGGTGGGCACAGCCAGAAAGAAGGAGAATTCAGCAGCTGTTTTCTTATTCAGTTTTTGAGTTAATCCACCAATGATGGTAGCAGCTGATCTTGAAACCCCAGGAATCAATGCGATGGTTTGAAAGAAACCAATCTTTAAAGCCACAGGATAGGAGACATCAGATGTTCCCTTCTCCTCTGTTTCTTGGAAAAGTTTATCAATAAACAAGAAAATAACACCTCCAATTATTAATGTGAAGGCAACCACATCCACACGTTCTAGTAAAGCATCAATAAAGTCATTTAAAAGGAATCCTAAAATAGCAGCAGGTATAAATGCTATGCCAAGTTTGAAGTAAAAATTCCAGGATTGAAAGAAACGCTTCCAATACAAGACCATAACAGAAAGGATAGCGCCCAACTGAATGGCAACTGTAAATGTTTTTGTAAAAGGGTCAGATGCAATTCCCATCAAAGAGGACACAATAATCATGTGTCCTGTTGATGATACCGGGAGAAATTCTGTTAGCCCCTCAACAATGGCCAATACAATTGCTTCAATAATGGACATTCGGATTATCTTTTTATAGAAAGCTGGATGAATTCAAGATTCGAAATTCAAAGTGAATAGTAGGCACACTTAAGTCGTTACTCCTTGATCTTTGGAGTATGAAGAATAGCCACGATTTCAATGATGAATCCTACAACTACAACGACAGGGCTTAAAGTGATTCCCATAAAACCAAAACCGTGAGGCTCTTTGTCCAACGACATTATTACAAAACCAAGAACGATTACCAGGAATCCGGTGATCATTAGTTGATAATTCTTTTTTCCAAAAGGTAGTTTACTCATTTTTATAAAATTCTAGTAAAGTTCGTCTAATGATAGTCTTAAATATTTTCTAACGGCTCTAAAAGTGCTGCTAAAGGCCACTAGTATTCCTAATAAAGTTAACGCACCCAGGAGTAATGCGATTCTGTTTGTGTTTTGTATGAGGCTTAAATCTTCAATTCGTTTGTTGGCAAAGGAGATAACTCCGATTAAAAGACCAGAAGCCAATAGTCCCGCTAATAATCCGTGCAGCGCAGCGCGAACCAGAAAAGGCCATTGAATAAACCAACGTTTGGCACCTACCAGTTGCATACTGCGTATCAAAAAACGTTGTGAGAAAAGAGCAAGCCTCAGCGTGTTGTTAATGAGTAATACAACAGTTATCAAAAGCAGAGTGGATAGTCCCAGAAGAAGTAACCCGATTTTAGTTACATTTTCGTTAATTGAATCGATGAGATTTTCAATGTAGTAAACCTGAAACACTCCATTTATTTTTTCAACTTCTTCCTTAATCTTTGCCATGCTCTTTCTATCATGATAAACCGAACTAACACTTACTAGAAAGGCATCTCGCAAGGGGTTCTCACCGAGGAATTTTTGAAAGTCCTCACCTGTCTCCTTAATAAACTGCTTGGCTGCTTCATCTTTCGAGATAAATTGTATTGGTTTGGCGGTTCCTTCCTTTGGAAGGAAATAGCGGCTAGCTAAACTCTTTTCAATTTCCTTTTGCTGGGCTTCTGAAATGTGGTTTTTCAGGTAGACCTGGATTTTTACATTCTCACGCACTACACGCTCCATTTCTTTGGAGTAAATCATAAGTAATCCGAAAACTCCAATCACAAAAAGCGCCAGCGTTACACTTAGCACAACACTGATGTAAGGATAGCTTCCTAACTTCTTCTTTCTGACCTTGAATTTGGTGGGAGCAGAACTCATAGATAGTGCAAATATAATGAGTCTTGGCAGGATTTTGGCCATTTCCGCTTTTATCGGAGCCCTAAGAAAAAAGAAAACCCTTTGGTAGAAAGGGTTTTGGTTCTTTTACAAGTGAATTGTATTTACTGATTCCTGTATTCTTTTAATTTCTCTAATAATGCACCGTCTTTGATTAAAGGAAATTGGGTAATTTGATTTTGGCTCTCATCCAAAAGATAATAATTTTCACGGTAAAATAAGAACACTGAATGGCTGTCACCGTTAATCTCCAGAATTTCGTATAGACTTTTATCGAATGGACCATACAATTGCAACTTGCCATTGCTGAACTGATAATGGAAATTAAATTTCTTACTCGAAGAATTAGTTTCAACCTGAATGTGGGACAGGATAACAGAAGATTTTGAGTTTTCCGTTAGGACCAACTCACTTTGATTATCTGCTGAAGATAATTCATCTGTGGGATCAGCTACTTCTAATTTAGGTTGGTTAACTGCTGAGGTTTTTTTGTTTTCACCTTTTGATTCTGTAGCTTTTTCTAATGTTGGCTCGGCAACAACTGGCTGGATGTTATTTTCTTGAGATGGTGCTTCGGTAGGAATAATTTTCTCCGTGCTTTCAACGGAATCATTTCCTTGCAAAGAATCTTGAATAGAGGTAGAAAGATTTGGGCCATCTGTTAGGCCTTTTGGCTGGAAATAATAGTAAAGTGAGCCAATTAGAATACCTGCGCCAATAATCCCGGCTGCCATTTTCATAGCTGAAAATGAAACTGACACCGTAGTTCCAATAGGAACATTATTGAGCATTGCTTTTAGTTCAGACGCTCTTGCACTCTTAATCCCGTCAAGTATATTCTTCTGAAGCTCTACATCTGCTTTCAAAGACGGATCGGAGGCCACCTGCTGCTCAAACGTCACTTTCTCACTCTCTGAGAGCCGGTTGGTCAAATAATCGTCTATTAAATTGAAATTGGTCATGGTATTAATCTAAAAAATCTTGTTCGGAATACTGTGTTTTAACGAGTTCATCTAAGTTCTGTTTGCATTTATATTTTTTGGTCTTTGCTGTGTCTGTGTTTGCAAATCCTAGTTTATCTGCTATTTCCTGCATTGACATTTCATCAAAGTAATAGTACATTAAAACTTTGCGACACGTTTCACCAAGCTGCCCCATACACTTGGCTATTATCTTTTCGCGTTCGGGGCTATCCATGTCCATGGATTCTGAAGAGTCTTTCTCTTCATTGGACAACCTCTTTTTACGATCGAGTTCTTTCCTCCATAGATTTTGGCAAATACTATAGATGTAAGTACTCATTTTTGAAGTCATGACCAGCTTTCCGGATCTAGCCTTCTGCCAGAATACAACCAATGCATCCTGGTAAACATCCCGAGCCTCGTCTTCAGTCCCACTATTGGTGATCACCAACTTGGTCATCATCCGATAGTATTTCTTATAAATGAACTCCAAGGCCTTTTCGTCACCCCCTTTGATTCTCTCAAAGGTCTCCTCTTCACTCATTTCAGACTTCAACTTAAATACTCTATAAGCCACGATTGGTAACCTTTAATTGTTGTCAAGGGAATGTTTTCGAAGTTAAAGTACGTTATTTTTCTGGTGAGCTGCGGTTATTCCGCCTTCTGCCAGGTCTGGGTACGGTAAAACGGCCCCAAGTAACCTCTCACTTTCAACTGTTTATCCTCTACCCATATTTTACATCGATAAACTTTGCCATTTTCTGGATCCAGAATGCTTCCGTCACCGTATTCCTGATCGTCTTTTATAAGACCTTCTATAATTTCCATACCGATTATCTTTTTCAGATACCGGGGATCCTCTGTTTCGCAATCATCACATAACGGATCCGGATCTTCACCCGACTTTCTAAACAATTTGGTAATTTTTCCATACACCTTTCCCCCTCGCTCGAAAACTTCTACCATTGAGCGGGGCTCACCTGTGTTGTCATCAATTGTTTTCCATTTTCCTATAACGCTTTGTGAGAAAGAGGGGAAGTATAAGAAGCAAAGAAGTATGGGGAATAGTGATTTCATGGTAATTTCTTTTTCCGAAAATAACAAAAAAAGAGCCATGCAATCACATGGCTCTAATTATTCTAATTTCAATCCTAAAATTATTTTACCACCACCGTTTGCGAAGGTGCAATTGAACTCACGACCTCCATCTTAGGTTTTGGAATTTCCTTCTTTGCAGAAGCCGCATCAGAGGGCACCAGAAGAGGAGCGATAACCAAAGCAACTACTGACATTAACTTTAACAAGATGTTTAGGGATGGACCTGAAGTATCTTTGAATGGATCTCCTACTGTATCTCCTACAACTGCCGCTTTGTGCGGTTCAGATTTCTTATAATACATCTTACCATTTATCTCAACACCTTCCTCAAAGCTTTTCTTTGCATTGTCCCATGCGCCACCAGCATTTGATTGGAAGATTGCCATCAATACACCGGTTACAGTAACACCTGCTAGTAAACCACCAAGAGCTTCAACACCAAGACCTGGCATGAATGCGACTACAACAGGAACAACCACTGCCATTAAGCCCGGAATAATCATTTCCCTTAGCGCAGCCTTAGTAGAAATCTCTACGCATTTACCGTATTCGGCTGAGCCGTCAGCATCATGGAAAGTTTTTTGCTCATCCGCAGACCATTCTTCAACCGGTTTGTCCCCGTTTTTCTTCATTAAAGCAAGAGCAGCCTTAAGTTTTGGTATGTCATTGAATTGTCTTCTTACCTCTTCGATCATAGCCATAGCGGCACGGCCCACAGCACTCATTGCAAGGGCAGAGAATACAAATGGAAGCATACCACCAATAAATAAACCGGCCATTACATTCGCTTTAGAAACGTCAATAGTGCTGATCTTAGCTGTTGTCATAAACGCTCCGAACAAAGCCAATGCTGTGAGGGCTGCGGATGCAATAGCAAAACCTTTTCCAATGGCTGCAGTAGTGTTACCTACGGCATCTAATTTATCTGTGCGTTGACGAACTTCTTTGGGTAATTCAGACATTTCAGCAATACCACCTGCATTGTCAGAAATTGGTCCGTAAGCATCAACGGCAAGTTGAATACCTAAATTTGAAAGCATACCAACGGCTGCGATTGCTATACCATAAAGACCTCCAAAATGGAAAGCACCAATAATGGAAGCAGCAATGATTAAGATAGGCCACAGAGTTGACATCATCCCCACGCTAAGACCAGCAATTATATTAGTAGCGGCTCCAGTAGAAGATTGTCTTACAATTGAAAGTACAGGCTTCTTGCCCATAGCCGTGTAATATTCTGTTATCAAACCAATGGCAACACCTGCAACCAAACCGATTACAGTTGCAATGAAAATACCAGTTGATGTGTAATGATTCCCTAACTGAGGATCAGCCCAAGTATAGAGGGGATCTTGAAACCACCATTCCGCAGGTAACATCCATTTGATGATGAACCATGATGCAACGATCATAATAACAGAAGAGATAATTTCTCCCATGTTAAGAGCGGTTTGAGGATTTCCACCTTCCTTCACTTTCACAAAGAATGTTCCCAGAAATGACATGACAATTCCTACACCTGCAAGTACTAGTGGGAGAAGAACAGCTGAAAGACCATCAAAATTATCACTAAAACCAGGCACCATAAACGCAGCACCAAGCACCATTGTACCAACAATTGAACCTACATAAGATTCAAACAAGTCGGCACCCATACCCGCAACGTCCCCTACATTATCTCCCACGTTATCAGCAATTGTTGCTGGGTTCAACGGGTGATCTTCAGGAATACCGGCTTCTACTTTACCAACTAAGTCAGCGCCAACATCGGCAGCTTTTGTATAAATACCTCCGCCAACGCGAGCAAATAAAGCGATAGAGGAAGCACCAAATGAAAATCCAGTTATAATGGTGATGACTTGATTCAAGCCAGCCTGGGTATCAACGCCATAAATTTTTGCGTATATGATAAACAGTAAACTAAGACCTAATACACCTATACCAACAACACCCATACCCATTACAGATCCTCCAACAAAGGCTACTTCTAACGCTTTACCGAGACTTGTTCTGGCAGCATTGGTTGTTCTTACGTTTGCTTTTGTAGCTACTCGCATTCCAATAAATCCTGCCAAGGCAGAACAGAATGCACCAAGTATGAAAGAAACACCAACCAAAGGAGAGGAGGTTTCGCTGCTAGCTGTTACAGCAAGTAGAACGGCCACACAGACAACGAAGATGGCGAGTACTTTATACTCAGCCTTTAAAAAGGCCATGGCGCCTTCAGCGATGTGGCCGGCAATTTTTTTCATTTTGTCAGTGCCAGCATCTTGCTTGGCTACCCAGGCACTTTTCCACACGACATAGAGTAATCCCATGACTCCAAACAGGGGAAGTACGTACAATAAATTTTGCATACAGGTTTTAAATAAGTTTACGATTCAAAAAATCCCGCAAAAGCGGAATGTGACTTAAAAAAGCCCCGCAAAGATAGAAGAAGGTCTAATAAATTAAAATATAAGCTAAAATGCCTTTTTTAGAGATAAAAAAGCTGTTTTAAGGCCAACCATAGCTTTCTTTTGCTGGCATCATCTGGGATTAATTCTCCTAATGTGTTTGAAAGAACTAAGGAGGTGCCATCCACCTCGATTACCTCATGCTTGGCCAACCCATCTGAAGCTGGACTGAAGCAGATAACCTGCTTAGGTTTTTCAATCCATGTGCTTAAATTGAATTGCGCCTGCTCAATTATTCTCACCGACTCAAGACTTAGTTTAACAGATCCTAATATTTTTGAAAGCAATAGACGCTCATCATCGGTTATTTTATTCCAGGCAGTTGCAAGGACAACTGTAATCTTGAGTGCTGGTTGATAAAGTTCTTCCGAGTATAAACTTTCGAAAACAGGATCACTCATGAGTTCTTAATGTCAAAGATAGATTTGAGTTCGTTGGCATCCTGAGGTTTCATTCGGCCAGATAAAATTAGTCGAAGTTGCCTTCTGCGCAATGCACCGTTGTATAGTTCTATTTCTTCATCCGTTTCAGGAATTACTTCAGGCACCTCCACTGGGCTTCCATTTTTATCAACAGCTACGAATGTAAAGTAGGCTGAGTTACTGGCCACCTTTTTTCCTTCCGGGATATTTTCAGCGTCTACATCAATTCGAATCTCAACGGATGAGTTAAAAGATCTCGTCACTTTTGCTTTAAGGGTAACCACATTTCCAAGTTGGATGGGAGAGCGAAATGAGATATTATCAACAGAGGCCGTCACAACTATGCTGTTACAATGCTTCTGTCCTGCAATGGCGGAAACAATATCCATCCAGTGCATGAGTCTTCCACCCATCAAGTTGTTTAATGTATTGGTGTCGTTAGGCAAAACTATCTGTGTCATGCTGACACAAGATTCGCTCGCAAATTTTTTCTTTTTAGACATCTTACTCAATCTTTAACAATTACTACTAAGCGTTAGTTTGTTTTATTCTTTGCAAAAATCAGTAAAAAATCTTTGCAATCCACCAATGCATTTCTGTAATTCGAAACTTCTTATGCAAGAGACTCATTTTTCATCGACAAGAATTACATCCACTCAGGTTGTCGGTACTTGCATTACTATTACTGCCATTATTACGGGGTAACCCGTTATACTACCATATCGCCCCGCCCATCATAGGATACCAACATCTCCAGGAGATGAATTGTGTTGATCCCAATCAAAAAGTTCCATAATCAGTTAAAAATAGTTCATGAAGATTTTAAAATTTGGTGGTTCTTCGGTTTCCACTCCACAGCGAATCAAATCAGTTATAGAAATTGTAAAGCCTCGATTGGGCAATCAGGATATTGCTATTGTGTTTTCTGCATTTGGTGGAATTACGGATACGATCATCAATCTAAGCGGACTTGCCTTGTCGGGAAGTCCGGATTATAAAGATCAACTTGCTCAATTGGAGAAGCGACACCTGGATGCTGTTCGTGAATTGATTGACCTGCAGCAGCAAAGCAAAGTGCTAGCACAAGTCAAGTTCATGATCAATGAATTGGAAGATGTACTTCATGGCGTTTTTCTTGTTAAAGAAAGGACTCCTCGTTCGCTGGATTACATAATGAGTTTTGGTGAGAGACTTTCAGCTTACATTATTTCGGAGGCATTCAAGAATGCGGGTATTGCCGCAGAATTCCTTGACGCCCGCAAAGTGGTGAGGACAGATAGTCATTTTGGATATGCAAAGATCA
>JANOQK010000514.1:0-6221 GCA_031414855.1 Bacteroidia bacterium | reverse complement strand
TTGCATTTGGGTGAGCGATTGAAAGATAGGCATGCCCAAATGCAATCACTTGAATTGGTAAAGAGTCAGACTTTTGATTGCGGAATTGTGGTAGTGCACTATAAGGTGAAAGGTTAGAGGAACAAAGCCAGGAATCTTTTCCTGGCTTTTGTTTATCGAAGTTCCCTACTATTGCTTTTCTAGCTATGAAATGTATCTTCTTGCATACAATTTTTTGCTATACGAATAGGTGTTCAACAAAGGATACCTTCTGGAAATTGTAAGTTTCGGACCACACTCATCAGAATTCACCTGGAGGTACATTTCATACCCTGACTCAATGTCAATATCACGTTGAACTCTGAAATTTTGGTTTTGTGCTTTACTGTAAACAATAACCGAAATTGAATTACAACCGTCTTTGCTTTTTAATCGCACAACATCATAGAGTTTTTTATTAATTAGTTTTCCATTCAGATAAACCTGAATAGTGGTGCCACGCTCTGCCGTGCAGGTAAGCATGGAATAATTGGAATAAGATTCTGAGATGCCAAAGACAACCAGCATTGCGGCTAAAATAAACGTTTTCATTTGCTGCTTCTGTTTATGTGATTATACAGAAGCAAGCGGTGTGCCATTACATCGCAATCTATTCAACAAGTTGTTCGTTTTTGTAAACTGAAGTGTTCATTATTCAACACAAAATGGAGCGTTAACCTCGAATTTGAACGATTTCGAGCTTGGTTCGCTTTTGAATGATTTTTGTTGAGTCCTAGTGAAAGCCAAAACCATGCAACGCACCTCTACCGTTTTACTCGTTTTGATTCTGATCATTACATTTCCTTTTTGGATTGCAATCGCTGGAGTAGTATTCGGATTAGTTGTGGGGATATTTGGCGGCATTATCGGGTTATTGGGTGGGATATTTGGTGGCATAGTTGGTTTAATCGGAGGAATCTTTGGTGGTATCTTCGGATTTAACTCTTGGCACATGGGTTGGGACTGGCCACATTTTCACTTTAACAAGTATGTGTTTTTTGCCTTGTTGATTGTTGCTGTTCTTGTGATCAACAAAAGGCAAAACCGCTGATCAAGGCAATTTATAACCGCCTTTAATATGATTTCTTAATGCCTCCTGCCAGGTAACATCAGCATCCCATTTCGTACCCAGATACACATTGCCAGAATCGAGGTGGCGCAAATAGAATTTATAGACAGGCGTTTCAGACGGAATAGTTTTTAATTGTAATGCACCATTGGGATATGTTACGGAGGCCAGTGCGCTTTCAGACTTGGTCATGTCATATCCAAGAATTTGCTTCGCTGCCGCATTGCGAGTATGCACATAGCAGAGTACATACGGCAGGCCTTGTTTGCGAAGGTCTTTTTCTTCTGTTTTAGAATCTGTTAACAAATAAGCGGAAATATAATTTGCTTTAAGAAATTCATCCAACTCCTTGTCCATGGTTTCATTTCCAAATTTTGGAACAGCAAGCTTGTCTACTTTCATGTCAAGTGAAAAAAACTCGGCACGTCTTCCTTTGATAATGTTTGGCACTTCACCGACTTCGGGCAGATCATTAATTAAAAAATTCTTTTTCTTTTGACTGTTAAGTGCGGTTCCATACACATAGCCTAGCATTTCTTTAAGGTTATTGTGCTTTATTCGCCAGGCCGGTTGACCGGCATCCACAAAATCACCTTTGTTATTAAAGGCGGTTATTGTCATTGTATATGAACCGCTACTCTTCTCAAAAAAAATCAAAAATTTTATTTCACGGCTTGTTAAATAATTAACTAACACCGGTGTAACATCTCTTCCTGCAAAAATGATATCGTTGCTATAATACAGAACTGCATCAATTCCTGTTTGCTGAAATGACTTTTGAATAGTCTCGAGCTCTTCCTCTTCGAATATATAATCGTGGAGTACGACTGATCGTGCAGCCAGCAAATCCACAGGAACCGTTTCTCCAGGTGCTAATTTGGAGAAAAATGCATCAACCGTTTGACCAGAGAGCCAGCCAAATGAAAAGACAAAATGAAAGATCAGGATAAAACGCACTAGTTCTAATTTCAGATTAAACGGAAACACGAAAATAGTATTGTTTTAAGTAATCACGCAAAATCGTAAAGTTGGCAAAGTAGATTAGGAACATTAAAGTTTGCGTTCCTAGTGCTTTTGCGTGCTACAACCCAACAAACACCCCATCTCCATCCTCCTTTACGGGATATATATTCAAATCGGAAGATCGTTCAGAACATTCGCGCCCGGTTGCCAAACTAAATCGGTGACCATGCCAGGGACAAATGATTTCACCCAGGTGATTCACAGTTCCCTTGCTCAACGATTCACTATTATGCGTGCACGAATCCTGAATCACATGAAAACTGTCGTTTCGTAGAATCAGGCAAAGACGTTTGCCATTGATGATTAATAATCGTGGCGCATTTTCCGTTAGCCGCCTACGCGCCTCCTCACCCGATGAAAAGACTTTTATCCATTCCATATAGTTTGATTGCGCAACACCTCGCTTTTTTTCTACCTTGATTTGAATTACCCAAACCTATGAAGAAATTTTATCAGTCGCTTTTGTTAGTTGCTTTTACCGTACCCACGTTTGCTCAGGTAAATTCCAATTTGCAGGCAAAGCTTGATCTGCAAGCTGCAGAAATTGAGTCTAAAGTAATTACCTGGCGGAGGGACTTTCATCAAAACCCGGAACTAGGAAATCGCGAATTTAAAACCGGGGCGAAAATAGCTGAGCACCTAAAAGCGCTAGGCATCAAAGTTCAATATCCCGTTGCCATAACAGGAGTTGTTGGAATATTGGAAGGTGGTAAACCCGGTCCGGTTGTAGCCTTGCGCGCGGATATGGATGCGTTGCCAATAACAGAGCGTAACGGTTTGCCCTTTGCCTCGAAAGAAAAAACTCAATTCAATGGGCAAGAAACCGGAGTCATGCATGCGTGTGGCCATGATGCACACGTGGCTATTTTGATGGGTGTGGCGGAGATCTTATCCAAAAATAAATCCGAACTAAAAGGTACAGTAAAGTTTATTTTTCAACCTGCCGAGGAGGGGCCCCCAGCAGGTGAAGATGGCGCAGCTTCTCTGATGGTAGAGCAAGGAGTTCTTGAAAACCCAAAAGTAGATGTCATTTTTGGATTGCACATGCTATCTCTATTACCAAGTGGGCAGCTTGGATATCGCTCCGAAGGCATTATGGCTGCAGTGGATATGCTGAAAATTAAAGTGGTTGGAAGAGGAGCCCATGGTGCGACACCATGGGACAGTAAGGATCCAATTATGATCGCGAGCCAGATCATGAATGGTTTGCAGACAATCATTAGTCGTCAAACCGACCTTACCAAAGCACCGGCCGTAATTACAATTGGAAGTTTTCATTCTGGTAACCGTGGAAACATCATTCCTGAAACGGCTGAGCTCCAAGGCACGATCCGCACATTTGATCCAGAAATGCAAAAGACATTGCATCAAAAAATTAAACTAACAGCTGAAAAAATTGCAGAAAGTGCTGGGGCATCAGCCGTTGTTGATATTGAGATAGGTTCACCGGTTACATTCAATGATCCAAAATTGACGGCCATGATGGAACCTACCATACAGCGCACAGTTGGAAAAGACAATGCAATAGTAGTTGCACCAACCACGTTAGCCGAAGATTTTTCGTGCTATCAGGAAAAAGTGCCAGGGCTTTTCTTTTTTCTGGGAGCGTACCCAGCAGACATGAAATTGAATAACTTACCAGTACATCATACAGCAGATTTTATGATAGATGAAAAATCATTTGTGACGGGCGTAAGAGCCATGTTGAATCTGACATTCGATTACATGTATGCCGTCAAAAAGTAATTCTACCTTAGAATGAATATTAAAGAAAAAATAATTGCGGCTGAGAAACGAATACGGCCTTACTTGAGAGAGACCCCATTAGAATATTCGTATGTGCTCACTAAGATGACGAGCTGTGAAGTTTATCTAAAGCTGGAAAACATTCAGGTAACAGGTTCATTCAAAGCAAGAGGTGCGCTGAACAAAATATTATCCCTGCCACCATCTACATCTAAAATCATAACCGCTTCTACCGGTAATCATGGACTTGGGGTGGCAAATGCATTATCAGTGGTAAAGAAAGAAGGAACCATTTATTTACCCAAGGGCGCATCACCCGCTAAGGTGGAGGCGATCAAAATGAGGGGAGTACCTGTAGAATTCTATGGCGAGAACAGCGATGAAACAGAACAGTACGTTCGGAAACTTTCAGAAACGACAGATCAGATTTATGTATCGCCTTATAATGATGAAGAAGTTTTGGCAGGACAGGGAACTATTGGGATTGAACTACTTCGTCAGTTGCCTGAACTCGATACGGTATTTGTTTCCATCGGAGGTGGAGGATTAATCGGAGGCATAGCATCCTATCTTAAAGCTGTTAATCCAAAAATTGAAGTAATTGGTTGTTTGCCTGAGAATGCTCCGGCTATGTATGAATGTATCAAAGCGGGAAAGATTATTGAAGTACCAGAAAAGCCAACGCTTTCGGACGGCACAGCAGGTGGACTTGAACCGGGATCTATCACTTTCGGCATTTGTCAGCAATGTGTTGATTCGTACATCACAGTAAGCGAAGAAGAGATAATGGCGTCTATGAAATTGGTGATTAAGTATCATCATTTAATCATTGAAGGTTCTGCTGGTGTAGCTGTAGCCGCTTTGATCAAAAACAAAGATCGTTATAAAGGAAAAAAAGTAGCCATCATCATTTGTGGAGGTAATGTGAGCGAAGCCGTTTTGAAGAGTTTAATTTGTAATTAAATGCTAAAACCAATTGCTCTTTCTCAGATAAAAGAGATTGTTCATCATCATCCGGTAGCAGACCTTATTCAAATTATTGAGGAAGGCTTTGTTCTGTACTCTCAAAGCAAAGTGATTGTTCCTCCTGTTGGGTATTTAGGGTTTAAGCATCCTCCGGGAGACGTTCACATTAAGTACGGCTATATAGAAGGAGATGACTACTATGTGATTAAAATCGCCTCAGGGTTTTATCAAAATCCCGCAAAAGGATTACCTACTGGCAATGGAATGATGTTGCTCTTTAGTCAAAAGACAGGTGAAATACTTTCTATATTATTGGATGAGGGTTATCTCACTGATATTCGAACAGCTGCTGCCGGAGCAGTAGCTGCAAAGTATCTCGCCCCTTCAGAAATTTCTTGCATAGGCATTGTTGGTACGGGCATGCAAGCCAGATTACAATTACTGTATTTAAAATCAATTACAAATTGCCGTTCCGTAATTGTCTGGGGAAGAAGCGAAGAGAAGTTAGCAGCTTTCAAAACAGATTCTTCATTAAGCGACTTCACGATTGAAGCCACTTCCGATATCAATTATTTAACAAGCCGATGTAACCTGATTGTTACCACTACATCATCCCGAAAAGCATTGCTGATGGCTGCCCATATTCTTCCGGGCACACACATTACCGCCATGGGTGCTGATGCCGATGGAAAGCAAGAGATTGATCCAATGATATTTGAAAAGGCGGATATCATAGTAGCCGATAGTAAAGATCAATGTATTGATCATGGTGATATTGGCTATGCTGTGCGAGATGGAATTATTGATCCTGACAAAATAGTGGAGTTGGGAAATGTGATACATGATAAAAAACTACGAAGGAGCAATGATCAACAAATTACCATTGCAGATTTAACCGGAGTTGCCATCCAGGATATTCAGATCACCAAATATGTATATTTAGCGCTTGCAAAACTTTAGACCAATAATGAAAAAACTTAATTCACTCCTGCTTTCTCTGGTAACAGTTGCTTGTATGGCGCAGGTTAGTCCAAAACTGCAAGCAAAACTTGATCAGCAAGCTAATGCAATGGAGCAACAGGTTATTCAATGGCGAAGAGAATTTCATCAAAACCCTGAATTATCCAACCGTGAATTTAAAACAGGTGAAAAGATTGCAGCGTACTTAAAATCATTAGGCTTGGAAGTTCAACACCCGGTTGCAAAAACAGGCGTAATTGCGATCTTGAAAGGAGGAAAGCCGGGGCCTGTTGTCGCCTTGAGAGCAGACATGGATGCGTTGCCCGTTATGGAAAGAAATGCCCTTCCATTTGCTTCCAAGGAAAAAGTTCAATTCAATGGACAGGAAACCGGAGTGATGCATGCTTGCGGCCATGATGGGCACATGTCGATATTGATG
>JANOQK010000513.1:0-8470 GCA_031414855.1 Bacteroidia bacterium | reverse complement strand
TCAAGCACTCCGTGCAACAACATTAAAAAATCAGGGACAACATCTTTTACTTCATCGGTGATGAATACCTGGCGCGAATAAAGCTGAATTTTATTTTTCTGTATCTCAAAGTCGTTCTTCACTTTTGGGAAGTAAAGAATTCCAGTAAGGTTAAAAGGATAATCCACATTGAGATGAATCCAGAACAATGGATCTTCTGAGAAGGGATAAAGTTCTTTATAGAACTTGATATACTCTTCGTCAGTAATTTCTTTAGGTGATTTTGCCCACAGTGGTGCAGGATTGTTGATGATACGGTCAGCTGTTACAGACTTGTATTTTGGTTTGCCCTCAGCGTCAACACCGTCTTCCTCCTGCTCTTCTTTTGTTCCAAATTTAATCTCTACCGGAAGGAACTTGCAATACTTTTCAAGGATGCCTTTGAGTCTGAATTCTTCTAAGAATTCTTCAGAGTCCTCGTTCACGTGAAGAATTACATCCGTTCCACGCGTTTCTTTTTTAGCGGCAGACAATTCAAACTCTGTTGACCCATCGCATTCCCATTTTGCGGCCTCACTTCCTTCAGCAAAAGATTTTGAAATCACTTCTACTTTAGAAGACACCATGAAAGCTGAATAGAAACCGAGTCCAAACTTTCCAATGATGTCTTTGCCATCCATTTTGTCTTTGAATTTTTCGACAAACTCGGTAGCGCCTGAGAAGGCAATCTGATTGATGTATTTTTTGATCTCTTCGCTCGTCATACCAACTCCCTTATCGCTAACGGTAATGGTCTTTTTCTTTTTGTCAAAGCTCACTTCAATCTTGGTATCGCCCAATTCACCATTGAATTCGCCCATGGAGGCAAGCTTCTTTAACTTCTGAGTAGCATCTACTGCATTGCTTACCAACTCTCTCAAAAAAATCTCATGATCAGAGTAGAGGAATTTCTTGATGATGGGGAAGATATTCTCAGTGTGAATGGAAATGGATCCTTTTTCTTTAACGACTGCCATATGTGTAATTTTTTCAGGTTTAACGATTTTAAGAAGGGATAAAAACAGAAATCCCCGCGGAGGGCAGGGATTTCAAATGTTGTTCCAATAAGTGTTAAGTGACAGGATGTCAGGAGCATCACTTCCATTTCTCAGGCCTTTTGTAATAAATACCTACAGCAGGCGAATAATTTCTCCTTCAAAGAACCGGTCAATCATTTTAACCAGATTCTTCCCGATTGCCGCCACCTTCTCCTAATAAGCCGCCACGTACTAATTGGTGCTTATGAAATACGGTCATAACCATTTTATTAGCGGACGGATTGGCCAAGTCTGTTTTTTAAATTTTTGCTATGCAACATTTAACCTCATTTAAAAATGAAATCAAAAAATGCATCGTTCAAATGGTTTTTATTCTCCTTGATTGCTGCGCTCGTAAGTTGTAGTGAACTCGAGGTGAATGATCAAAATCAAGCCCAAAATCTTGAAATAAATTCCAGAGCACAGCTATCTAAACGACTATTGGATAGTACTAAACGAGCCGAAAGTATTGTTCCAAAAACCAGTGGCAACAGTACCAACACAACAACGGAAACACTGGCGCTATTGGCAGGTACTGTTAATATAGCCCCACAAGCGACAGTGAGTGCCGAGTCAACGTATCCAGGATACTCAGTAAATAAAATTAAAGATGGTGATCGGAATACTACAGTGGGACCCGCCTATAGTTGGACTAATAATTTTCCGGCTGGCGGAAGAGTTCCTGAGAGTGTATTCCTTAAATTCAATTCACTAAAGAATATTAGCCGAATAGACATCTACACAAGTTCTGGTTATGCGTTGCAAAACTACACAATACTATACAGGACTACGTCAACGGGGTCATGGACAACGCTAGTTACCATTACTGCAAATACATCCATTTCCAGAACGCACAGTTTTACGGCAGTTAACGCATTGGAAGTACAGGTCATGTGCCAACTTGGCCCAAGTAATCAAACTATCTATGGAAGACTGAATGAAGTTGAAATCTACGCATCAGTTGAACCGCCTCTTCCTTCGATTTCAGTAGAAAGCGGAATGCTGGTCTTCAATTCTCCTTCCGATTTTAGCCAAACGATTGAATATTTGGACTTTAAGTATGCAGAGTATACGGACGCCTTTGTTGCTCAGTATCCTGGAAAGACCGATGACGAACTTGCTGATATCGCGGATGCTGTAGGATTCAATGACGAGCAACCCTTTATTAATTTCGAAAACCAATATGGTATTTATTCTTTAAGGTCCCAAATCACAGCGGCAGAGGATTTTTGGTTGGCTACAACCGCGGGTGATGAAACAGCTCCACCTGATCCTGATGATACCTATATGGACGACTCTGAAACCAGAACATTAGTAAACGCTAACGGGCAAGTCAAAGTGGGCTCTACCTATTATGTTTTTAACAGCGATGGATCGTACTATGTCTCGGGCGGACCGGTTCAAGTAGCTGCACTTCAAAGTATTCAATCCGGCCGGCCTCTTCCAGAAGGTGTGAAGCTTGTGAACACTGCGTTACTAGTTGCTGGGTGCCGGGCAATTGTTAGTAAAAAAGACAAAATAACTAACGGTGACAATACGTGGAGATTTAAATACAAAGTGTCCATTTTTGATGGCCCTTTTGCCGGACCAGGTAACGTCAAAGCAATCACGAAATCACTTAGAAAAAAGAATGGTCGTTGGCGTAAACATATTTCTTGGGTAGCGGCTCAAGCCTGGGGCAACGTTGTAGCGGGTGATTGCACGGGTGGCGTATACATTGAAAGTTAGTATGAATCGAAGAGAAGGAAAAAAGTTAAATCAAAGGTTTCCGTAACAGGGGCAAAAGTTAAATCAGGCGAAATATCATCCTACCACTGGCATGAAAAAGTAGGGGCTTTTACGGCATCATTAACCTGGTAGATATTTAGCTGGGTTATCAAATTAAATACGCCACTGATGAATTGTGTCGGTGGCGTATTTTGGAAATTATGAGCTGTATGTCTAAAATAAATCCTCAAGGAAAATTTTAATAACTGAAATTAAGACGGATGAGGTTTTCTAAACCAGCCCTATTTTTTTCACATCTGTTTGTGTGAGGGTTAATACACAACGTTCATTCGATTTAAAATAATAATTTAGATAACACAACGTTTACCAATCTAACTACTGAAGCGATGAATAAATATATTTTAACCTTTATAGCGTTGATGCATTTTGTGGCTAATAAAGCAAGCAGTCAAAATATGACCTATTTCGGTATGGAAGCTTCCTTTACCAATGATGTTTATGAAATTACAGAAACGGGAGATGATTTAACAGAAGGTCCACATCTAAGTGGCCTCTGGGGTTTTAATTTAAGGCAAGACGTAACGAACTATTTCTTTGTAGAAACCGGTGTAATACGAAAATATTATGATTCAGAAATCGGTTTCAAGCCGATCAATATCTCTTTCGCTAGCGGTGCAATTGATGCTTGGGTAATTCCGTTGCGTCTTGGCACACGACTAAATATCTACAAAGAAAAAATCTATCTTGTCACAGTCGTTGGTTACTCGTTTTGTATCAATTCTTACTATGGGTATGGCAATGCTATAACCGGACCAGGTTTTGCGAAGACCGCTAATTACAGTGTATCATTTAGTTATTCTGAAAACACCGATCTTGAAAAGTATTTTTCTCTCCTACAAACGGGTTTGGGCTTTGAACTAAAGCTTTTCAAAAAAATCATTCTTTCGGTCTCATCAAGCTATTATGCGGGATTTGAGAACGTGATTGAATTAAAAGATATCACCTATACGGTGAATAATTCAAACACATTTACGGGGAACTCCATTAGTAAAGGTGATTTTTGGAGTTTTGGAGCGGGATTAAAATATCCGATTAGTAATTTCTGGACGAAGAAGAAGATTTAGAGTAAAGTATACAGGTTTTTATGAGTTCTACCACACAAAAATGTTATCGTCTGGAACAATCTCATTTATCAAAGAGAATTTAGTGTGGTGTTCCTGGTTAAAGTTTCAAAACAGCGATAATAGAAAACATTCTGCGCCACCACCAAAACTTACCAAATCGATGCATCTGTCTGTAACAAAGATCCCCGCGTGGAGCGGGGATTTAAAGTTATTCTGAGAAAATGGATTTAAAGCTTAATCCCCTGCCAATGCCGGTGCACTTTTCTCCTGTGCTACTTCAATCTCTTCGCCATCACGATTCAGGAATTTAAATTCTGTTATCGCCAATGAAGTGTCTTTCACTAAAGTCACCCAACGCTTGTATTTGAAATACCAACGCATACGTTTCGAAATTAATCCTGTTGTGAAGAACGCATGTAAAAAAGGATGAAGTGCTAGCACCAAATCTTTTTCGTTTTGCTTCACCAACAAATGATCGATGTGTGTTTCTACTTGATCAGATACTAATATGGATGCCGTAATTTTTCCAGTGCCGTTACAGGTTGGACAGACTTCTTTGGTAGCAATGTTCATCTGCGGGCGAACTCGTTCGCGGGTGATTTGCATCAATCCAAATTTTGAAAGAGGCAAAACAGTGTGCTTGGCGCGATCGTTCGCGTCCATCTCATCTTTGATGATCTTGAAGATGGTCTTCTTGTTCTCTGCACTGCGCATGTCAATGAAGTCGATCACGATAATACCGCCCATATCGCGCAGGCGAAGTTGGCGAGCTACCTCTTTGGCAGCTTCCAAATTCACCGACATGGCAGTCGTTTCCTGATTTTCTTCGCGGTTGGATTTATTGCCACTGTTTACATCGATCACGTGAAGTGCTTCGGTGTGTTCAATTATCAGATAGCCACCACCTTTCAAACTTACGGTCTGACCAAAAACAGACTTAATCTGCTTCTCAATTCCGTAGTGTTCGAAAATTTTAGCTTTACCAGTGTACAGTTTGACTATTTTCTCTTTCTCTGGGGCGATGTTGTGTATATACGCCCTAACTTCCTCGTAGATCTTTTTGTCATCCACATGGATGTTATCGTACGATTCGTTGAGAACATCGCGAAGAATGGAAGAGGTTTTGCTCAGTTCGCCAATCACTTTGTCGCGTGGATTGGCATTTACCAAACGGGTCATGCCTTCTTCCCAAGTGCTTACTAAGTTGCGAAGGTCTTTGTCCAGTTCGGCAACTTCTTTGCCTTCCGCCACAGTGCGAATGATCACACCAAAATTTTCTGGCTTAATAGATTGGATAAGACGTAGGAGTCGCTTGCGCTCTTCGCTGCTCGTAATCTTTTTGGATACGTTGACGGACGTAGCAAACGGCACTAGTACCAGGTATCGTCCCGGTATAGAGAGGTCGCAGGAAAGTCTGGGCCCTTTGGTGGAGATCGGTTCTTTTACAACCTGTACCGGAAGGAGTTGGCTTCGAGTAAGCTGCTGGCCAATCTTGCCATGCTTATCGATGTCTTTTTCAAGATGGAATTTTTCCAGCTTGCCTCCGGTGATCTTTTTCGCGCGGACAAGTTTGGTGAACTTTTGTAATGAACTGAACTGCGGGCCGAGATCCAGGTAATGAAGGAACGCGTCCTTTTCATACCCAATGTCGATAAAAGCTGCATTCAGCCCCTGAACCACTTTTTTAACAGTGCCCAGATAAATATCACCAACTACAAACTTGCTTCCTTCCGCCTCCTGGTGAAATTCAACAAGTGATTTGTCCTTGAGAAGAGCTATCCGACTTCCTTCCTCTGTAGCGCTTATAATAAGTTCGTTACTCAAGGTAGTTTTAGATAATTGTTGAGACGCAATATTTTGCGTCTTTACTGATACGGTGGAGATGCAAAATATTGCGTCTTTACCCGCAGGCACTTTGTGCCTACTTCTTCTTATGTCTATTTTTTCTCAAACGCTTTTTGCGTTTGTGAGTAGCCATTTTGTGTTTCTTTCTTTTCTTTCCGCTTGGCATAATTTTTTAGTTTTTCCCTTTTTATTCTCCTGCCAGGAGTGTCCTTTCAGACAAGGGATGGTTGAACAATTATTTATTTTAAATCTTTCAGATAGGAGTCTGCTGTGGATTGTACAGCAGGATCTTTATCCAACTTTTTTACTTTTTCAAACTGAGCTTTCGCTTTCGTTTTGTCTCCTTTGTTCATGTAGGATACTCCTAAGAGAAGTTGGCCTTGTACATGATTCGGATTTACAGATACTAATTCTTCAAGACGTTCAATCGCTTTATCATACTGACCCGATTGAACAGACAGCATACCCATATTGAACAAAGCCACTTCGTTTTTGGGGTCTTCCTCCAGTATTTCGCGCAACATCATGATGCCTTGCATAGGGGAAGGTGAGCTTAAATAGGTCATCGCCATTTTAGCTTTTACCTCATAATTTTTAGGCTCTTTTTCGAGGACTTTGCCTAAAAAATCACGTGTCTTATTTGCGAGTAAATCACGCTTTTCAGCGTCCATTGCAAAGGTGTATGCTTCATAATAGCTGTTTCCGGCTTTTAGAAAACTCTCTTGTGTGTTAAAGAACGATGCTGCTTCTTCGGCAAACCAGGCAGCGCTATCAAATTGACCCGCACTGGTGTACAGGTCGGCCAAAGAGTCGGCAAAGATAGTATTTTTTTTATCTGGTGAATTACTTACATACTTAGCCCTCAACTCTTTGATGCTTTTGAGGATATCCTCAGGAGCGGAAGCATGAGGCATGGACGTATTTTCTGAAGAAGTTTCAACTTCACCAGACTCACTTGCTAACTGACTCTCATTCTCCACTACGGCTTTAGGCAACAGGAAGATAAGCCAGATGACAATGGCGCAGGCTACTATTAAAATGATTCGGGTCCTTAGCATGAAACGATAAATGTTAATAGTTAAAAGTTAATCGTGTCTAACAGTTATGGTTGAGTTTACTAGTAACAATTACCGTATAACGATTAACGGCTTTTGTAACGATTAACTCTTTTCTGCTAATTGCTTAACCTTCTCGCTATTCTTGATTTTGTTAATGAAAACTTTGGCAGGCTTGAAGCTGGGAATGTAATGCTCGTCTATAACGATAGCCGTATTGCGGGAAATATTGCGGGCTATTTTTTTCTTCCTTTTCTTATTAATAAAACTTCCAAAACCCCTCACATAAATATTCTGGCCGCTAGCCATAGAGGATTTAATGATGCTAAAAAATGCTTCTACAGAAGCGGAAACATCGGCTTTATCAATGCCTGTTTTGTCAGCGATTTGGTTGATAACGTCTGCTTTGGTCACGGTGATTTCGTTTTAAGGATTATAAAAATTCAGGGGGGCAAATTTAAGAGCAGAACCGTCAAACGCAAAATGAAATCTTTGATTATCAAATTTTTACCTGCCAAAGTGTTGATAAATTCTGTTGGGAATATGACTTCCGGTGTTGTATTGTAAAGGAAAACCATTACCAAAGCCACAGATTCCCGTAATTGAAAGGAAATTGTAGGTTTGCCTACCGAATGAAAGACAGGACACTTTGAAAAAAAAAATAAAAAGAGAATTTCAACATTCTATAAACACGGACACAAATCTTAGAGTAGACACTACCATCCAAAAGAAGTTTTCTCAAAAACTTCTCGCGTGGTACATCGAAAACAAACGAAGCTTGCCTTGGCGGGAAACAAAAGATCCCTATAAGATATGGCTTTCTGAAATTATACTGCAACAGACACGTGTTGCACAAGGCTTGCCTTATTATCTGAAATTTGTTCAACACTTCCCAACAGTATATTCTCTGGCAAAAGCAAAAGAGCAAGAAGTGCTTAGACTTTGGCAAGGACTGGGTTATTATTCGCGCGCCCGCAACCTGCACCACTGTGCCAAGGAGGTGGTAGAAAATTTTCAAGGAAAATTCCCCAACAATTTTCGAGATCTACAGAAACTTCGTGGCATTGGGTCTTACACGGCAGCTGCTATTGCCTCTATTTCTTTTCAAGAGCCAGTAGCCGTGGTAGATGGAAATGTGTTTCGTGTATTGTCAAGAGTGTTTGGCATTGATAAGGATATCTCTGATCCAAAGACGAAGGATTTCTTTTTTACTCTGGGCAATGAATTAATTTCAAAGGAGCATCCAGATGAATTTAATCAGGCGATCATGGAATTTGGCGCCACACATTGCCTGCCAAAAAAACCATTGTGCAGTGAGTGCATTTTCAAAAAACAATGCATTGCCAACGCTCAAGATCTACAGACTGTCTTGCCTGTAAAAACTAAAAAGCAAAAAATAAGAAAGCGATATTTTTATTACTTCGTGATTCGCAAGGGTAACAAAATATTAATGCGAAAAAGAGAAGAGAAAGATATTTGGCAGGGACTTTTTGACTTCTATTTAATCGAATCGACTAAGCCTAGGAGCATTGACAGCTTGCTAGTGGAAAGTAAAATCTTGAAAAAAATGAAAGTAGGTGAGACAAGTAGAACCTATAAGCATGTATTGTCACATCAACACCTCATGGCTCGTTTTATTTCAGTGAATTCGTTCTCCCAATCT
>JANOQK010000512.1:0-16376 GCA_031414855.1 Bacteroidia bacterium | reverse complement strand
TTTTAAAAATTCTCTCCTGCTGTTTTCAGAAAGTTGTATATGAAGTTCTTTCTCTCGTTGCGAAACCACTTCATCGTGGCAAGACTGGCAGGTACAATTCTTTGTGTGACTCATTATATAAAATAGGTTTGTGCCATGAGGGATGGGATGTATACACTTCCTTTGGAAAGCGTTTATTTTGTGACAGGCTTATTGGCTTGTTTCCAGGAAGTGATACCGCCTTGAAGGTCGAATATTTTAGTGAAACCCAATTCAGTCAATATTTCGGTTGCAGAACCACTCCGGCCGCCTGCCTTGCAGTATACAAACACGGGTTTGTTTTTATCCAGCTTGCTGACTTGCTGTTTAAAATCATCCTTGTAGTAATCAATGTTTTTCGCATCGGCCAAATGCCCCTCGCTATATTCGCCTGGTGTTCGCACATCCAAAATAGTTTTCTCTTTGGTGGCGGTCATTTTCTTCTCGAATTCCGTGGCATTCAAAACTTGTGATGTTTGCGCGTATACCGAGGCGCTTACCATCATCGCCAGGAGAAGGATCAATCGTTTACTATTCATTGTTTTCATTTTATACTTAATAATTTGATTGCCATAAAAATGCAAGTTCGGCTATTTTAGTTCTGTGACTTTGGTTACACAGCACTAAATAAGTCAACTTTATGCTGAAACTCACTTACCTCTTCGGGATTTAGAACAAATAAAAAAGGCTGACCTCTCAGGGAGACCAGCCTTATCTATGCAAATCATATTTGCTATAGTTCTGTGTTCACTTCAATATGTTCAGTTCGCTCAAGCTTGGTTTGGCTCAACGCTTTGTAGCCTCCTTTTATATTGATCAAATGCATAAACCCACGTGATTTCAGAATCGAAACTGCAATGAGTGAACGATAGCCTCCGGCACAATGCACATAATAAGTCTTACGATTATCCAACATGCTCATGTTTCGGTTGATGAAATCCAATGGAAAACTATCGGCACCCACCAGATGTTCCGTTTTGAATTCACTTTCTCTGCGCACATCCAACAGATTCATATTGATATGAGACTCGTATAGTGCAGCAAAAGCTTCGGCTGAAATTTCCTGAGCAGTATCAACCTCATGCCCAGCTTTTACCCAAGCCTTAACGCCACCTTTCAAATATCCCAACGGATTGTCATAGCCAACTCTGGCCAAACGTGTAACGACTTCTTCCTCTTTGCCCTCATCAGCAACAATTAAAATAGGTTGCATCAAATCAGTAACAAGTGCGCCTACCCATGGCGCAAATGTATCGTCTACTCCTATGAAAATAGAACCCGGTATAAATGCTTTTGGAAATTCCTCCTTCGTGCGTGTGTCAATCACGAGCGCATCTGTACTCTCCCATACGGTTTGGAATTCACGCACGCTTAGTGGTTTCAATCCTTGTTTCAGTACATCATCAACACTGGTGTATCCTTTCACATTCATCAGCACATTACCGGGAAAATACTGAGGAGGTTCCACCAGGCCCGTTAATACTTCTTTGATGAACTCACTCTTGGTCATATCTTCACGCAATGCATAATTGAATATCTTCTGTTTTCCTATGGTGGATACTGTTTCCTTATCCATTTTTTTTCCACACGCACTGCCTGCTCCATGCCCGGGATAAACGATTACATCATTGGCTAGCGGCATTAGTTTATTGCGAAGTGAATCATACAGATAACCTGCCAACAGTTCAGGAGTAACTTCAGCTTTTAGTTTTTGAACCAGATCAGGGCGACCTACATCGCCTATAAATAAGGTGTCACCTGTAAAGACAGCGTAGTCTTTATCGTGCTCATCAATCAACAGATAGGAAGTAGATTCCATTGTGTGACCAGGCGTATGCAATATTTTTATCTTCACATGACCTACTTGTAAGATCTCGCTATCCTTTGCAATATGCGCTTCGTACGCGGGCTGAGCCGTTGGCCCGAACACAATGGTAGCTCCTGTTTTTTGGGCCAGATCAATATGACCCGACACAAAATCCGCATGGAAATGTGTCTCTAATACATATTTAATCTCGGCCTGATCCGCAGCCGCTCGCTCCAGATAAGGTTTGGTTTCGCGTAAGGGATCAATAATCACTGCCTCGCCATTGCTTTCAATATAATAAGCTGCTTCAGCCAGGCAGCCCGTATAGATTTGTTCGACTTTCATATCGATGTTTTATTTGAGATGTGAAGGAATTGAATATTCAACATCTCAAATGTCAAACAGTTAGCTTATTTTGTATGTGACAAGGGTTACAAGCCTATTATGACTTTTGTCATGTTTTCAGAAGTGAATTGTTCTCAGGGTTGACGCTTCTAAAAATAATAATCCACCACAACCGACAGATGATGGATGTCCACTTTATTGTGATAATAAACTGGAGATTCTTCCAGGTCCTTTTGGAGATTGCCCTTGTACACATATAACACATCCGCCTGAAGTCCCTGAAAAAATCCTGTGAACTTATAACGTGCACGTAAATTGGCTTGATAAAAGCTGGGCATTGCATATTTATTTAATGAGGAGTTGTTCACCGAAGGCATCCAGAAAATTCCTGCCTGGCTTTGCAGGGAAAGTTTTTTGGAGGTATCCAATGGCCGTTGATTTTGGATCATAACTGCATGAACATCCCCTGATCCCTCCATTCGTTCGCGATACATGAATGTATAGAAAGACTCCACTCCCCATTCGCGCGGGAATAAAAATCTGCCTTTGTTAGTGATGCGTGTATAATTGATACTCCACTCATCGCCTTGCGAAAGATCAGTTCGGCTTAAGCGTGTGCTGAATGTATGCGACTGCTCGTTTTTAGAAATGTATTGCTTCTGGATACTGAGTGTGTCGTTGTAAAGTGATTGCTGCCAGACATACTGAACGCCAGCAAGCCATTGAATTTGACCTTGTTTCCTTTTCCATTCTACTTTCGGCAGAAACGTATTAAATAATTGCGGGACATAGTAATTCCATGCCTGCACATCTAAACCCTTTACCGGATTGATGCCGATGTTGCCAATGGCGATACCAGAGGTTTTAACATTTCCGGCATAAGTCGCTTTTGTTCCATTCACAGAACGCCCATTTGGATAAATGCCAATCGATTCACCGATAGTAAACCACTGAATCGTACTTCGCGGAGAAGTACGCCACAGCCAACCGCCCTTCAATTTTATTTTTTTCCAATTACTCCATTCTGCCCAAAGCCCTTCCTGTAAGTTAGGCCGCATGCGACCATCTTGTAAATTGATCAGCGGAGTTTTTAAATGAAACTTTCCAAATTGAAGATAGGAATGTTTTTCCTGTGAGAAGTAGTAACGCGCATATAAATTCTCCAATCGATCTAAGTCCTGATGATTATCCGGATGGGCGACATCAAACAATCCTATTTCATAACGATTTGAAAATGGCGGTTGAGGTCCCAAATGCGATGATGCATTATTATAAATGATAAACCCCGACATACCCACCTGAAAGTTTTTAATAATAGGTGAATAATATCCCAGCCCTCCACCGGTGGCAAGCGCATAATAATCTGGGTAATCTTTATGATTAGTAGTGGCCATAAAAAAAGAACGTATATGGCCTTCAAAGGTGCCCAGTTTATGCAACACATTACATAGGCTATCTCCTTCTACGCATTTTTTATCAATGATAGCCCTTCGCGCAGACCAACTTGGGTCTTGTTGTTGTGCGTTGCTATATAGTGTGGTACTTATAATAACTAATAATCCTACCAGAAATCTGTTCATCACTTTCCTTGTTTTTGCTTACTGAATTCTTTTCGCTTCTCCTGAATAGGTTTGAAAGGCCCGTATTTATGTTGATTCTCATCAAAGCCATCTGCAAATGGACCGAAGGGATGATCGATTGGCTTTTTGGAAATATCCGGCCAGTCATTTGTAATATCTTTTTTAGGCCGCTCCAATGAATTCACATAGGCGGCAATGTGCCAAGCTTCCTCATCCCTCAATTGCGGTTCATCATGAGTTGCGCCTAGCGGCATGTTTGCCTTTATGTAGCCTGCAAACCGGGAGAGCCGATACAGACCAGCTCCATTATTGAAACTATTCTTTCCCCAAAGTGGAGGATACATCCACGAAGTGCCCTCAGCATTTAAAAGCCCTTCACCATTCTTTCCATGACACACCGAACACTTCTCTTCGTACAATATTTTTCCTTTGATTGGATCTGCCGACTGATCCAGGAAACCAAGTTCTATCAGGCCTGATCCTTTGGGGCTCACTCCTTTTGGTACATCAATGCCTAACCATTTGATGTAAGCCACAATTGCTTTCATTTCGCGACTATCATCTGACAACGATTTACCATTCAAGCTGCGTTCAAAACAATCGTTCACGCGCTTTTCAATTGTTTCTTCAGCCCCAGATCGCGCTCTGAATTTTGGATAGGTGGATGCCACCGCACTATAATTATTTCCAAAAGGTTTTGTACCGGCATCCAAATGGCAGTTCTGACAATTCATACCATTGCTGATCTGCAATACTTTTCCTTTTGGTCCCAGGTATTCCGAAGTATGGACAATCAATTCGCGTCCATATTTTATCTGCTCACCAGTTGAATCGGTTGTAATGGAGATAACATCAGGTGCTTTCCATAAATCCGGTGCAACAACTTCTTTAGTAAGGGTAATGGGTTCAGTTACCATTGAAGAGAAGAAAGCTTCCAAACGCGCAGGGCCAATCACTGCGCTTGCGATCATCACACTTACCAGGGCAAGCATGAGTATCACAAGAGCTACAAGCAAATTCGTGATCTTAATAATCTGATTCTTATCAGCGGAATTCCTTTCCATGTCGCTTTCGAAATGGTGAATAATCAGTTAGCACAAGAAAATGTGTTTTGATTTTTCTAATGCGGAAGTTTTTCGCGAACCAGGCCATACACCCATGTGCCTGCCACTGCGCTAAGAAGTGTAACAGCCACCACTAAAAAACCGCTTCCAATTTGGGCGAACAATGGCCCGGGACAAGCACCTGTTATTGCCCAACCCAGACCGAACATCAAAGCGCCAATTACATTACCCCAATGAAATTGTTTATCGTGAAACACAACGGTTTCGCCTTGAATGGTCTTGACTTTAAATTTCTTGATGATCCAAACGGAGATAATGCCTACGACTATTGCCGTACCGATTACCCCAAACATATGGAAGGAATGAAGCCGGAACATTTCCTGTATGCGATACCAGGAGATGATCTCTGCTTTTACAAAAACAATTCCAAACACAACACCTACCGCGAGGTATTTAATATTGGAACCAATAGCTGATTCATTTGAAAGCTGATCATTCGGTGCTTCGCACTCAATCGGGTGTGCAACAGCCAAAGGTGTAGTGTTTAGATTATTATGTGATGTTTCCATATGTCTTTGTCAAATTGAGAATTATAAAAATTTCATGATCCAGGGAAAAAAGAGATGGACCATGGCAAATCCACCTGCCATAAAGCAGCACGTGGCTATCAGGGATGGCCACTGAAGGTTTGATAACCCCATAATAGCATGCCCGGATGTACAGCCTCCGGCATAGCGGGTACCAAAGCCAACTAAAAAACCTCCGATGATAAAGAAAACTAATCCCTTCAAACTGAATAAGTTCTCCACACTAAAAATAGAAGCAGGCATTAAGTTGTGATCAACTTCAATATTTAGCGCTTCCAATGCACTTACTGTCTGTGCCGATATCTGTATGGGTTCTGGATTACTAAGAAACTGAGTGGCCACCAAACCTCCCAACAATACTCCGCCTACGAAAAATAAATTCCACATTTCTTTTTTCCAGTCGTAAGTAAAGAATGGAATTTTGGCGGGGAGGCATGCTGCACAAATGTGTCGCAGTGATGAAGACACCCCAAAGTGTTTGTTGCCTAACAATAATAAAGTTGGCACCGTCAATCCGATTAAAATTCCGGCCACATACCAGGGCCATGGTTGTTGTAATGATTCTATCATGTGTGTTAACAGATTTAGTTCAAGCTGGCAACAAAAGTAAAAACATGACTTTCGTCAGTCCGTAACTAAAGTCACAGAGAACATAAAATACTTAGCCAAATGTTGTTACGTTAAGCTTTTCTTTATGGCCTCACCTCAATCCTCTCCGGCAGAGAGGAAGTTAATGGAGCTTAACTTAACGACATTGATACTTAGCCTTGAAAGCAGGTAACGGATTTGATTTCGGTAGGACAATATATGCGAGTGACGATAACGATTGCCGATGATATGGTGAGTACCGCCACCAACTCTATGGAAAAGATGAAGCCAAACCGGTCAGCAGAAATTCCGACCAACAAACCACCAACTACATATCCGAAGTCGCGCCAGAATCTGAAAACTCCTAAACTCTCTGGCCTGTTTTGAGCGTTTGTATTCTCAGCTATGCTGCTTAAAAAGGTAGGATATACTAAAGCTGTGCCTATGCCTAAGATGCCGGAAAGTATAAGTAATGAATTAAGCGATGTCATCAGGGGAAACAAAAAAATGGCAATGGCCTGAAATACCATGCCATAGGTAAGAATGTCTTTTTTACAAAAGATGTCGCTTAGCCTTCCGGAAAAAAGTTGGCCAATACCCCACAGCGCTGGATACACCGCTGCCACCAGACCGATGTCTCCGATAGAATATCCTTGATGGTTCATCCACAATGGAATAATTCCCCAAGCCAAAGCATCGTTGAGATTATTGATAAACCCTGCGAGTGTAACCGAAGCAAGGTTTCTGTTCTTCCAGGTAGTGTCAATGAAAATTTGTTTCGAAGATTGAGCGGGTGCCGATGATTTTTCGAGGGAGGCAATGGAAGTAGTGTCTTCTACGACAAAAGCCGAAAGCAATAATCCGATCACAACAATACCTATCCCCAAATAAAAAGGATACGGATGAATGCCATACTCCATGGCAATCCAACTGCTTGCGAAAGCTACAATCGAAACGGCAAGATATCCTGCAAACTCATTTAGCCCCATGGCAAATCCACGATTCTTTTCACCTACCAAATCAATTTTCATCAATACTGTGGTGGACCAGGTAAGCCCTTGATTAAGTCCCAGAAAAACATTGGCAACCAATATGATATCCCACGAGTTGGCAAAGATTAACAGAAAAGGAACTGGCAACCCTAATAGCCATCCGGCTACCAAAATCTTTTTTCGACTAAACCTGCGTGCATACTTTCCCGCGACATAATTGGTGATGGCCTTAGCTAAACCAAACGTGATGATGAAGGAAATAATGAGTGTATGCCCGGTGAGATTAAACTTAGAAGCGGCAAGTTCAGGAAGAATGGAACGTTCCAATCCCACCATGCCTCCTACAAATGCATTAACAATAATCAAAATAACAAACTGTTTCCAGTTCTCCTTCAGACCTTGTTGCATTTGCATGTGACCTTAGTTTTTCTTTTTTCTTGAAAATGAATTCAAAACCAGTCCGCCCATTAAGCCTCCATAGATGGAACTGTTTACCGGAGATGAAGTGATGGCACAACTGCCAGAGTTACATCCTACAAAATACCAGTAGGAATACCCTGCTGCTGCTCCGATGAGGATTACGATACTATATTTTAGAATAAGCTTACTATTCATAGGATTAAGATTAATGGTTGTTTTCGATTAGTGTCTGTGAAACGGCAATAATTCATTACCTAAAATAAAAGTTCCTTCCCAAGTATGTAAAGCCCCATTACTAACACAAACCATCCGAAGACCGGTTTCAACTTTTCATTGGGGATAAACCTGGTAAAATAACTTCCAACCAAAATACCAACCATGGCAAAAGCGGAAAACAAAAGCATAAACCTGTAGTCGATGAGTTGACCAGAACCTAAATCACCAGTAAAACCGATCAACGATTTCAAACCGATTATGAGTAAAGAAGTGCCCACAGCTTGTTTCATTGGCAAACCTGCTAATAAAACCAAAGCTGGAATGATAAGAAAACCACCACCTGCACCCACCAATCCTGTAACACCACCAACCAACAAGCCTTCCACAAAAATCAATGGGTAGTTGTAGTTCACTCCTTTGCTCTCACAGGTCTCCTTTTTCGGTTTGCGAATCATGGAAATAGACGCCAGCAACATAAGAATGGCGAATAAGACCATTACAAAAAGTGGCTTGGTAAACGTGAGCGAACCAATTGAAAAAAATGGATCTGGTATAATGGGAACGATGAATTTTCGTGTTGCATACACGGAAAGAATAGAAGGCAGTCCAAAAACTGCAGCTGTCTTCAGGTGAACATTGCCACTTTTGAAGTGACTAATAGAGCCCACCAAGCTTGTAAGACCAACGACAAAGAGGGAATAGGCGGTTGATAAAACCGGATCAACACCAAACAAGTAAACAAGAATGGGAACGGTAAGAATAGAACCACCTCCACCAATCAAACCCAAGGAAAGCCCCATCACGATGGAAGCCGCAAAGCCAATAGATTCCATACAGACTTATTTGATTTTGTTGGCAGAAACGACTGGAGACAACAGAAAAGAATGTGACGTTGTGGATAGAAACACCACTGAGATTGTCAACACAAATAGGGCCACGGTGGCCATGTTTACAGGTGTGAAATACCAAACTGCACCAATGGCCGCGATTAGAATTCTTGAAAGCTCATTGCTCAGACCCCACTTTTTATTCATAGCTGTAGATTTTTATACAAACCTACGAGGCGCTATGCGGGCGATCCGTAACTAAAGTCACACAGTGGAAAGAACCTTGATTTTATTTCGGGAAAGGATGATCTTATTATTTCTTTCGAGTTGCTTTAGCAGCCGCGAAACAACTTCCCGGGCTGTTCCCAATTCATCTGCTACTTGCTGGTGAGTAATTTCTAATTCTGATGTATGAAGCATTTTTACTTTAGTTTTCAGAAATTCCCATAGCCGGTCATCCACCTTTTGAAAAACAACGGCATTCACAACAGCCAGCAACTCTTCAAACCGTTTATTATACAATTGAAAAATAAATTCCAGCCAAACCGGATTATCGCGTATTAAATCAATTGCTTTATGCACCGGTAAAATCAATACCTCAGCTTGTTCTTCCACCACAGCTCTGATCTTACTAGTACCATTACAGGCTGCCCCCAAAAAGGACATGACGCAACTTTCACCAGGCTTTATATAGTAGAGTAAAATCTCCTTACCGTCTTCATCCAACTTGAATACTTTGATAGATCCACTTAGAACGATGGGGACATTTTTAATGTAGTCATGCTCTTCGATAATTACTGAATCCGGGGCGAATGTACGCACGGTGCCTTCTTTCAACAGGCGATCAAGGAGGTCTTTGCGTATAAACGCTTGTGGGGGTTGGTCTGTCGTCATTCTTGATTTTGGTGTAAACAACAGTAATGCTAAGGGAAAAATTCAGATTTCAGAAAGGCTCCTGAAAAAAATCGTCTCAGAATGAATTTAGTAACTAAGGCTCATCCTCAAATTCATTAGCTTTATAATACCTCAAATTCACCTAACCCCAACTATTATGGAAATGAACATTAACATTATCGCCATTCTGGTAGCCGTTGCCGCCAACTTCGTACTGGGATTTATCTGGTACACTCCTTTGTTCGGAAAAGTCTGGGCAAAAGAAATGGGATTTGACACGAGTGTGAAACCCACAAGCGGTGAGATGGCAAAAGGAATGATCTTCATGGTCATTGGCAATTTCTTCCTTGCTTATGTTTTTGCGCACAATATCGCAGCATGGAATTATGTTCCGGGAACAGCGGAGATGTCCTTGACGCAAAATATATTGAGCTCGGCCATTTTTACCTGGCTGGGTTTTTATCTGCCTGTTGATATTGGTATAGTGACCTGGGAAAAGAAATCATGGAAACTATTCTTCATCAACACAGGATATCATTTCATGATGCTGATGGTGGCTTCTCTGATTCTAACACTTATGTAACCGGCTAATAAAATTAAAACTTATTTCTTAGCCTCATTCACGACATTCTCCAGCATCCTCACAAAAGCGGATTGTTTCCAGGCAGTTGCATTGTGGCCTATTGATGTATAAAATGTTCGACCTTTGCCAGTATTGCGATACCAAGCGACAGGATGATCTTTTCCCATACCAAAATTTTTATCGGTCATCCAAAGCATTTTTCCGCTGGGATTAATCTTTTCGCCATCAATCGTGTAGAGTATGTTGAAACCTTTGTCTTTTGGATTTTCGAAAAATACATACCACTCATCTGTGTGCTTCCATACAGCTGGCAAACCTTGCACCAAGGCGCTGTCAGGAACAGTATGTAAAGTGATATCCGTTTCCTGTAGTTGTGGATCAAGCGGATGATGCGAAAACTTTGAGCCCATCAGATTTTGCTCGTACCAATCCCAATGATGAGAATCATCACCTGCGCCATGAATACCCATCAGGGTTCCTCCATTCTTAACATATTCTTCCAGTACTTTTTGTTGCTCATCGTTAAGTAAGCGACCAGTTGAGTTATTGAAGATCACGATATCGAATTTAGCAAGTTGCTCTAGGTTGAATACTCCGCCTTCTTCTGTGCTGTACAGAAACCAATTGTTCTTCTTTGCTAAATCAGCGAACACACTTTTCCCCGCTTCTATGGACTCACCATGGCGAAAGCCTGTTGCCTTAGAGAAAAGTAAGACAGTGGTTTGATCAGCTGATATGTCAATTGCCGGAGCTTCCGTTTCATATGAAACAGGAAAACCGTTTTTTACTTTGTATAAGAATACACTTCCGGCTGCAAAGATGAGGATGATCACAGAACCGATCGACCAAAGCAGAATTTTCAGAAATTTTTTCATAGGTAACATTTATTTAGTCAAGGTAGTCGTCAAGACCACCTAAAGTGGCCAGCCGACTACAGAAAATTTATTTGCGTTTCTTGAATTCAAGTGTAAGCGACACCTGCAAAATTCAACTGTGCCGCCCGAGAAATTAAGATAATACTTCATAAGAAGTTTAGGAAATGAGCAGACTCTTTTTGGAATTCCTTTTAAGTGAATAGACTTAATAGTCCTATAAAAAAAGAATGGGTTTAACCCTCTTGGCAAGAATGAACCAGTGATAAGACGTTGAATCTAAAGTTTAATTTCAATTGAGGAAAATTCATCGTTTTTTACCATGCTTATTCTTCCACTTACCCCTAAAAAAAGCCCTTGCTAATCTGTTGATTAACAAGGGCTTCATTTCATTAGTTGTGGCCCCGCTGGGATTCGAACCCAGGACCCATACATTAAAAGTGTATTGCTCTACCAACTGAGCTACGAGACCTTCCCACTTCTTAACTAGCGAATTTGCCTATTTAAACAGCTTTTCCGTAATTGAGGTCGCAAAGGTAACAGGATATGAAAATAATACAAACCCAGTTTTTAAAAAATATTCTTACCACGGCATGTTTTGCAATCCTCTTATATAATGTGTCGGCTCAGTCACACGCTATTGAATTAAAAAAGGCAGATTCTCTTTTTCAGGCAAAGCAATACACGCAATCATTTGAACTTTACAATACAGTCTTAAAAGGCAAAGGATATTCATCTGCCATGCTCCTCAAAATGGCATATATTCAGGAAGGCCTAGGCCACACAAGCATGTCTTTATATTATCTCCACTTATATTACCTGGCATCACATGATGAACAAGCCTTGGCAAAAATGGAAGAAATTGCATCCAAAAATAGACTGGAAGGATACCAAGCCACGGATTTCACAACCCTGCTTACACGCATTCAGCAGTACTCGTTTCAAATTACTGCCTTGTTGCTCACGCTCATTGTATTTTTGTTTACCCTGATCTTCTACCAAAAAGTAAGGCAACATAAGAAACCAATTTTTATCGCCTTTCTCCTGATGTTTTCGCTTGGGTTGCTTTTCGTGCAAATACATTTCACTGATTATATGAAAGTGGGTATCGTCTCGGAATCATCCACCTACCTCATGAGCGGTCCCTCAGCCGGATCTTCTGTGGTGAGTATCATTGATGAAGGTCATCAACTTAAAATTCTTGGTCAAACGGACGTTTGGATAAAAGTGAACTGGAATGACAAGGAGGTGTATATTAAAGAAGACTCTTTGCTGCCTGTTAATCTGTAGCCAGCCTATTAGTAATCTAAATCACTTAATCACAAATATAATCACTGAGGTAATTGTTAATAACGAATGGAAAGTGATCCCTTATATTCCTTTTGCGTGTATTTAACAACGTAGTAATAGACGCCTGCCGCCTCACCTTTTGCGAACCATTTAAAATTACGATCGGCACTTTCAAAGACCTGGCCGCCCCATCGGTTGTAAATCCTAACATTTTGAAACTGAGCGGCACAATTATCCAAAGGCAATACATTTAAAAATTCACCTGTCACCATATCTTTCACTTCCATAGCATAGTAATCATTAAAGCCATCATCATTGGGTGAAAAAAAGTTGGGTGGATAAAATTTTTCATCCGAACCATCAACATCTTTTATTTTTATTATTATTTTTACCGTATCAGCAGTTGCCGTAAAACAGCGATCATCGGCAATGCGGAATGTAAGGGTATAGTCATTTTCATAAATACCATTCTGAAAAATACTGCAGTCGGGGCTCCACCCCCAGGTCGTCACTATTGGGCTCGTGCCTTCAACTGGACTAAAAGTAAATCCCTCCAATGGTACCGTACCATCCACATCAATCAAAGTCAGCTTGAGAAAATCTTTTGAGGGCTTCGTGTCTTTATCGCTACCCTGTAATCCCAGAGCAATTGGCTGTCCTAGGGTAACGTTCAATTGATTATCGTTAAGTTTTAACGTAGAGTTTAGACTGTTAACTGTTAAAACCGGTGTTTGATTTTCGGGCGGAAAAAGTTTTACCGATACATCCACCGTGTCAGCTTTATATAACCTGCACTTATTGGAAGCGTCTACGACATAGAATTGAAAATTTAATGAATCCACTTTGGCGTTAGAATATTTTTTGAAATCATCACAACTCACCTGCCATTGAAACTTTGATTGGACCGTACTATTGCCACTGGCGGGCAGAAAAGACATAGAATAATCTTTTAGTTCAAATCCTTTTCCTTTTCCACTCAATGTTAAAAAATCACTATCAATCAGATCTTTACCAACAACATTGAAGGTAAATACATCACCCACAGATCGCTTCAGTCCAATCACTTTTCTTTCACTAACGACTGGAGTCAAATCGGTATCAATTTCGGGATCATTATTTCCTGGTAGATTTACCCTCAGATTATAAACAGCAAAGACGGGCTCGTTGGCGCCACACTCATCTTTGTCCTCCACTCGAATTTTTACCTGAAAACTGGTGCGTTTAGTAAAGTCATAAATATCGCAATACGCGTCCCATCTAAGTACACCGTTAACCAAACCCTTCTCCTGATTAGTAATTTCAAATTTCATCCCAGCCGGAGTCAATAAAAATCCATCGGTCATTGGCGTTACTAACAATTCATCGAGGTCATCATCCTTAATTTGGAAAGGCCAACTCATTTGGTCGCCTTCTTGCATAGTCGCAATTGTATTGGTGGGCGTGGTGAAATAAGGATCTTTATTAGCAGGAGCTTCAATGCTGACCTTCACTTTCAATGTATCTAATAACGGCAGACTGCAGGCATCATCCATGGCAATAATGCCCACTTCATAGGGACCTCCGTTAAAATAAGGGCAAGCAGGGAAACAGATTCTGAATTCCTTGGTACTTCCATTAATTAATGTACCGGTCACTTCCGCGGGAAGTATCTCGTTTAAACTTTTGTCCTTAAAATTCAATCCGATCGCCCTGATCGAGATTCGTTCAAGAAAACCATTGTCAGCTTTTTCGGAATCAGGGTCCGATATACGAACCTCAATGCAACGATCATTATTTGAAACAGTATTAGCAAAACTTACGCTCATGGATTTGTTATACACAAACTCCGTATCGGTCAACTTCTTCCCTACAATCTTTGGTGGCAATGCTGGTGCACAACCATCCGTCACCAACATCTGAAAATCGCGTCTGCTTTCTCCTATTTTCATTTTATCCCTGAACTCTTCCACCTTTACAGCAAATACAAAGAGACCTTGCAATGTTGGCGTCACCCGTAACAACCCCTCTTTAGAAATATTCAAGTCAGGTGACCCCTTCATAATCGTAGATAAACTAAACCCAGGTTTCCATGTCACTTCCGGATAGGGTCTTGGAACCGTTGGGGGAAGGGCAGCAGAGATGATTGTGTTAAGCGGTGTTACTAATGAATAATATAAGGAATCACCATCGTCATCAATTCCGGCAAAGTCAACATAGTAAGATCTTTGTGGACATGCATAATCATTGAGAGGAGGAAAAAGCCGTGGAGATGAGTTGATAAAAGCGTTCCCGTTTTTTACAACAGGAGGAAATTCCAAATAAAAAGTTTGACCCGCTGCTAACGGATCGTACTGTCCACTCGGAACGTTGCTAAAAATATTTGCAATCTGGTAGTTGCGGCAGCATCGTTGCCATACTACATAATACCCGTCTGGGTCGCCAAACTGTTCTGGCAACATGGTAATTTCCTTGGAGTAAAATAAGCGGTCTGTTTTTATTTCACCATTGGAGCATTCGGGCTGGGTGTAGGCTACGCTCCATTCTTCAGTCAAGGGGAGTGTTTCATTTCGCACGAAAAAATTATCCTTTTTCCGATAAATGGAAACTGTTGGAGATAGATCTTTGGCTCCTGCATTCCCATTTATCTTGTCGAAGTAAATAATCAGATTAAGTCGGTATCGATTTCCTGAGATATGAACCAATTCAAATTCACCGCCCACAATATGCGAGGCCAGCACGGGGAAAGCAATCAATAATAAGAGAGTAAGAAATACCTTTTTCATGAAGTTGATCAATGCGAAAGATAGCAATTCGCTTTTGGAGTAAAACCCCCCACATTTACGTATTTTCGCGACCCATGAAAAAAGGAGACAAACTGGATAATATTGTAGTCGAAACAATGGCGGCAGAAGGCAAATGCATTGCCAGAGTAGAGGGCTTAGTCATTTTTTTGCAAGGTGGCGCACCAGGCGATACTGTAGAAGTAGAACTCACAAAAATAAAAAGTAATTTTTTAGAAGGCCGCGTTACCGCCATTCAAAAATTATCGCCCAACCGCACCGAACCTTTCTGTCAACACTTTGGTACATGTGGCGGATGCTCGTGGCAACATATAAACTACAAGACACAACTTCAATACAAGCAACAACAAGCCGTTGATAACTTAGAACGAATTGGCGGACTTGACCTTCCTTCCATCAAACCGATCATTGCATCAGCAAAAACAGATTACTACAGAAACAAATTAGACTATACGTTTACAGCCAATCGCTGGCTTACCAAAGAAGAACTGGAAGTCAAAAAAAATCTTCCTTCTCCCGAAGGCGAAGGTGGCCGAAGACCTGACGAAGCTTTTGAACCAGGACTGGGCTATCATATTCCCCGCATGTACGACAAGGTGTTTGATGTGAAGCAATGTTACCTGCAGCCCGATCCATCCAATGCCATTCGGCTGCTTGCGAAAGAAATTGCCAATAAAGAAAATATTCCCTTCTTCGATCTGCGCAAGCAAATTGGTTTTTTAAGAACACTTACCATACGCACAGCCAATACAGGTGAGGTGATGTTAATTCTTCAAGTGACGTATGATAAAATGGAATGGATTGAAAAAATCCTGAGAGCAATTACAGATGCGTTTCCACAAGTTACATCAGCCAACTACATCATCAACGGAAAGAAGAATGACACCTTTGCCGATCTGGATGTCATCTGTTGGAAAGGGAATCCGTACATCACCGAACAGATGTTGTCACCAAATGGAAAGAAGACGTTGCAGTTCCGTGTCGGTCCAAAATCATTTTATCAAACCAACTCCGATCAGGCTTATGAACTTTATAAAGTAGCCTGGCAGATGGCCGACCTTAAAGGTGATGAATTGGTATATGATCTGTACACCGGCACCGGTACCATCGCCAATTTTGTTGCCGGTCAATCTAAAAAAGTAATTGGTCTAGAGTATGTGGCTGCTGCCATTGAAGATGCGAAAGCAAATTCAAAACTCAATAACATCACTAACACCGAATTTTTTGCGGGCGACATCAAAGATCTGCTTGATGATGAATTTTTAAATCAACACGGACGGCCCGATGTAATCATCACCGATCCTCCGCGCGCTGGCATGCACGAAGATGTGTGCAAGATGTTACTCAAAGCATTACCCAAAAGAATTGTGTATGTCAGTTGCAACCCCGCCACACAGGCGCGCGATTTAAAAATCCTATCCGAAAAATATACCATCACTGATGTACAACCAGTAGATATGTTTCCTCATACCGTACACGTAGAAAATGTGGTGCGGCTGGATCTCACGTAAAG
>JANOQK010000511.1:0-3784 GCA_031414855.1 Bacteroidia bacterium | reverse complement strand
CGAGTGGTATTTGCAAGGGCTTATTAAAATTCGATTGTAAATGAACTTCGGCAAACCGTCAAAAATTGGTTAGCTTTAACCTCTCAAATTGAAATGAACCCATCACATCTTCTGTTTTGAATGAATAGGCCATGATTGAGTGGATGACAGTTATATCATTGATACTTTTTGGACTGGCGTTGCTGGTGGCAGAGATTATTTTTGTGCCAGGAACCACCTTGGTTGGACTTTTTGGCTTTATTTTTCTGATAGTTGGCGTGTCATTGAGTTTCAATTACTTCGGTCGCGAAATCGGATGGATCACCGTGGGAGGTTCTGCTGTTGCCGCTGGTGTTTTAGTCTACTTTGCGTTTAAGTCGAATTTATGGGGCAAGTTTTCTTTAAAATCCTCGAACGATGGTAAAGTCAATGAAGGAGAGTTGGATGGCTTGGCCTTGGGCGAAGAAGGGATTGCCATGTCGGCCTTACGTCCGTCAGGAAAAGCAGAATTGAAAGACAAAACGTTTGAGGTAAGGACACAAGGAGCTTATGTTGATAGTGGAACACGAATTCGAATCATAAAAATTTTATCAAACCAAATTATTGTAGAACCAATTTCTTAAAACTTTTATCATACAACTATGGATGGATTATTTCTTATTTTCTTTGTTTTCATTGGTATCATCGGCTTCTTCACTTTCATGTATTTCGTGCCAGTGGGGTTGTGGGTAACCGCTATTTTTTCTGGTGTCAAGGTCAGCATTGGCCAGCTAATTGGAATGCGTCTTCGCAAAATTCCACCAAGCATTATTGTTAATTCATTAATTACTGCTACAAAAGCAGGTATTCCATTAACACCGAGCGACCTTGAAACTCATTTTCTAGCAGGTGGAAATGTTCCGAATGTAATTCGCGCATTGATTTCAGCAGACAAAGCCAACATCAGCTTGACGTTTAAGCAAGCTACCGCCATTGACTTGGCAGGTCGCGATGTATTTGAAGCTGTTCAAATTTCTGTTAACCCAAAAGTTATTAATACACCACGTGTAGCCGCTGTTGCTGCCGATGGTATTCAGTTAATTGCCATTGCACGTGTAACAGTGCGAGCCAGTCTTGCTCAATTAGTAGGTGGTGCAGGCGAAGAAACTATCCTTGCTCGTGTGGGTGAAGGTATCGTAACATCTATTGGTTCGGCACAATCTCATAAAGAAGTGTTGGCCAACCCCGATAAAATATCCAAGCTTGTTCTTTCTCGTGGATTAGATGCAGGTACAGCATTCGAAATTCTTTCTATTGATATTGCGGATGTAGATGTAGGTGCAAACATTGGCGCCAAACTCCAGATTGATCAGGCAACTGCTGACTTGAAAGTAGCAGAGGCTAAGGCGGAAGAGCGCAGGGCAATGGCTGTTGCCTTGGAGCAGGAAATGATTGCGAAAGCACAGGAAGCTCGCGCAAATGTTATTCAAGCAGAGGCCGAAATACCAAAGGCCATTGCAGAAGCATTTACCAAAGGCAATCTGGGTGTAATGGATTATTATAAAATGCAAAACGTACAAGCCGATACCGGAATGAGAGAATCTATCTCGGGATCAGGAAAAGGTGGAAGTGGGCAGTCCACAGCTCCAACAAAATAAAAGTAGGCCCGCGAGGGCCTTTCTTTTTTGAAACAAACAAAATTAATAAGTATGAAAAAGAAAATAGTTATTGGTATTGGAGCGGTTATCGTGCTATTGGCAATAGGTTTGGCATACCTTAATTATCGAAACCGAACGCTTAGCCCGCCCGGCAATACTGAATTAACCGCAAATGGACTTACAGTATCGATTCCATACGGCAGACCATCGGTGCGCGGTCGTGTTATCTTTGGAACAGAAGAGCAAAAGGCATTACAGCCCTACGGCAAATACTGGAGACTTGGAGCAAATGAATCAACAGAGTTGACAGTTAACAAAGACTTTCTTTTTAATGGACAACCAATGAAGGCTGGAACATACCGGATGTATGCTATCCCTAGTGCTGACAATTTTGAGATTATTTTAAATTCGGAACTTGGAAAATGGGGTGCAATGGAACCAGACTATGAGCTTGATGTTCTAAAGACGAAAGTTTCAGTGGAGCGTACAGGCAGTCCTGTTGAGCAATACACAATCGCCACTGTTGAAGCAGATGGCGGGATTAATATAGTCTTCGAATGGTCAGATGTTAAATTTGTTGTTCCCGTAAAGGCTCAATAAATCTTTATTTTCAAAATTGAATTGGCGCCTACTAATTTTAGTGTGCGCCATTTTTTTGAAATCAACGCTATCAAGTTGGATAAGCCAACTGATATGCATCCTCATAGTTTTTGATCAGATTTTCCCAATCAAACGCATAGGAATAATTTTCAACATTGTTGCGTTGCATAATGCGACTCCTCCTGTCTTGAATTAAAAATCGGTGGAGGAATGAGGCTAATTGCTTTGCGCTCCAGTCAAACGTGCGCTTGCCTCGTTCTACTACAAACATTCCACCCTTTTCATGATCAGGCATATTGCGCAACAAGTAATCTCCAAAACCGCTAAGGTCACTTGTTACTGCTGGCACTCCACTGGCCATGCATTCTAGCGGTGTATAACCCCAAGGTTCATAATAACTCGGAAAAATTCCCAAATGACATCCTCTTACAAACTGGCTATAGTCCATGCCAAATAATGGATTTGTTGAAGTGATGAAATCAGGATGATATACAATCTTTACTTTATCTTCTTCTCTATTGAGTAAATTTCTACGAACCAGAAATTGCAGAATATCATCTTGCTCTTCGTTGACCAACTTGTGTGTGACGGGAAGAGGTAATTTTGTACTCTTCCAGGATTGTATTGTTCTTCTATAGCGTAATTTCCAATACTCATCTACAAAATCGTTGAGTTCGGGAAGCCGATGATTCTGAGCAAGAGTGCTTTCAAAAAATAATCGCTTGCCGACTTGTCGTTGTATTGCTTCGCATGTTTGCCTGATTTCTTCCATCATCGCGCGCGACTGAAGTACTTCAGGTTTAATGCTGAAGAAATCTCTTTTTGTCACAAAAAACATTACTACTGTGATATCGGAATTTTCTTTTTTGAGTTGTTGATTAAGATGAAAGAGAGCCTCTAGTGTTAGGTCAAATCCCTTGTTTTTATATTCGTAACGACCCGATGTGAACAGATAGATAGTTTTGTCAAGGTCAAAGGAATACGAACTAAAAAAATGCCCCATCACAAACCTGTGAATTTGTTCTTTGTAAGTGGCGTGCAGATTTTGAAATTCATGCAATGCTTCGAAGCGCTGAATATTCAATCCGTTGGGAAGGATAACCTCCGGTGTTCGTCTGAGAATATGTTTGCACTCACGGGCAGTAACCTCGCTTACTGTTGTCATCACATCACAGTTTTGCGCACAGCCATATTCTATTGCTGCTTCCGTCTCCACTCCAAATTTTTTGGCTTCATCTTCCCATTTAAAAAACGGAAGATGTGCATAAAATAAAGGAGAATTAATTGCCAGGTGGCGACCAAGTTGTGTAGCGTGAGTAGTAAAGATTGTTTTCACCGGCAGCTCATCACGCTTTATGTCAAGTATTGGGAGACCAGCCATCCACTCATGAAAGTGGGCAATTATTTTTTTATTGCGACCTGCCAGTTTTGCCAGCTCGTCAACAAATAATTTGGTGAGGTAAGCAAAACCAATGACCTGATCAATCAACGTGTTGACTGCAGGGGTACTTATGTTGTGATTTTTCCACAATAAATATTTGATCACTCCAAGTGTTTTTTCTTCAATC
>JANOQK010000510.1:0-5011 GCA_031414855.1 Bacteroidia bacterium | reverse complement strand
CACCGGGCAGTTTGATGTGCTGTTGGATATGAACATGAACCCAAGCACACAGCTTGCTGTACTTCGCGATGTGGTGGAGGTGTTGGATCGCCAGGGTATTTACAAACTTATTATTTTGAATAGTCATGGCGGAAATGATTTTAAAACGATGATTCGTGAGTTAGGATTGAAGTTTCCCAACATGTTTTTGTGTCAGTGCAACTGGTATCAATCTGTTGATCAAAAAGATTTTTTTGAGAACAAAGACGATCACGCTGGTGAAATGGAAACCAGCGTGATGATGCATTTGACTCCTCACTTAGTAAGACCATTGTCAGAAGCGGGGGATGGAGCTGCAAAGAAATTTAAGGTCACTGCCTTTCGCGAAGGTTGGGCTTGGGCCGAGCGCAAATGGATGCAAGTGACAAAAGACACTGGTGTTGGCGATCCACGTAAAGCCACTGCAGATAAAGGGCAAAAGTATTTTAAAGCAGTTACAGAAAAAGTGGCAAAGTTCTTTTTCGAAGTAGCGAAAGCGGATCGCAATGATTTATACGCATAACTTTTTGTGATACAATCACCTCCAAACCAATAGAGTAAAGCTGTTTTTTTGACCGATTTATATTTATTATTATGGATATAGTTGTATGACTATAAATATAGTTATACATTTGAGGCATGGCACACAAGCAGCTAACCAAAGCAGAAGAGCAAGTCATGCAGTTTTTATGGAAGTTGGGGCGTGGATTTCTCAAAGACATCCTCGAATCTTTTCCTGATCCGAGACCTGCCTATACAACGGTATCTACGGTGATCCGAGTTTTAGTCAAAAAAGAATTTATTGGTTTTAAGACCTACGGAAAGATCAATGAATATTATCCGTTGATTTCAAAGAACCAATATTTCAATAGCAGACTCAAGCCCATCATCTCTGAATATTTTACTGAGTCGACATCCAATTTTGCCTCCTACTTTGCAAATTCTAAACTCAATCTTTCTGAACTGGAAGAAATCCAACTGCTAGTCGAAGAGAAGATTAAAAAATTAAAGACTAAAAAAAAGTAAGATGATAGTTGCAGGATGGTATTTGCTCAAAGTCTGTATTTGTTTGGTGATGTTATACATTCCCTATTTGATCCTATTTAGGAAGAATACTTTTTTTGGAGCGAATAGATTTTACCTTCTTCTTACACTTATTTTTTCGTTCGTCATACCAACACTCGAAATTTCACAATCTACCGCGGTCTTTGCGATAGTTACTGATTCAACTCCTGAAACCTCCTTAACTCACTATTATGATGACTTTAGTTCTATCGAGGCAATTAATCATGAAGTTAATTATCCATTAATTCTATCATGGGTGTATTTGGTTGGAGTCCTACTTTTTACCATAAGACTTGGTTTTTCAGTAGTGAGCATATTAAAGATAAAACGAAATTCAGTTGTCGAAAAAATTGATCACGTTAGTATTCTAAGAGTAGATGGAACTGAGCCTTTTTCATTTTTCAATCTGATATTCCTTCCGAAAACTGAAATCAATCCATTGATCATTCGCCATGAGAAAATTCACATCCAGCAGTTTCACTGGATGGATGTAGTATTACTCGAAGTAGCGGGAATCATTCTATGGTTTAATCCGATAATGATTCCATTTAAGCGATCCTTGAAATTACAACACGAATACCTGGCAGACGAACAAACTGTTAAAGGAGATGTTCAGCCTGAAGACTATTTGGAATGTATGTTAAAAGAAATTCAGCGAACTCATTATTATGGCCCAATAATCAATTTTTACTATCAATCTATTAAAAACCGTATCGTTATGATTACCAAAAAAAGAACACCAGTTCCGTTTTCTGGGTTGTACATGATCCTGATACCCATTATTTGTATCCTTTCCTTTGCCTTTTCAAAAAAAACCCTGGAGGTTTCAATTAACCCGGATGATATCGCTGGCGTTGCTGAGATAAGTATTCCAGAAATTGCTCCCGTAGATTTAAACAAAACAAAGATTACATCGGGTTATGGCATGAGGATACATCCAATACTAAAAGTAGTTAGACTTCATACAGGCATCGACTTTGAATCACCTGAAGGGGAGATAGTTAAGTCTACTGATGACGGGATTATTTTGGAGAACACATTTGATGAATACCGTGGTCAATTTATTCTGATCAAACACGGAGACACTTTTTCGACTTCTTATTCGCATCTTCAACGTGCAATTGTGAAGGTGGGAGATAACATTCAAAAAGGTCAAACGATAGGGTATGTTGGAAACACCGGACTTTCCAAGGGTGTTCATTTACATTATGAGATTCTTAAGGATGGCAAGGCAGTTGATCCACAGGATTATTTGCCAAAGCTTGATTAAGGGTAACCTCGCGCTTTTGTTCCACTAAAACTTGTATTCCAAATTCATTTGTAAAAATCGATTGTACATGATAAGAGTAAGGGGGGAATCTGAATTTATCATGTACACACTTTTATCCATTTTCGTAAGCCCGTAATAATAGTCAAGACCAATATTCAGTTTGCTATTAAGTTCATAATAGGCGCCAACCAATATTCCAAGTTCTGGTCTTGCCGTCAGTAAATCTACATCGCTGTTATTGGGCTGCCAGAATCGCGAATTTATTCCTGATTTTAATCCTACTTTCGGATGATTGAAATGAACTTGAAGGAGTAAAGGAATCTCCAGAAAATAATGATTTCGTTTGCTAGCAAGCTCATCTGCGTTCATAAAGGTCGGCATAAAGGCCGGAGAAGCTACAACTACAAGAAATCCTTGTGCCGTCTGTTTAGTGTAGGGTTCGCGCTTCATCTTTACCCCAAACGAAATGCCGGATTTAACTTCAAAAAATTTGTTGAGGGGTTTAATAATTCCCAAGCCCAGTCTAAATTCAGGAGTTGTGAATTTTGAAGGAGAAGGAATATTAAACGCAAAAGTAGATTGACCAAACCCCGCGATGGCGGTGAATCTTACCTTATTGCTAGGAATGCCTGGCGATTCTTGGGCTCTTGAGCAAAAACCAATAAGGACAAAGGCAATTAATAGAGAAATCGATCTCATAAAAAATCAATCTCCTAAGTTAAATAAAAATAATTCAATTCTTTTTTGGCGGATCGATCATAATATGAGCACGGTGTGTGCCTGGGTTCATGATCCAAGGCATACCTGGTGTAGTTGGTTTTGCAGGCAACCCTGTGCTTTCGGAAGTAGCAAAAGGAATATAGACGACTGACCTTGAATAACCATCTTTTACTTCTCCGGTTTCAGCGTTGTATTTATCGGCAGGTGCTGAGTAAACCACAAGATTGGCGGGCTGCTTGTTCATCTGAAGCTTACCGCTCTTTACTTCAGCCTCGCGAATCGTAAAAATATCATCAAAACTTTTTCCTTCTTTTTTTAACACACGACCTCGTTCCATAAACGGCTCCAGACTTTTATGATAGCACGATACATTAAGACCGGGTTGTGCCGGATCGTCCGCCAGACAAATCAATTCATTCTCACCTTTTCGCAACACAATAAATTCACCTTTAGGCGAATAGCCATACACCATCGCCTTCTCGCGCGATTCTTCCGCTGCTGCTAACAAAGCTGTTTTGATTTGTATGTCTGCCGAAGGAATAGTCTGGGCCGAAATGGCTTGAGCAAACGCAGCAATGGCGAATAGTGTTAATTTGTATTTCATATTTCGTTGTCTTTTATCTTACTACTTATGTCTTACTACTTTCTACTATTCCTACCAGCCAATTCCATAATCTTCTCCGTGATTACTTGATCCGCCCCAGAAGCTTCCATGCTTCCAATCAAAATAAATGGCGTTGATTGGTCCTGATGTGCGATCGTCAAAGGAAATTTTATATCCCATTTGGATAAGTTCTTTGTGAACCCAAGCCGGTGTGCCGGAATGTAAAAGCATGGCACCAGGTTTTGGTTTACGTTCGTTCTCATCCCCAAGTGAAGAATACATTTGATAGGTGTTAACATTGGCTGCTTCTGTTGATTCTTGAACGGTCATTCCAAATTCCACCATGTTCAAAAAGAATTGAAGAAGATTTTGATCTTGTGAGTCGCCACCCTGAACAGCAAAAGAAATAAATGGCTTACCATCTTTCATGGCGAGTGATGGTGTTAATGTTACGCGCGGACGTTTGCCAGGCTCCACCACATTGAATGGATCCAATTTTTTATCCAATACAAAGCTCTGCATACGCTGGCTCATACCCACTCCGGTTTTGCCAGCAATGCAAGCTGGGAGCCAACCACCACTTGGAGTTATTGATACGACCCAACCTTCTTTATCCGCTGCCTCAACAGAGGTTGTTCCTCCCAAAAATCCATTCAAATAAGATTCATCCGGACGCGCTTGTGAAAATTTATCCAACGAGGCCACGTTCCAATCCGAGAGTAAATCGAGATAAGGATTTTTCTTTCCTTCAAAAGGATAGGGATCGCCCGGCATCACTTTCGGGTCATTTTTTTCGAGATTCATAGTTTTAGCTCTCTCCTTCGCATATTCTTTTGAGAGTAATCCCTTCATTGGTTCTTCAGGCGCAAAGGCAGGATCGCCATAATAAAAATCACGATCAGCAAACGACATATTCATGGCCTGATAAATGGTATGAATGTATTTGGCTGAATTATATCCCATGGCCTTCAAGTCAAAATTCTCCAGGATGTTCAACGCTTGCAGCAAGACTGGACCCTGCGTCCACTGTTGCATTTTGTATACTTCAATTCCTTTGTAGTTAACCGAGAGGGGTTCTTCAATTTTTACTTTCCAATTGGCGAGGTCATTCATCGTAATTAATCCGCCCTGTTCTTGTGCTCCTCTTACAAATTCTTGTGCAATGTCACCTTTGTAAAAACGATCATAAGCAGCATAGATAGCTTCCTTCCGATTCTTTCCTTTTTTCAATGCTTGCTGTTCTGCGTCCACCATTTTTTTCAGCGTTTCGGCAAGGTCAAGCTGTTTGAAAATTTCGCCACCTTCTGGTGCTTCCCTCTTTTCACCTAAGTGAG
>JANOQK010000509.1:0-20598 GCA_031414855.1 Bacteroidia bacterium | reverse complement strand
CAAATAACATTTTGCCCGGACCAAATACAATTGATCCGCCAGTATGACAACACTTTTCCCGCTGGGTAGCAACTTCCAGCATCTGTTTCTCCGAACTTTGATCGATTTTCTCACCATCAAATACAAATCGAGATAGCACGTTGGCTGATTTCTCAGGATGTGAGTAATAAATATAAAACCATTTGTTCGTTTCAAAGTCAGGGTCATGTGCAATGCCCAGCATACCATCTTCAAACTTGGTATTCACATTGAAGGTGTTGATTACGCTAATAGAATCAGTCTTTGGGTTATACATCTTCACATTTCCTTTTCGCTCCAGGAAGATGATGCGTCCATCAGGCAGAATATCCATCTCGGTAGGCTCATCAAAGAAAGAACCAAGTACTACTTTAGTGAAACGGTTTGCCTCAGGCATCTTCTTCTCCTTTGCTTTTGAAAGATCTGGCTTGCCCTCTCCTGCTGCATATAAAATTCCCTGATAGACATGATCTAAATACATAGGGTCAGCAAAAGACTCATTGGTATGCCCCATGCCGGTGTAGAAAGAACGGCCACCATCAAAATCATGATACCAGGCTATTGGATGATTGTCTCCATTCTCTCCGCCTTTGTACGAAGTCTCATCCAGCGTATAGAGTACATTGATATCATCTGCGATTTTTTTGTAGTTATACAATTCATCGGTGCGTATCCATTCATCTGGTAAGCTGATCCCATTACCAAAATTTTTTACTTTTTTGAATTTTGCTTCCTGCGTGGCTGGGTGGCTTTTGAAATAAGCGCCTACTAATTTTCCATACCACCACCAGTCATACTCGGTATCTGCGGCAGCGTGAATGCCTGCATAACCTCCTCCGCCTTGGATAAATCGTATGAAGGCATTTTGCTGCATCTGATCAAGTACATCACCTGTGGTGCTTAAGAAGACCACAGCGTTGTATTTTTTCAAGTTATCATCGTTGAAGTCTGACGAAACTTCGGTGGTGTCAACATCAAAGCCTTGCTCTTGCCCTAATTTTTGCAAGGCTGCTTTTCCAGCGGTAATAGATTCATGTCTGTATCCTTTGGTTTTCGAAAAAACCAACACACGAGGTTTTTCGGGTGTACAAGATGAAAATAAAATAGTGAGCAAAAGAAGATAGAGTAAATGTTTTTTCATGATTTTACCGCAAAGGCGCTAAGGCGCTATTAAAAATTATTAACAAATCTTTTAAATCCATTTTTGAGTAATGGAACGTTAAAATTGATCAAGAATCCAAGTTTCTTATCAGCCAATTTCAAGTAACTAATTAATTGAGCTTCATGAACTGGCAAGATCGAATCAACTGCTTTAAGTTCCAAGACAATTTCATTTTCCACCAAAATATCAATCACATAATCTTTGTTCAAGACAAAGCCTTTATAAACAAGTGGGATTGATACTTCCTTTTGAAAGTCCAAGCCTCTTAATGAGAACTCTTTTGCAAGGCATTGCTGGTAAACTGATTCCAAAAGACCGGGACCCATTTCTCGATGAACCATTATTGACGAGTCCAATATGATCTTTGAGATATCATCATACTTTTCCCTTTCCATTTCATTGCGTCTTGGCGTCTCCGCGGTTGGTAATTAAAGTTCTTTTATCTTAATACTCCGATACCACACCTGATCGCCATGATCCTGAAGTGAGATTCTGCCTTTTGTGAACTTTCCGAAGTCAGGCTTATCCTTGAATTTACTTCCTGCAATGAGCGTTTTCCACTCCGGGGTATTCATATCTACAGTAACTACTTCGGTGCCATTTAGCCAAAAAGAATACTTTCCTTTATTTGCTTTAATCACAGCAATGTTCCACTCACCTGCAGGCTTAACGGTTTCTGTTTTGCAAGAGATCAAGTCATATAAATCCCCTGCTCTATGCTTGATAATTTTTGCATCCGGATGGCATGCATTATCTAATACTTGAAACTCCGGGCCTGTATGCCAAACGGATTCGTAATTACCATCCTGCACGTTAAAGATGATACCGCTGTTTCCACATGGTTGGATTTTCCACTCCATACTAAGCTCATAATTTTCGTAGATGCCCTCCGTAATAATATCGCCTCCATCACCTGGTTGCCAATTTTTCTTATTTGAAGCATCGAGGTAAAGTGCTCCTTCTTTTACCTTCCAGGCAGCCCCAATCTTATCGCTTTTATACTTTTTCCAACCATTGGTTGAGGTTCCGTCAAACAATAGTTTCCATCCCTCTTTTTTCTCTTCCTTCGTAAGAGTATTGGGTGATTGAGCTAGTCCCACCAAGGAGATAGCCATAAAGGCTACAACAACAAATCTTTTCATAATCAATGCTCTTTTTCGCCATCCAATGATAATACATACCGAGCCATGCTCTCTGCATTTTCTGGTGTAAGATCAGCGTGCGCTGCCATCGGAATTTCTCCCCATACCCCCTGACCACCAGCGATTATCTTTTGTGCAAGCATTTTCACATTGGCTTCTGTGAATTCGTATTTCTTAGCTACATCGGTATGAGATGGGCCAATGATCTTATTGGTGGCGTGATGACATGTCTTGCAATCACTTGCCTTCACCAATGCTTCACCCTGCGCAAGTAAATCAACAGCTGGTTTTGCCTCCGTGGTTTCATTGGCTACAAATTCTTCCGTGGACTTTGTTTCTTTTGATCCGCAAGAAGCGAAAGCAATACCACATGCAACTGCTACAATAAGAATGTATATTTTCTTCATTTTATGTTTAGTTTAAATACCAAGTACTTGTTTATTGAGTTTAGGATTCTTTCCGGTTGATGCGAAATCATCAAACGCTTTTTCAGTTACTCTAATAATGTGATCTTTAATAAATGGTGCGCCTTCTTCTGCACCTTGTTCCGGATGCTTGATGCAACACTCCCACTCTAACACGGCCCAACCTTTATAGTTATATTGAGCAAGCTTTGAAAAAATGGTTTGGAAGTCAACTTGTCCATCACCAAGAGAACGGAAACGCCCGGGTCGGTCTATCCAATCTTGATAACCGCCATAGACACCACTTTTTCCTGTTGGATTAAACTCCGCATCCTTTACATGGAACATTTTTATAAACGAATGATAGAAGTCAATGTATTGAAGATAATCCAATTGCTGAAGAACGAAGTGACTTGGGTCATATAGGATGTTCGCACGAGTATGTTTCCCCGTTGCTTCCCAAAATCGTTCGAAGGTAATACCATCATGAAGGTCTTCACCTGGATGTATTTCATAACAAACATCCACACCTACTTTGTCAAATGCATTCAAGATTGGAAGCCAACGTTTTGCTAATTCTTTAAAGCCATCTTCCACTAATCCAGCAGGGCGCTGAGGCCACGGATAAACAGTATGCCACATTAATGCACCAGAAAATGTGGCGTGTGCATTAAGACCAAGATTCTTGCTGGCTTTAGCAGCAAACTTTAATTGCTCTACTGCCCAGGCAGTCCGTTCTTTTGGCTTACCATGAACAGACTTTGGTGCAAAGCCATCGAACATAACATCATAGGCAGGGTGAACAGCAACTAACTGGCCTTGCAAATGGGTTGACAACTCGGTGATCTGTAATCCGCATGATTCTACTGTTTCACGGATCTCATCAGCGTAGTCCTTGCTTTCGGCAGCTTTCTTCAAATCAATGCAGCGAGCATCCCAAGAAGGAATCTGCACGCCTACATATCCTAACGATGCAGCCCATTTACAAATCGATTTCAGATTATTAAACGGGGCCTCATCGCCCATAAACTGCGCTAAAAATATACCGGGTCCTTTTAATGTTTGCATGGTAGGTGTTTGTTAAACTTCAAATGCTGTCCATTTCTCTTTGCTCTGACCACTCTTGACAACGTTGTCAATGAATGCCATGCCTCTTATTCCATCTTCAAAAGAAGGGAAGTCCAAAGCTGCTTCAGGTGGCTTGGTGCCATCTATCCTCGCTGATAATGTCAAAGCAAAATTCTTATACAAGTTGGCAAATGCTTCTAAGTATCCTTCGGGATGACCGGCTGGTGTGCGGCAATTTTGAAGTGCCGTTGACGCTAAATATCCATTTGTGCCAGCACGCAATATCTGTGTTGGCTTACCATGCCATCTCACAATCAAGGTGTTTGGCTCCTGTTGCGCCCACTCTATCCCTCCATGCTCCCCATAAACTCGAATTCTCAATGCATTCTCTTCTCCAGCCGCAACCTGCGATGCCATTAAAACTCCAGCTGCTCCATTGTCAAATTTCAACAACACATTTCCATCATCATCCAGTGCGCGTCCTTCTACAAGTATGTTAAGATCAGCACAGAGGTGAGTGATCTTAAGGCCTGTAACATATTCAGCAAGGTGAGCAGCATGGGTTCCAATATCTCCCATGGCTCCAGCTTTACCCGATTTCTTAGGATCGGTTCGCCAGGCAGCTTGTGCGTTTCCTTCTCGTTCGCTCAACTTACTTAACCAACCTTGCGGGTACTCCACATAAACTTTCCTGATTTTGCCCAGTGTCCCTTCCTTTACCATCGCTTTAGCTTGCTTCACCATTGGGTAACCAGAATAGGTATGAGTGAGAAGTAGCATCAAACCCGTTTCTTCCACCTTCTTCTTCAACTGCTTGGCCTCATCCAATGTAAATGTGATTGGTTTTTCAACCACCACGTGAAAGCCTTTATCAAGAGCCATCATGGCTGGAGCAAAGTGAGCAAAGTTAGGAGTCACAATGGTGACAAAGTCGATGCGCTTGTCAGCCGGGAGTTTACTTTCCTTCTCCAACATTTCTTCAAATGTCAGATAGGTACGATCTTCCGCAAGGAAAAGTGCCTTGCCGCTGTCTTTGGCAATTTCAGGTACAATGCTAAGAGCACCGCTCACTATTTCGATAAGGCCATCCATGTTGGCGGCCAGTCTATGAATGGCACCGATGAAGGCATCTTTGCCTCCGCCTACCATTCCCATTCGTAATTTTCGATTCATATTCGTTAATCGTTAAAAGTTAAATTTTATTTGTTGTGAACTTATCATTGTATAGTCTTGCTTCAATTTATCAAAGAAGCAAAATAGCCACTTTTGCGTAATTTCCATGGTTAACTATTAACAATTCACTATTAACATTGCACTAAATATAGCGGTTTATCATGTTTTCAAAATACTCCTGCTTTCCGCTGATTTGATCAGGCTCGCCATTTTTAACAGCGAGTTCGCGAAGCTCTTCCAATGCCAACTTACCCAGTTCAAATTGTCTTCCTTTTCCGGAATCAAATGAAGAATAACGCTGCTTACGAAGCGCCTTATAATCAGATTTCTCTAAGACAGCTTGAGCAATCAACAAGGCACGGGCAAATGTATCCATACCGCCAATGTGAGCATGGAAAATATCTGCCAGGTCAGTAGAATTTCTCCTTGTTTTTGCATCGAAATTAATACCACCGGTTTTGAACCCACCACTTTCTAAAATCACGAGTAATGATTCAGTTAGTTCAAAAAGATTATTCGGGAACTGATCCGTATCCCAACCGTTTTGGTAGTCACCACGGTTCGCATCCATGCTGCCTAACATTCCAGCATCAGCTGCTACCTGCAACTCGTGTTGAAAAGTATGGTGAGCTAATGTTGCATGGTTCACTTCGAGATTAAGTTTAAAGTCATCCATCAAACCAAATTCTCGAAGAAATCCAATTACTGTGGCTGCATCAAAATCATATTGATGCTTCGATGGTTCCATCGGCTTTGGTTCGATCAGGAACGTTCCGGTAAATCCATTCTTGCGGGCATAGTCCTTGGCTGTATGTAAGAACCGGGCCATGTGTTCCTGCTCACGCTTCATGTTGGTATTCAATAAAGTAAGGTAGCCTTCTCTTCCACCCCAGAAAACATAATTGGCCCCTCCAAGTTCTATCGTGGCATCAATTGCATTCTTTACTTGCGTGGCCGCATGACAGACTACATTAAAGTCCGGATTGGTAGCCGCACCGTTCATATATCGGGGATTAGAAAAAAGATTGGCAGTTCCCCACAATAACTTTACACCAGAAGCTCTTTGCTTCTTGCGAGCATAGTCCACCACCATACGAAGTCTTCTTTCAGACTCTTTTAACTGAGGCCCTTCATCAACTAAATCATAATCGTGGAAGCAATAAAAGGGAGCGCCAATCTTGGTTATGAATTCAAAAGCTGCATCCATCTTCTCTTTTGCACGTTCCACCGGATCTGAATTGGTTAGCCATGGGAAATTTTTTGTGGGCGCACCGAAGGGATCACCGCCATTTCCACAGAAGGTATGCCAATAGGCTATGGCGAAACGGAAGTATTCCTCCATTGTCTTCTTGCCTACCTTACGCTTGGCATCATAATATTTAAACGCCAAAGGATTATCTGAGTCCTTTCCCTCATACTTTATCTGGCCAATGCCTTTAAAGTATTCCTTGTTTCCGATAGTTAGCTTCATAAAAGTTTATTCAGTTGTGTTTTCCAAAGTTGATAAGTTGCTGTGTATTGTTGAGATTTATTTTTGTCAGGTTCTTCGTATCGAATCATTTTCAGGCCGCGGAAAGCTTCGGGGAAAGTTTTATAAACTCCGGCACCAACGCCAGCACCCAGAGCGGCACCTTTGGCACCATCGGTATCATAGAGTTCTAATCGCGCTCCAATTGTATTTACAAATGCTTCGCGAAAAAGCGGACTTAGAAACATATTAGCATTGCCTGCGCGAATCACTTGCGTCTTCAAATCCATTTCCTGAAGAATATCGAATCCATATTTAAGAGCAAACACGATTCCCTCCTGTGCTGCACGGAAAAGGTGCGATTGATTGTGTCGATTAAAATTCAATCCATGAAAAGAAGACTTCACTCCTTTGTTTTCCAAAATACGCTCGGCTCCATTCCCAAAAGGAAGTACAATTAATCCATCGGCACCAATAGGCGCTTCGGCAGCAATGGAGTTGATCTGTTCGTAATCGTAAGGTGTGCCAGTACTCTTGATATTTTTCTTTAGCCAGCTATTTAGAATACCCGTTCCGTTAATACACAACAACACGCCATTTCGTATTGCCTCGGTGTTGTTAACATGGATAAAAGCATTTACACGTGATCGCGGATCAAATGCATTTGTATCTGTGACACTATAGATAACGCCAGAAGTACCAGCTGTCGCTGCCGTCTCCCCAGGATTTAATACGTTTAGGGAAAATGCGTTGTTGGGTTGATCGCCAGATCGGTAAGCAATCTTAACTCCAGGTAAAAGACCTAATTCTTTTGCTACTGATTCCCTTAACTTCCCTTGATCGGCAAAGACGGGAACAATTGTAGAAATTAAACTTTTATCAATGCCGTAATAATCAAGTAGTTTTCTAGAAATTGATTTTTCCTGATAATCCCAAAACATACCTTCGGAGAGCCCGGTGTCAGTAGTGGTTGCTTCTCCTGTTAATCTCAGGGCAATGTAATCACCTGGTAACATGATCTTATGTATGCGTTCATAAATGCCAGGCTCATTATCTTTTACCCACTTTAATTTTGAAGCGGTAAAGTTTCCGGGTGAATTAAGAAGATGTTGAAGGCAGTAGTGATTTCCCAAATCTTTAAATGCTTTGTCTCCAATTTCCACAGCTCGGCTGTCGCACCAAATAATAGAAGGTCTTAATGGTTTATGTTCTTTATCCACTAATACTAGTCCATGCATTTGATAAGAAATACCTATTGCTGTAACATTCTTTGCGTCTAATGTTGTCTTTTGAAGCGCCATCTTAACACTTTTGATGGTATGCTCCCACCACAAATCAGGGTGCTGCTCGGCCCAGCCAGTTTGTAATGCACTCACTGTCATCTCTTCTGCTGGTGATTGCGCTGAGGCTAACGTTTGACCTGTCGAAGCATCCACTACAGATGTTTTTATAGAGGAAGTACCTACATCTATACCAATCAGGTATTGACTCATTGAATTATATTTTTAGCAGAAAATTTTACTAATAGTCATTTTGACCATAATTTGAGCCAATATTAGGATAACTTTAAAACATTGTCACTTTTTTTTGATAGAAAATGAAGGCAGCGCTTCAAATTCCTTACAAGATAATGGATTCGGTTTCCATTGACTGCCTGCTTTTTGGATTTAACCAGGGCACTCTTAAAATATTGATGGTCAAGCATGGTGAAGGCATCAGCAAAGGAAAATGGGCATTGCCAGGCGGCTGGATTAATTACCATGAAAGCATAGATGATGCGGCCAGCAGAATTCTAAAAGCCTTGACGGGAGTTTCGAACATTTATCTGGAACAACTAAGAGCCTTTGGGGATTTAGACAGATACCCAACCAAACGTGTCATTACAATAGCCTATTTTGCTTTGGTCAAGCCAGAGAACTATTCCCTGCATCCTGGTTTTACTGCCTCCGATGCAAAATGGGTTGATATTAAAAGCGTGCCAAAGCTTCCGTATGATCATAAAAAAATACTGGACTTTGGATTTGCGCATCTGAAACATAAAGTCAGGCATGAACCAATTGGCTTCAACCTGCTTCCGAAAAAATTTACTCTTCTTGCATTGCAAGAGTTGTACGAAAGTATTCTGGGTAACCCCCTTGACAAATCGAACTTCAGGCGCAAGCTGATGAATATGAATCTGCTCGTGCCTAGCAAAGAGAAACAAAAAGACGTGTCGCACCGGGCGGCCGCGCTATATAGTTTCGACAAGAAAATCTATGACCGACTTCTAAAAGAAGAGTTCAACTTTGAACTGTAAAAAGCCCAATTCAAGATTCAATATTCAAGATTTAAGATTTAGAAGGGTCAACAAATTTGAACTTTGAATCATGATTCCACCGCTGACAAAATAATCGCAATTACTGGACGAAATCGTTTGCAGAAGAAAATTTTTAAACTGATATTTCACATACCAAAACCAAACCACATAAATCATGAACGATCAAAACCAAAAAAGACTTTTTTATGGTAGTTGCTTTGCCCTGATTACAACTGCCTTTTCTTTCAGCATACGGGCAGGTATTCTACCACAATTAGCAACAACTTTTAATCTTACAGCAGAGCAGCTTGGATTTATTAACTCAATGTGGTTTGTAGGGTTCCCAATTTCAATGGTATTGGGTGGGGTATTTTATGGTTCCATCGGCCCAAAAAAGATTATGGTTTTTGCCTTTTTTGCTCATACGCTTGGCATACTGCTCACGATTTTCTCTGGGGGATATGTCGGACTTCTAATTTCCACATTATTCATTGGTCTAGGTAATGGATGCACCGAAGCAGCATGTAACCCAATGATTGCAGCCAGTTATTCCGGAAAACAGATGAATACCTTACTGAACCGCTTTCACATGTGGTTTCCTGGAGGCATCGTGCTTGGAAGTCTAATATCGCTTGGCATGACAAAAATGAATTTGGGCTGGGAGGCACAAATATGGATCATTCTTATCCCTACCATCATCTACGCTTACCTGTTCTATGGGCAAGCCTTTCCAGAGCCAAAGAAGGAAATTGCTTCACTTGCTGAAAATCTAAAAGCGATGGCAACTCCACTATTTATCTTTATGTGTGTATGCATGACCTTAACTGCCATTTCTGAGTTTGGTCCACAACAATGGACTGGTATCATTATGGCTAAGAGCGGAGCTGAACCAATGGTAATTTTAGCCTTGGTAACAGGATTAATGGCAGTGGGGAGATACTTTGGAGGAGAATTCGTTCATAAGTTTGATCAAACTGGTGTACTGCTGGGTTCTGCCGTTTTCACTGCAATAGGAATCTTTTTATTTAGCACCCAAACAGGCCCCATGGCGTACGTTGCTGCCGTCTTTTTTGCTATGGGTGTTTGCTATTTCTGGCCTAACATGATTGGATTTGTGGCAGAAAAAATACCATTGAGTGGTGCAATAGGAATGTCTATTGTTGGAGCCTTTGGTATGTTTTCAACATCCATCTGGCAGCCGATCATTGGCGGTTGGATTGACAGTTCGCGTGTAGAAGCTGCTGCCATGAATTTGGAAGGTGATGCATTGGAGTTAGCGGCTGGACAGGCTACCTTGCAAACAATGGTCACGTTTCCAGTAATATTGATTGTACTGTTTGCAATTTTGCTTGTCTGGGTAAGAAAGATGAAGTCTGCCTCAGCCGCATAACCAAAGTCGATCACCTAAATTACGTAGGGATAGGGGAAACTCTATCCCTATTTTTTTCCTGTTTTTTTATTAGCCTTCCTGTTTAACTTCGCAAAATTATATATATCGGAGATGTTGAATGATCCATCAAAAAGTCTGACAGAGGATATAAAGAAAATTGCTTTCTGGGGAATACTTGGGGCAAGCATTGTGTACGTTGTTGGGTGGTTCATCAATGTGATGGATCCTGACTCAGCGCAATATGCCTCTATTACAAGGGAGATGCTTGAGCGAGGAGATTATCTCACTTTTACCGATCAGGGACGCGAGTATTTGGATAAACCCCCCCTATTGTTTTGGTTGAGTGGCATCTCGTTTAAAATCTTTGGGATCAATAATGTTGCCTTTCGTATCCCGGCATTTCTGGCCACGCTATTGGCACTTTATTCTACTTTCAAATTAGCAGAACTGTATTACGATAAGAGGACCGGCTACCTCGCAGCTTTAATCCTGGCAACCGTTCAAGCAACCTTTCTTATTAATCATGATGTAAGGACAGACACTAACTTAATATGCTGGTTTGTGTTCAGCATGTGGCAAGTAGCAGCCTATCTTGAAAATAAAAAGATCATTCATTTCATTTTTGCTTTTATTGGGATTGGATTGGCCATGCTGGCCAAAGGGCCAATTGGGTTGGTTGCATCCGGACTTGGGATCTTCATGCACCTTGTTCTGAGGAAAGATTGGAAAACTCTTTTCAATCCCATTTGGATTATAGGTTTGGCAATTGTAGCGATTGTTCTTATACCAATGTCTTACGGATTGTACATTCAATTTGATCAGCATCCAGAAAAAGTAGTGAATGGTCTAACGGGAGTTTCAGGGCTTCGATTTTATTATTGGACACAGAGCTTTGGCCGGATTACAGGTGAAAATGTCTGGAAGAATAATACAGGTCCGTTCTTTCTTTCGCACAGCACTCTATGGGCTTTTTTTCCATGGAGTATTTTTCTGGTCCTTGGATTAATTCGTGAAGTCAAAAATATTTTCTTACATCTTATTGGGAAGGCAGTTCAAAAAGAGTTTTTAATCTTCTTTGGCTTGCTACTTCCATTTATGGCGTTATCGGCCAGCGCTTATCAATTACCACACTACGCATTTATCGTATATCCTTTAGGAGCCATCATCACAGCTAAATTCATTTTGCATGTGTTCTATACTACAGATATTAAAGCCGCTAAAATTCTTTATATCATTCAGACTAGTATTCTTTATGCTTTATTGATTGCAGTATTTGTACTTGTGTGGTTTTGCTTTCCTGAGCATAACTTACTTGCTATTATGATCTTTATTGCATTAGCAAGCGCATTCGCTGCCTTAACTTTTGTTGTAAAGACTTCGCACAAATTAATACTCTCCTGTACGCTATTGGCTGTTGGCGTTAACCTGATATTAAACAGTTACTTTTATCCAGAACTATTGAAATATCAAGCGGGATCTGAAATGGCAACAAAAGCTTTGGAGAATGGTGTAACAAAAGGAAATTTCTATAGTTATAAAGCGGGGCAGCCCTGGGCAATGAATTTTTATGTTGATATGACCATACCAGCCACGGATGATTTTGAATTTCTATTGGGAAAGAAAGATGTTTTGATCTACACGACAGAAGAACAATTACTAGAATTTAAGAACAGAAGACCCAATCTTCAGGTCATTCATTGCATGGGTGAGTATCCAGTATCAACTCCCAGGGGAAAGTTCTTAAACCCTGCAACAAGAGAAGCGACATTGAAACGAAAATGCCTTATCAAATTATAAAACGATACTCATGGCTACACTGTCCATCATCATACCTGTCTATAACGAAGAGAAGACTGTACAAAAGATTCTTGAAAAAGTAAAAAATGTAAATCTAATTGGGGGAATTGAGAAAGAAATCATCGTAGTGAATGATTGCTCTACTGATTTGACCGAAGGCCAGGTTCTTCACTACATCCATGAACATAAGGAATTGAATATGCGCTATTTCTCACATGATGTAAACCAGGGAAAAGGCGCAGCACTTCACACTGGAATAAACCAAGCCACAGGTGATTATGTGATTATTCAGGATGCAGACATGGAGTATGATCCCAATGAGTATAATCTGCTACTTAAACCCTTTCTGGATGAAGTGGCAGATGTTGTCTATGGATCTCGGTTTATGGGTGGCCGCCCCCACCGGATTCTCTTTTTCTGGCACTCCATTGGAAATAAGGTTCTCACCTCCATCTCAAATGTATTTAGCAACCTTAACCTTACTGATATGGAAACCTGCTACAAATGCTTTCGCAGGGAATACATTCAAAAACTATTATTAAAGGAAAAGAGATTTGGATTCGAACCAGAGGTAACTGCGAAAATCGCCCGTTTCCCTAAAATTAGGATATACGAAGTTGGCATTTCTTACTACGGAAGAACGTATGAAGAAGGTAAGAAAATCAGCTGGAAGGATGGCTTTCGTGCTATCTATTGTATTTTGAAGTATAACTTATTCGATACCCAATACTTAAAGAAGTAGGAACTTACTTTTTCTTGAGTTCCTCCACCTCTTTTCGCAACGACCGAATTTCTTTTAACACTTCTGTAAATCCCGATTCAAGCTCCTGCTCAGCCTCTGAAATCTCTCCTTCTAATTTAGCAAGCTTTCTATCTGCCTTCTTCTGGTCTTCAATGAATTTTTCATGAACCTGCGAAGTGAGTACGGCTACAAAAACATTGAAACTTACAATAGCGGTTAACACCACAAAACTCACAAAGTAGCTCTTGATCAGCCAGCTGCCGTTATAGTTATCGCTAGCGGCATACATCATATCCGACCAGCCATCGAGCGTCATTAATTGGAAAAGAGTCAAAAATGCATGACCCAGAGAAGAGAAGTCTGCATGTTGATATTGGTGATGACTAAATAAATACACGCCAATGATCGAATAGATATAAAGCAAGATGCCAAGCAGAAGAGCAAACGAAAAAATAGTAGGTATAATGCTGACGATTTTACGCTCTACAGATTTCAATTCATCGCTAATTTCCAAAAGCCGGAGGACGCGAAGTACACGAAAAAGACGGCTTACAATCAGAAACTCCGGATGCTCGAAAAAATGCGAGAACAAACTCACGATGGTAACAAAAACAATCGCGAAGTCGAACCAATTCCAAAATCCATGTTCCTCTACCAAAAACCTGATCTTATTTTTCGAGTCCTTTTTAATGGACCATAGCTTAAAGAAATTCAGAATATTCTCCTCTGCGAAGAGTCTTAAGATAATCTCAGCAGCAAAGAAGGTAGTGAACAGCCAATCAATGGCATCGAAAAGTAATTTATGTTCTGGATAAAAGGTCTCAATTCCTAAAATAATTGAACATAGAATTATTGCTATGCTGACTACCTGATGAAATGATTTACCATTAATAACAGATCGATAGGATGGCGACATTAGGTCTAGTTCAGAAGATTACCTTACAGTTTAACATCCTTACCATTCAATTGAATCGTTAGTGAATCCCCAGACACCAGAAGAGTCTCTGTCTTATCTTTTGATACGTTCACTTTAATCACCCTTCCTCGGAATTCTATCCGGAAAGAATAGGATTTCCATTGTGCAGGAATGTAGGGATTAAAATACAGTTTGCCATCCTTGATTTGCATGCCTCCAAAGCCTTTCACCAGACTCATCCATGTACCTGCCATCGAAGTAATGTGGCATCCATCTTCTGTGTCGTTGTTGTAGTCATCAAGATCGAGGCGTGCAGTTCGCAAGTAAAATTCATAAGCACGATCCTTATAACCAATCTTAGATGCCAGTATAACATGAACACAAGGAGACAAAGATGATTCATGCACGGTCATGGGCTCATAAAAATCAAAGTTGCGTTTGATCTGATCGTTTGTAAAATCATCCTCAAACAAATACATGCACTGCAATACATCGGCTTGCTTGATGAAGCAAGAACGAAGAATCCTATCCCACGACCACTTTTGGTTCAGTGGTTTATCCTCAGGCCTAAGATCACTTACCTTCAGCAGTTCCTTATCCAAAAATCCGTCTTGTTGCAAAAAGATACCTCGTTTTGGATCTTCTGCATAGTACATCTTGTCGGTGATGTCTTTCCATTTTGTTGTTTCTTCTTTTTCCTTAAAGCTGATTTGGCCAACAATCTCATTGTATCTTTTTACATCCGATTTTTTTACCTGATCAATTGCCCAGGTTGTATATCTTAATGTCCAAGCGGCCAGGTAATTGGTGTACCAGTTATTATTGACATTGTTCTCATATTCATTAGGACCAGTGACACCCAGCATCACATACTTATTCTTATCTGTAGACCAATTGACACGTTGCGTCCAAAAGCGTGAGATACCAATTAATACTTCCAATCCACAGTCATTCAGATAAGCCGCATCGCCAGTGTAATTAATATAATCTCGAATGGCATAGGCCATTGCACTAGTGCGGTGTACTTCTTCAAACGTAATTTCCCACTCGTTGTGGCACTCTTCACCGTTCATGGTTACGAATGGGTAAAATGCTGCACCATCAGTGAAGCCTAATTTCTTAGCATTCTCAATGGCTTTAGGAAGATGTTTGTATCGATACACCAAAAGATTGCGCGCCACTTTAGGATCAGCTGTACTCAAATAGAATGGAAGACAATAGGCTTCCGTATCCCAATAGGTACTGCCACCGTATTTCTCACCGGTAAATCCCTTTGGGCCGATGTTTAATCTCTCGTCCTCACCTGTATAGGTTTGAGTAAGTTGAAAAATATTAAATCGAATGCCCTGCTGGGCTGCAATATCGCCATCAATGGTAATATCACACTCTTCCCATTTATGCGCCCACACGGCCGCATGATCGTCAAATAATTTCTGATAACCTTTCTTGGCAATCTCATCCAATTTAGCCTTGCAATGTTTTATTAGTTTATCCTTTGCATGGTTTTCAGAAGACAGAACAGCTGCATATTTATAAACAATCATCTCCACGCCTTCCTTGAGGTCGATATCTACAATATTATCGACATACTTGTCTTTTGTATTCGTATAGACTTTCCCTTTGATGATCTTTCCCTCTGTCTCCAGATCATATTCCATTCCAGTGCAGACTTGGAATAAAGTTTTTTTTGTTTGTGCTGTAACAATAGCCCATCCCATTTGAGATTCCTGGTAGACGGCATCCCAAAATTTCTCATCATAATTTGAATCTTTATTTACTACATCGGCATCTATAGCAAGTGTGATAGAAGCTTTAGCAGAAAAATTAAGAGGCATAATAGAATAACGGATAGCTCCTACTTCGCCATCGGCCATGGAGCAAAATCGTTTTGAATCAACGGCTACTTGCTTTCCATCTTTAAATATTGCTTTAAATGATCGGTGAAGCAATCCCTGCTTCATATCCAGCACACGAACAAAGTTCTCCACTTTGCATGTTGCCAAATCCAGAACCAGATCTCCAATCTTAAGCTTGATGCCAATCCAGCTCGGAGCATTCAATACTTTAGCGAAATATTCAGGGTAACCATTCTTCCACCAGCCCACACGAGTCTTATCCGGGTAATAGACTCCGGCAACATACGTCCCCTGATGAGTATCTCCGGTAAAGTCTTCTTCAAAATTGGCTCGTTGCCCCATGCGGCCATTGCCTATACTAAATACACTTTCCGAAATTCGGTTGAGGTGTGGATCAAAACCTTCTTCAATAATATGCCACTCGTGGTGTTTAAGATATTGCTTCATAAAATTAGTTCCAAGTTTCAGGTTCCGAGTTCCAAGTTTTGGTTTTCAAGGTATTTGAATATCTGTTTAAAGTTTTATAAGTTGATCGTACTTCAAATCAGCGGTTCGGGAGATGACAATGTTTGCCTTATCCAATTGTTCAGGTGAGCCAACGCCCACACATTTCATACCTGCGGCAACAGCTGCTTCCACTCCTGCTTCGGCATCCTCAAACACAACACAATCTGAAGGGGCAATACCCAGTTTTGAGGCAGCTAACAAAAATATTTCAGGGTCAGGTTTGCTGTGCACGATCATAGTGCCATCTACTACGGTATCAAATTCATTTTCAATGTTGAGTAATTGGATTACCCGAGGTGCGTTTTTACTGCTTGATGCCAATGCCACCTTAATTCCTTTTGATCGGATGCTTTTTAGCATTTCTTTAACCCCCGGGAAAATTTCTTCTGGCTTCATCTCATTCACATATTCAACAAACCAGCCATTTTTTTTATTGGCTATGCGTTCCTTTTCGGAATCAGATAAGGAGATACCACCAAGTTCAAGAATAATCTCCAATGATCGCATCCGGCTTACACCCTTGAGTAATTCATTTTGTTCGATCGTTAAATCAAACCCCAACTCTTTTGCCAGCCGTTTCCAGGCCAGATAATGGTAATGAGCAGTGTCTACAATGACACCATCCAGATCGAATATGACAGCTTTAATCACAATTATATTTTAAGTGGGTCTAAAAATAAGTTTCCTTGATGATTTTATCAGTTTCTTCAAGCGATTTAAATACGGAGAACGTTTTTCCTTGTGTTCGCTGGGCACCTAAAGCATTACCGTATCGAACCGCGCTGATATAATCACCAGGATTTTGAAGTAACCCATACCCCACACCACCCGCAAAGGAATCCCCACATCCTGTGGTATCTATAACTTCCTTTACTTTTACAGCCGGAACCATTTCTTGTTTGATCTTACCTCGCACCTTATAATAGACCAAGCAACCTCTTGAGTCTACAGTAATGCACACGCATTTAACACCTAGGTTAATGCAATGTGTTGCAAATTTTAGGAGCTCTTCACGGTCTGGTTCTTCAGAAATTGTAAAATCCTGTCGTTCATACTCTTTTTTAAACCAAGAAGCTTGTGCCTCCTCCAAATTCATTTTAAGAACATGGATATATGGGAGCCATTGATCGCGGTCAATCCAGAATTTACGCTGCCGCTCTCCATTCGCTAAACAAGCTGTAGTGGGGCCATGTGCATCAAAAATGATAGTGCCTTTACTTTTCTTTTTTAGATATTTCAATGTATCCAGCGAAATTTCATAATCGCTGATCGGAATAAAAACAAATACGTCACAATCCAAAAGTTCTTTGACATCATCGGGTACTATGGGATCCATGAATCCAGTTTGTCGCTCCACTCGGTTATTAACATCTAAAAAACGAAGACTAATAATATCGCCTTGATCATTTTTTATGGTGATGTGGTTTTTATTAACCCCAGCATATCCATGAAAAACTTCCATTACGTTATCCTTATCTACCGCTCTCATGTGAACAACAGGGATTATTTCAATCTGCTCCCCAGCCAAAGCTGATAAGGCAATAACGGGGTGTGTAACACATCCCCACTTTTGAATTAAATCTCCCTGATGAGTAACAATGTGGTCTCGGGGAATGGGGCCTAGGACTGCAATTCGTTTCATTTTAAAGTATCGAGTTTAAAGTTTAAAATTCAAAGTTTAGAATTCGAAGTTCAGGGATTAAAGTTCAGGAACTAGAAACCGGAAACTAATTAAACCGTTAAGTATGCTGCACCAAAAACCCCTGCACTATCGCCCAACTTTGGCTTCAAGATAGGAGTGTCTAACCTGTTATTAAAAATATATTTTCTCAAATTGTCGCGACCCTCTGTATAGATGGTATCAATATTACCAACCCCTCCTCCTATTACGATCACATCAGGATCCAAAATATTCACAACAACACTCAACGCCAATCCAAAAAAATTCGTAAGACGCTCCATGGTTTGTATGGCATAAGGATCCGTTCCCGCCTTATACAAATCATACACCTCTCGCATACTTTTTTGTTGCCCGCTAATGCTAGCATAATATTTTTCGAGGGCGGGACCTGCTAATACTTTTTCCACACAGCCACTCTTACCGCAATAACACGGTCCACCAGATTCATCCAAAAAATTATGACCCCACTCACCTCCTATGCCTTGCAATCCATTGATCACCTTTCCATCTACCACAACCCCACCTCCTATACCTGTTCCCATAATCACACCGAATACTACTTTCGCATTTGGATACTTCTCTTTCGCAATACCCATGTTCGCTTCCGCTAAAGCGAAACAGTTAGCATCGTTGGCCATAAAAAATTCAACACCTAACATTTTTTCGAGATCAGCTTTGAGAGGTCGTCCATTAAGGCTGGTTGAGTTACTATTTTTCATGACACCTAAGCCTGGGTCAAGAGTTCCTGGTGTTGCTATCCCGATCTTCTTTGGTTTATAGCCAGCAAATGCTTCCATCTTATCTACAACCAATTTGATCTGACCAAGAATATGGTCATAACCTTTATGTCCTTCTGTTGGCAATCGATCTCGAAATAAAACTTCTGGATCTGCTGCTGATTTTAAAATTGCACCTTCTACTTTAGTGCCACCAAGATCAATGCCCCATAGATTGTTGTCCATTACAAGATTTTAGAATTTAGATGTATGATTTTAGAATTACAGCTTCCCATGGTCGTAAGACGGACTTGTCATGATCCTCATAGTTTCCAATTATTCGCTGGTAAATCTGCAAATCTTCTATTGGAAATTTAACAGTATGATCAGAGAAATTAAGCATAATAAGTAATTTTTCTTTTTCCATTTCCCTGACAAAAGAAAATAAATATTCATGTTCAGTTTCTATTTGCGAATAACTTCCATAAGTTAAGACGGCATACTTCTTTCGAACGGAAACCACTCTTCTGAAATAATTTAAGATGGAGTTAGCATCAGAATTTTGTGTATCTACATTGATGTCTTTCCAATTCGGATTGACCTCCATCCAACTCCTTCCTGTAGTAAAGCCTGCTTGCCCCTCCGAGTTCCATTGCAGAGGTGTACGAGCATTATCCCGTCCGGCATAATTAGCAGCTTTCAGAAAATCGGTCTCTGATACTCCCCGCTTCTGAGCTTCGCACCAACCGTTCAATGTTTCAATATCTTTGGACTCGGCAACTGTATTCAGTTTTGTATTAGTCATACCAATTTCATCTCCTTGGAAAATAAAAGGAGTGCCTCGCATAGAAAGCAAAAGCGTGATCAACAGCTTGGATGACTTCTCCCAATACTCTTTATCATTTCCCCAGCGAGAAACCATGCGTGGAAAATCATGATTGCCTAGAAATACGCTGCCCCAACCTTTCTTTTCAAATGCTTCATCCCATGTTTTAAAAACTTTCTTGAAGTCTGACATGGTCCAGGGAATAGGATCGAACCTTCCTCCTGCACCCTGATCCATAAACATATGACCAAAATGAAAGATCATATTCAATCCGCGATCTTCATCCAGGTAGTCGAGTGCATTTTGAGGGGTAATACCAGGGCCTTCTCCTACCGTCATCACATCATACTTATCCCAGACTTCCTTTCTGGCTTCACCTATAAATTCCTTTAGCCTCGGACCATTAGCATAATATTTTCTTATGGTCTCATTAAAGTCAGGTGTGTCTGTGTCCGGAAAATCAATTCGTTTGGAAATAGCAGAGATGACATCCAGCCGCAAACCGTCCACACCTTTATCCAACCAAAATTTCATAAGGCCTTGAACTTCTATTCTTAGTCTTGGATTTTCCCAATTCAGGTCTGGTTGCTTTTTGGAAAACAGATGCAAATAATATTCACCTGTTGCTTCATCCATTTGCCATGCACTGCCTCCAAAGAAGGAAGGCCAGTTGTTGGGCGGTCCTTCATTTTTACCTGGCTTCCAGAAATAATAATCACGATGAGGATTGTCTTTTGATTTTTGTGATTGTTCAAACCAGTGGTGCTCATCAGAGGAATGGTTAAGCACCAAGTCCATGATCAGCTTAATGCCGCGAGTATGCAATCCGGATAGAAGTTCATCAAAATCTTTTAGCGAGCCGAACTCCGGCTGTATCTCATAATAATCGCTGATGTCATAGCCGCCATCGTCATTGGGAGATTTGTAAATTGGATTGAGCCATACGGCATCAACGCCAAGACTTTGAATGTAATCGAGTCTTTGAATGATGCCCTGAAGATCACCAACACCATCGCCATTGCTATCCTGAAAACTTCTGGGATAAATCTGATACACTACGGCTTCTTTCCACCAGGTTTTTTTAGGCATGTCACGTGTTAAATTTCTCTGGATCTTGTCGCGTATCAAATAAGGTAGCTATTTCAATCTCACTCCCCTTGATACGATAGTAGAACGTAGTCTGCTTCGAGACTACGCATTTATAAAGCCCTTTAAACGCTCGGGATTCAGGGCAGCTTTTAGGATAATGAGATATCTGATTGATTTTATTGTCGAGCTTAACTATAAATTCTTGTTTTACTATTTCAGACCATTCCAGTTTAAGATAACTCAGCAATTCCTCCAACTTAGACTTTGCTGTAGGTGATAGAACAACATTCATTGCCATTAACGATACTTGCCTACTACGCTTTCATAATCGTGTTTTTTACCTGCCT
>JANOQK010000508.1:0-3717 GCA_031414855.1 Bacteroidia bacterium | reverse complement strand
CTGTGTCGTGACTACTACATTTTTGGCAAAGTCAAAACCATAATATTTAAATTAAAGAAAACACCTCATTAAGGGATCCTCTGTCAAAAACTCTCGTAATAACCCATTCATAGGAATGTTTGAAATCATGCTTGCTAATATCGACATCCCAAAAAGTTCGTTTAGATATTTGTGGTAACGCAGGCATGGTTTAAAATTACGCACAAATTTTTTGTGTTATCTGCTCAAGTGCAGGAAACTTTCTTTACTTAAACATCTCTCTCAGCTCTTCCATCTTTTGATGGGGCGTGTCCATGCCGATCAATCCACTCCGAGGGCGATCCAAGTCGATGATGGCATACACTGTCAAAGAGCGCATGACGCCAAATCCAATCACTACAATCCAATCAATTTGATTTGGTTTTTCATAGCCTAATAGGAATGCCGAGCCCAGGCGAAGTATGAAAAGGAAATATAATATGATCAGAACAAACAGACTGATGGCAACGAGGAATATTGGAGCAGACTGGACAGCAAAAGGGTTACCATTAGTATAATTTAATAAGTGTGCAGTATGTAAGGATTTGGATTCAACTTATTTTTTACCCACTTCCTGAATAAAGCCAACATAGGTAGCGGATTGCCGATCGATACAGTTAATACGCAAGGTGGCAGTGCCCTTTGGATAGACAGTCAGAAAAAGTTGTGGTGTGTTTTTAACATCAACCGTTTTCACATGAATGTCCCAGCCACCTTTTTTGTGATCCTTCGCGATGTATTCAAACTTCAGAGAAGTAAAGTTTATTCCATTGTCTTCGGAATTCATAGGTGCCTGATACATCCGGCCATAATAGGGGAGCTCGCTGATGATTGAGTCGGGTAATATGGTAATCGCATAGCTCCCTGATAATTGACGGGTATCGCCTCCGCTAGTGGTAGTAGATTGAGCACGAAAGACAAAACGTTTTGCAGCCACCATGCCTTTAATGGCTACAGTTCCTTTTTGGGTGGACTGAGCTACAGCAATAGTTGAACAAGTAAAAGCAAACAGGAAGAATAAATATCTCATAAAAGAAATGACAAGGTAAAAGATATACTCTTACAAATCTAAATCATTTTTTTCTTCAGAAGTAACCAACTAAATCCAATTAAACAATTGACTTATTTACTGATCTGAATTTATCCTTGATTTTTGTGGACTCACAATTACATCCCATTAATTAACAGTAGATAGTAGAGTAAAAATTAGATTTCGAATATGGCCAACCAGATCAGGACAACCGCAAGGGTCAGGACAGCCTGTCAGATTCCTATTTCCCTTTTGTCTTCCCTTTCGTTATTTTTTTGATTTCATTGTCAAAATCCGATTCGTAATTCTTGTCTTGTATTACCCTGAATTTTGCAAACTCTGTTTCGGATTTCAATTTAGCTTCCAGCATCGTTATTTTTCCTGTGTCTTTCAAAATAGGATAATTAGAGAGTTGTAAAAAATTACCAAGGAATTTGCTCCAGTCCTTCATATACATTAATTGCTGCCGCAAAGCATTGTTCTCAGCTAAGTCAAGATACGCTGATACAATCCGGTTAAGTTCAGTAATATGGGCTTCGTTCAAATAATTTTTCGCAACGTTAACATCCGATTTTAGAATTTTTCCGCTGGGTGCAAACTTCCATGTTTTTAAGCCCATGTATATTTTTTTAGCGTCTGCCTCAGTATAAATTATTTCTGCTGCGGTTTTACCTGTTATCGCCCAATGCAATTTGTTTTGTACCGATGCGAAAAAATCCCTGGTCGTTTCAGCTTCTTTGCTGTAGTCAGCACACAGGGCATATAAGTCAGTAATTTTTTGATAAAATCTCCGTTCGCTTGCCCGTATTTCTCTGATGCGTTCAAGCAGCTCATCAAAATAATCTTTACCAAAATGCTTGCCTTGTTTTAACCGTTCATCATCCAATACAAATCCCTTGACGATAAATTCTTTGAGGGTGTTGGTGGCCCAAATCCGGAATTGTGTTGCTTGTGCAGAGTTTACACGGTAGCCAACAGCTAAAATTGCTTCGAGACGGAAATATTCCACTTTTCGATTTACATTTCTACTCCCTTCCTGTTGAACTGTTTCCAAAATGGAAACAGTTGTTTCTTTTTGTAGTTCTTTTGTTTCGTAGATGTTAGTTAAATGCTTACTTATCGCTGGCACGGCTACACCAAATAGTGTAGCCATAGCCTTTTGAGTAAGCCAAAAGGTTTCTCCCTCGTACACCACTTCCACCTTTACTTTGCCTTTTGAGGTGGAATAAAATATGATTTGACTATTTTCCATAAAAGATATTCAGCGCCATAACATCAAACAAAGGTAGCATGAATTTGACTTGCCTTTGCAGGTGTTCTTCACCAGCAAAATAGAAACTTGTTGGAGAAGAACTCCAACAAGGGCAGAGTGTTTCCTGTAATCAAAAAGTCGGCCTCGGAAGCAACGGCCAACTCCAGAAAGCGATTGTCCTTTTCATCTTTAATGATATTCAACCTTGATTCAGGAAAGTACTTCAGGGAGAGTTCTTCAATCTTGTTTAAAATAATCTCGGCCTTGGTAACAAATGCAGGATATTTTGAAAACCGATCTCGGTTTAAAACCTCAACATACTCAGCATAAACATCGGCAGAGTAACAAACAATTACTTTCTTACCAAAAATAAAATCGTAGATAACTTGCCTGGGATAGCCTGAGCCTATCAACGCGGATACAATTACATTGGTATCAATGACCACTCTTAGCATTTCTTACCGCATTGATTTCTGTATTAATGTCGGCCAGTGTAAGTTTCGAAAGTCCGTTTTGCTCTGCAATAAGGTTACACTTTAACAGTGCTTCTCTTGCATACTCAATGCTTATTTTTTCCTTCAGCTCATCAAAACTGATACGATCACTCTCAAATCCAAACTTATTGTATTGGAAGTCATCAATGGCCACGGTCAGGTTTTTCGTTTTCATGCAAGTAAAGGTAATAATTATATGCCGGAAATAAACGTGGTTTTGCCCCTTGCCTTTGCAGGTGTTCTTCTCCAACAAAGGCGGACTGACGAAACACACACAAAACAAACAATGGAATGTCATTCCGGGCAAGCGCAGGTTATGTTTAAAGAGCTGTATAAAAATTGACCCGGAATCCCGCGGAAGATAGGTGTGCACATGTCCAAGCTTCTTCACCGATCCCTTATCGGGATTGTCTGCCATTGCACGCCTTACCTTTACAGGTGTTCTTCACCTGCAAATTGAAACTTGTTGGAGAAGAACTCCAACAAGGGCAGAGAAACATCGTTACCTGATAATGTCATTTTTTTTGTTCTAAGGGGTCTACTATATTTAGAAGCATGATCAGCTATCAACAAATTTTAAAATGGAGAGTAATACCTCATCGACTCAAATCACCTTGTTTTCAGAAATGGACGTAGATGGAACAATCCTATTTGTGAACGATGCTTTTTGTGAGGTGTCTCAATATTCCCGGGACGAACTGATTGGAAAACCACATAACATTATTCGTCATCCGGATATGCCGAAAAGTTTATTTCAAAACTTGTGGGGAACAATAAAAAAGGAGGGAGTTTTTAGAGGAATTATTAAGAACAAGGCAAAAGATGATTCTCCGTATTGGGTGCGTGCTACCATTATGCCCTTTTTGGATAGTAAGATGCAGAAGTTTATTTCCGTACGCCACCTCATAGAAGACACAAGACTG
>JANOQK010000507.1:0-2778 GCA_031414855.1 Bacteroidia bacterium | reverse complement strand
AACGATAGTAAAACGTAAATGAAGAAACAAAATGACGCGTAAGTCCATCTGGATTTTCTTCCCGTTGGGTAAACTTACGACCGAGGAGAAGTTTTATTCCTGACTGTGCATTTATGCTATAGCCTGTTGTGAAAATGCCTGACATGGCAAGACCTCTGGCACCGTCTGGTTTTACTCGTTCAAATTGACCTGTCAAAGGATTTCTTAAGGAGATTTCATCATTTGTTATTCTATAGATTGGAAGCAATCCCAGTGTAAAGTTTAACCGCGAAAAACGAAAATTTCGTTCGGCACGCAGCATTACATCAATTCCGCGCTTCAGTTCCTTAGCTCTCGAGTATTTCTCAATGTAAGTTGGCTCTTCATCACTGCCAGCCCACGCACTCCATAAAAACTGATTGTTGTTTTGGTTTAGCGGTACTTGGATTCCTGTTGCAAACAACCATTTGCGATTAATAAGGGAGAGGCCAGAGATAAGATCATAGGTACCTAAGCTGGTTTGATAATACATGGGCAGTGGAAATCCCTCATCGGATACTTTATCCGATTTATTCGAAGGTAGTTTTCCTCCGAAGGAAAGATTCAGGTCAAACTGATCAGAGGTGTACATGTTTCTGGTATAACATAATGAGATATCACCAGTGCCTGATGTATTGGCAAGTTGACCTGTAACCGCCTGGTATGGTAATTTCACTTGAATTGAATTTTTAGAATTTAGGCTGAAGCTCATATCTATAGTAGCCACATAAATGATAGGGGTTAAGGTGGTAGTGCCACGATAAAAGTTTAGGTCTATGGTTCTGAGTTTAAGAGCTACCTTTTTATTGAAGGGCTGATCAGGCTTCATGGCACCCATGGTACAAAAGCCGGCATCGCTGCAGCCTTGTGCTAGAACAATGCCACCTGAAATACTGATTAAAAAAATAATGTAGATTTCCCTCATGCAAGAATTACACAATATACTAAAGCCAAAATTATGAGAGACAAAATTGATTCTTTATCACTGGGTCAGAACCGGATGATGTAGGCAACCTGACTAATAAAATTGCGCGAAAGACCATCTGGATTCGACTTTCTCTCTTTTATTTTTGCTGAAACCAATAGCCGCACGCCCATGCTGGCGTTAAATTGATACCCTGCACCGGCCAATACGTTACTCGCAAGTCCTTGAGATCCTTCGATACTTTTTAGTTCACCTTCTGCAGTTAACGTTTGATCTCGGTTTAGTCTCCAAAGGTTCAAGATACCCGTATAAAAATTAAACCGCGAAAGTCGGAAGTTTCTTTCGACACGAAACATCAGGTCGTCACCACGCTTTAGACCTGCGGATTCATCGTAAACCTGCACCACATCGTGCAACGGTGAACCTGTCCAGCTATCATGTGTGAATTCATTTTTTACCTGGTTTAGGGCTCGTTGGTATCCTACTGCAAACATCCACTGCCGAGATAATAACGAAGCTCCAAAATTTATGTCGTTGGAGCCGTAGCTCGTTTGCTGATACAAAGGCATAGGATGGCCATCCGCTGAGTGCTTGTTCGCTAAACTAGTATATAGCTTGACGCCAGAAGTGACGTTTATATAGAAGTTGTCTTGCGTCAGTACATTCCGGGAAAGATTTATGAACAGGTCGCCCCAACCTTTTGATCTTGACATGTTGCCGTTGATAATGGTGTAGGCAGGAAATCGTACTTGCAAATTTGTTTTTCTACCCAACCCGACATTTGCATCTAAAAAAGAGGAGTGAATCCAGTCGCCATATTTAGTGTGGCCAAGGTGTTGGGTCACTTCAATGGAATTGATGCGTATGGACATTTTTTTTATGAAAGGTTGATCCGGTTTCAATGCTCCCATGGTGCAAAACCCCGAATCGCTGCATCCTTGAGAATTGGCTAGATGCTGCCCTAGAAAAGTGAATAGAATGATTGTGCTAAAAATTACCTTCTTCATAGCATTCTAACACTCAAATTTATCAAATGTTATCCTACATGCTATTTTCATCACATACCAAGAGATTGGTTTTCGATCGAAGCTAATTCAATTACTTTTTCATAGTCTGTTGCATTCAGGTCATTAAAGAAATAGTATACAGGATTAACATGGCCTCCATTTATGAAAACTTCGTAATGCAAGTGTGGTGCAGTCGATAAGCCAGTGTTTCCAACATATCCGATTAGCTCACCTCGCTTAATTCGTTGGCCGTTGCGCACTGTAAATCCGTGCATGTGTGCATACCTTGTACGATAGCCAAAGCCATGGTCGATTTCAACCATCTTTCCATAACCACTGAAACTTACATCTACTTTGTCGACTGTTCCATCTGCGGTGGCATAAATAGGAGTTCCAATAGGAGCTGCAAAGTCGATACCGGTGTGCATTTTCTTTACTTTATATACGGGATGGATGCGCAATCCAAAGCCGGAGGCAAGGGCGATTAGCTCTTTATTTGAAATAGGTTGAATGGCAGGAATTGCTGCAAACAGTTTTTCTTTTTTTTCAGCAAGTTGAACGACATCGTCCTGTGATTTTGATTCGATATAAACCTTTCTTCTGAGTTTGTCGACTCCTTCATGAAGTTTCAAAATAAACTCTTCATGAATAATGTCTTTGTTTTTTATGTCTTCATATCTATCAGATCCTCCAACACCACCTTCGCGGATTGATTTTTCGATGGGCTCCGCACCTAACACTGCGCGATAGATATTATCATCGCGATGCTCCATGTCTCCCAAAATATGATCGAGTCTTTTTACTTCCTTTTGCAAATTTTCGTAATAG
>JANOQK010000506.1:0-5815 GCA_031414855.1 Bacteroidia bacterium | reverse complement strand
TTCGGGCGGAATGTTTTGGATAAAAAAATCGATTGGACCAGAGGAAGCCAAATATGTAGGATTACCCATGCTCAAAAACCCGGCAACCTATTGAGGCATGGCCCAGTCGGATACTTCTTTTTTCGGAAGCTCGGTGGTTCCGTTTCGTTTGGTTTTATTAATGTGGCTCTCCTTTAGCATTGAATTTTTTTACGGAATCGATTTTGGGTTTCTCGGAATTATGCCCCGATCTATTGGGGGATTGATTGGTATTTTTACGGCACCTATCATTCATGGAGATCTTGCCCACCTCATTTCAAATACACTGCCATTATTATTTCTTGGATCAGTTCTATTTTTCTTTTATGAAAGAATTGGCCGAGTAGTTTTTTTTCGGTGTTACTTCTATACCAATATTCTTGTTTGGCTGCTAAGTCCAAGGGCTTCATATCACATTGGTGCAAGCGGCTTGATCTATGGGTTATCTGCTTTTCTAATTTTTTTCGGACTATTAAGGCAAGACTTTGTCTCATTTCTCATCTCTATTGGTATCATCTTTATCTACGGAGGGATTTTTTATGGCATATTGCCAACGGATCCCCACATTTCATGGGAATCTCATTTGGCGGGGGCTTTGGTAGGAGCAGTAACGGCATTTAATTTAGCAGATAAAAAAAGAGTTAGTTAACAGGTAGACAATGGACGCAAGCGCAAAAGAGATATTGACTGATTTAAAGTCCGGAAAATTTGACCCCGTTTATGTATTGCAGGGAGAGGAGACCTACTACATTGATCTGATTGCAAACTATATTGAGGCAAACGCTATACAAGATTCGGAACGGAGTTTTAATCAGGTGATCGCCTATGGAAAAGATATAAGTGTGGCAACGATACTTACTCATGCCAAGAGATTTCCAATGATGGCACCCCGTCAATTAGTGATTGTAAGAGAAGCACAGGATATTCCTGATCTTCAAAAAGATATGGGTATGAAGTTAATGCTTGACTATATCGCCAAGCCCGTGCCCTCTACGGTGTTGGTGCTCTGTCATAAGCATAAGACGCTTGATAAGAGGAAGGAATTAGGAAAGAAGATTGATCAACTAACTACCTCTGCTACCTTCAAGAAGATATATGAAAACCAGTTGCCTCCATTTGTAATGGAGTATGTAAGGGATAAAGGTTTCAGGATTGATGATGCTGCCGTTCGTGTTCTTTGCGAATACGTTGGAAACGACCTAAACCGGATGGCTAATGAAATTGAAAAAGTATGTATTGCGGTTTCAAAAGGGGAGACGATTACTGCAGAGAATGTAATGAGTCAGGTGGGCATAAGTCGTGAGTACAACATCTTTGAGCTTCAAAAGGCGTTGATCCAAAAAGATTCTTTCCTGGCGGGAAAGATTGTAAACTACTTTGAAAGCAATACTAAGAAGAATCCTGTGATTCCGCTGGTTGCTTTTTTGTACTCGTTCTTCAGCAAGCTTTTGGTAGCTTCCACTTCTTCAGATCGGAGCGAAAGAGGACTTGTTAGTTTACTCAAAATCAGTCCGTTTGCCGCTAAAGATTATAGTGCAGCTTTGCAACGTTACGGCACTTCAAAGATCATTGACAATATTTCTTGCCTGAAACAAGCCGATCTTAAGTTGAAAGGAGTAGGCTCTGGATCTGAGAGTGAAGGTCAGATTCTAAAAGAGCTCGTTTTCAGATTGATGTACTAGTCAATTGTATTTTTGGTCTAACTCTAGTGGGAGTGTTTTCACCGACCAAATAGTCAACCTAACTGCAAAGAACAACCGAATTTTTATTCTATTCGTTTATGGTCTAGTCATTAGCTGTACATCTGATAATTGATTTGCCATAATGGATTATAAAAATTTATTGATTATTTTTGAGTCCATGCTAGTCATTTTTTGGGTTAATGCATGGCATAAAATTTTTTAAACTGAAGTCGGCAATTTTATTGCGATTTTCCTGTTGTACCAAAAAGCTTTTAATGAGGAAGTCAACCTTCTTATTCATTTGTTTCGTTTTTCCAATCGCGGTTCTGTCTCAGGACTTACTATCTCAACAAAAATCCGAACGCCTTTTCAAGCAGGGGATTAGCTTGATGGACCATAGTGAATTTGGAGCCGCACGACAAACCTTTACAGAATACTTATTGATCTCACCTCAGCAGGATTTGAAAAGGGGAGATGCCGAATACTACCAAGCTTTCTGTTCGCTGAATCTTTATCATGCCGATGGTGAAAAACTCATTGAAGATTTCATAACCTCAAATGCTAATCATCCCCAATCGGCAACTGCCTACTTTGATCTGGCTAATTTCTTTTACAATGAAAAGAATTATGTAAGGGCATCAAGCTATTTCGGAAAAGCAGATTTTATTGCCTTGGGCGCTGAACAACAAAACGCTGGTCGATTTAAATGGGGTTATAGTTTGTTTAACTTGAAGAGATTAAAGGAAGCATTGGATGAATTTAATTTTATTAAGGCGCAAGGCGGACAGTATGGACCTGCTTCAAGCTACTACGCAGGTTTTATTGAATACAGTCAGAAAGAATACGACATTGCTCTAGCCGACCTTAAGCGCGCAGAGCAAAGTCCGGCTTACGCCTCAATTGTTCCCTATTTGATTGCGAATCTGTATTACAAGCAGCACAACTACGATCAATTGCTGAGTTATATTTCTTCTATTAAATCAAAAGAGAACTTAACTAATGCAGAGGAAATAGCATTGCTTTCCGCGGAAGCGAACTTTAAAAAATCGAATTATAAAAGCGCATTGGAGGGTTATAAAATTTATCTGGAGGATAAAGAGGCAGGTGTAAACAAAGGAGTTTTATTCCGAGCTGGCTACTCTGCTTTCTCAACTGGACTGGATGATGTAGCCCTGGATTGGTTGAAGCAATCTGCCTTGAATGGTGACTCAATTGGTTTTTATTCCAGCTATTACCTCGGTTCTATTTATTTGAAAAAGCAACAGAAACCTTTGGCGATAGTTGCCTTTGACAACGCGCGTAATTTCAAGGCGGATAAGCGCATGGTGGAGGAGAGTTCATTTCAGGTGGCGAAGATATCCTATGACCTGGGGCTTCCCGATAAGGCAATTACAGAGTTTGAAAAATTCGTGATTGATTTTCCATCAAGCAGTCGCCTCATTGAGGTTAAGGAATTATTATCTCATGCCTATCTCAACGCCAATAATTATAACAAAGCAATTGAATACATAGAGTCCTTTCCTAAACGGAATCAAAACCTTGACAGAGCCTATCAAAAGGCTACCATGCTGAAAGGAATTGAATTATTCAATAAAGAAGATTATTCACTTGCCGTGCAGGCTTTTGAAAAATCGTTAAAGTTTCCAATCGATCAGGTTTATTTAGCAGAGGCTAGTTTTTGGTGTGGTGAGGCATACTCCATTGGCAGGAAGTACGAGCAATCAGTAGAACATTATCAAACCATCATTGGCCTGAGTGGTTTTCAAAATGAAGAACTTATTGCAAAAGCACGTTATGGACTGGGTTATACCTATTTCAATTTGCAGCAATATGATCGATCACTTTTTAATTTTAAGGAATTTGTAAACAAGTCAACTAAAGCAAATGCGAATTATGCCGATGGGATCATTCGACTCGCGGATTGTTATTATGTGACCAAGGCTTACCCCGATGCACTTGCCAATTATAAGAAGGCTATACAATTCAATTCTGTAGATGGAGATTATGCCCATCTGCAAACAGGGATCATTCTAAGTATTCAGCGGAAGTTTATTGAATCAGCAGGAGAGTTGGATCAAGTAGTCAAGAATTATCCGCAATCCAGATTTTTGGATGAGGCGCTTTATCAGTACGCGGAACTGGATTTCTTACAAGGAAACTATTCAGCTTCGGTATCTGGTTATTCAAAATTGATTAATTCGAACAAGTCTTCAAGGTTTTTGCCCTATGGATATTTGCATAGGGCAGCTTCTTATTATAATCTCAAAGACTACAATAAGACATCTGATGACTACATCGCCATTATTGAAAAGTTTCCTTCCCACCCGCTGACGAACGAGGTACTTCTGCCTCTGCAAGAATCCTTGAATTTAGCTGGTCGTGCAGCCGAGTTTGATAGGTATATGACTCAATTTAAAACAGCGAATCCAGGTGCTAAAGGAATTGAAATAGTTGAATTTGAATCGGCCAAGACCTTGTACTTCAATCAGGAGTATGCAAAGGCCATTCAAAGTTTAGGAAACTACGCCACTAATTACCCTGAAAGCCCACGCCTGTCTGAAGCAAAATACTATCAGGCTGAGTCGTATTTCAGATTTAAAGATCCACAAAAGGCATTGGAAATTTATTACGTTTTGAAAACTGATCAGGCATTTTTATTTGCAAATAAAGTTACAGCTCGGATTGCCGAGTTGGAGTTCAAACAGGGGCGTTATGAAAAAGCAATACCTGAATTTCATAGGCTAGCTAAAATTGCCACTAACAAAAAAGAACAATACAATGCATGGTCTGGGCTAATGGAGTCACATTATTTTCTGGCGCAATATGACTCGTCTGTTTTTTATGCTCAAGAGATCATCAAAAACGGAAACGTGAATGCGAGCGCACAGAATAAAGCCTCTGTTTATATGGGTAAGTCTGCGATGGCACAAGGGGATTATGAAACAGCTAAAGATGAATTTATTAATACCTTAAACACAGCGCAGGATGAATATGGGGCTGAGGCCAAATACCTATTGGCAGAAATTTTCTACTTGAATAAAGATTACAAGACGAGCACAGAGACGTTGTTTGAGCTTAATAGTTCTTTTGCCGCCTATACAGAATGGGTGGGTAAGTCTTATTTATTGATTTCAGATAATTATGAAGCCAAAGGAGAGCTATTTCAGGCAAAGCGCACATTGCAATCACTAACGGAGAATTTCCCGCTTCAGCACATTAAGGATCAGGCGAAAGAGCATTTGAAAAAAATCGAGGATGCTGAGCTTAAGAAGCAAATCCAGTTGAGTCAGGACACAACCGATAATCAGAAGAATTGATGGATCAATTGAAACGATATTATCATTGGCCGAATATAGTTATGGGCGTTTTGCTATTGCTTGCGCCAGGTTTAGTCATGGCTCAGGAACAATGGGAGAGTGAAGGTGAAATTGAAAACGTTGAGATTGAGATTATCAAAGAAAGACAAATTGTTTTACCTAAAGCAAATCGCAATTTTGAAAAAGTACCTCCGAGACCTGTTGAGCCTATTAAGCCTGAGATTACTTATGATTTCACAAGTTTGAAGTTTACTACATCTGACTATAATCCACAGATACGTCCTTTGAAATTAAAGCAGGAAGAAATCAGTAAGATTTATGGGAATTATGTGAGTGCTGGTTTAGGTAACAATACTTCTCCTTATCTCGAGGGCTGGTTTAACAGCAAAAGAGACAAGAATAAATTCTATGGAGCACACCTCTTTCATAACAGCTTTGGGAAGGGACCTGTTGACGACAAAAACTCCGCCAGCGCAAACACTTCAATCTCTATTTTTGGTAAGGCCTACTCCAAGATGTGGGCTACTGGTGGTTATGTAAATTATGAGAATAAAGGCGGATATTTTTATGGATATACGCCAACCACTGTTGAAGTAGACAGAGATAAATTAAAACAGGTGTTTGGCATCACTAGTGTAGGTGTAGATATTGAGAACGTCAAGCCCTCTGATTTCAATGTCCGATTCAATGCTAACTTCAGCTATCTGAACGATTACTACAAGGCGAGAGAAAGTGAGGTAGCCCTAAATTTTAATAGCGACTATGTGATTTCGGAGAAAAGTAAATTGAATATTGTAA
>JANOQK010000505.1:0-9093 GCA_031414855.1 Bacteroidia bacterium | reverse complement strand
AGTTCCCGGCCATTCAAAAATTAAGTGCAGAACAGAAACAGGATTTTGAAATTATTGATGATAACCACTTGTCATTTCTTGCTCTTGACGAGGTGTTTAGTATGAATGAATTGATTGGCATTTGAAGATTACATCACCCCTGCCTTTGCACGCTGGCGCTGAAGCTTTAGCGTAGGCGCCCGAAACGGCTTCGTGCTGGCAGACCCGGCCCTTCTTCGGAGGAGAAGGAAGGCTTACCATTTACTTTCTAAGAAGGACATTAATTTTGGAGAAGACTACATAAGATCCCACGACTTTCTTTTCTTTCTTGACAGAAAGGCGTCAGCTTCTTTATCATCCACGAAAGATTCTTTTCTGAAATCCCAATTTAGCTTGCGGCCAAGTCGCCATGAGATTAGAGCGAGGTGCATGGGTAATGTCATATCGCGCACGTAACTCAAATTAGATTCTGATGGCAGTCTTGATTTTACTGCATCCACAAAATTCTGTTGATGACCTGGTGAACGCATCAAGATTTTTGGCACATCTGGAAGATCGGAAACGGTTTCTCCATTGATTGTGATCGACATTGTTTCGTAATCGCAAATCAACGTTCCCTTTTCTCCTTCAAAGTATGCACCGATCCCACGCTCGGCTGCACCTGGTACATCAGGAGGTTGTGTTGTCCAATACAATTTTAAGTCATCAAATTCATAATCGGCATCCAACCATTTTGGTGCATCGGCAATTCCATCTGTTTTTTCTCCTCTCGCTACAACACTCTTCAAGCCCTTCGGTTGAATGGACCACCAAACTACATCGGCAATGTGGCACCAGAAATCAGCAAACACACCCCCACTATAATCCAGAAAATAACGATACGTAAAATGGCATTTTTCGGGAATATAGTCGGTGTAAGGTGCCGGGCCTAGCCACATATCCCAGTTAAGAGTGCTGGGTGGGGTCTGAACTTTAGGATTACCTAAGCCTGGTGAAAATCCATTTTTCCATAGGCGAACAGTGTGTACTTTTCCAATTGCACCTGATTGAATAATCTCTGCCACGCGGTGATAATTATCTCCTGCATGGATTTGAGTACCTAATTGAAATACACGTCCATATTTTTCTTGATTCTTTAACATGATTCGCCCTTCCCTAACATCATAAGAAAGTGGTTTTTCACCATATACATCTTTGCCCGCCTGAAAGGCAAGGGTTGCTATTTGTGCATGCCAATGATCGGGTGTTGCAACGGATATCGCATCGATGTCCTTTCGATCTAAAATGTGACGGAAGTCTTCATATCCTTTGACCTGGCTATCAGGTTTAAGTTCCTTAAGTTTTTTGATCGTACTACCCAAATGGTCTTGATCAACATCGCATAAGGCTACGATTTCCACATCAGGCAAAGCAGCAAACCAATCCATGTGATTGTTACCCATTCCACCTAAACCGATATGAGCTATCCTAAGTCGGTCGCTTGCTGCGGCTCGAGTAAGTAGTGATGGCAGTAACGTAAAACCTAAAGCACCTAACGCACCCTTCTTGAGGAAGTCTCGCCTGCTAAATTGATTGCTCATGGGATAAGATTAAAATAAACCATCCCTAAGCTATTAAAATTTTGAATGAGAGGCAAATCTTCGCCACTAAGGCACCAAGACACTAAGGAAAACTATAATATGATTCTTTTGATACCTTCCTTTATTAAGGGCACATTAAAATTTATCAGGTATCCTAAGCGCAAGCCTGTTAACTTCAAATGACTAAGCACTTGCGCTTGCCAAACAGCATTTACTTCATCAATGGCTTTGGTCTCAACAATCACATTATCCTCAACCAAAAGGTCAAGCCTTAAGCCCTCATCAAATATGATTCCATCATACTTAATTGGAATATCCACCTGACGAGCTACTGAATAACCTGCCTTTCTCAATTCATGAGTCAGACAAGCTTCATAAACCTTTTCTAAGAGTCCAGGTCCCAATTCCGAATGAACCTTAAACGCAGCGTTCACAATTGCCTTGCCAATTTCTTCCTCTTTGTCTGACAACTTTGTGAAGCCCATTTTTTTGTGTCTTCGTGCCTTAGTGGCTAATAACTATTTTCCGTAAATCTGATTCAGCAAACCAGCCAACCTCACTCCTGCCTGAAGCATGCGGTCTTTTGCTGTGCCCAGATATTTGTATGAATATTTATAACCCAAATTACTATCACCGATATCATACACTTTTTTGCGATGACTCATGGATTCATTGGCCCAATCACGAACTGAAGTCTTTTGCCAGGCAGTTACAGTCACTTTATCAGGTCGACCTAATGCCAACACTAGTTCGGTGTAGCTAAGCTTCGTATCATCAATCATCTCGCTGTCCCACACGCGATGAAGATTCGAATCATTGCGAAACCATTTTACTTTTACTTTGTTTCCGCCCTGATCATCGCAGCAACCCACATGCAAGGGTTGGTGAATATCGCCTACCAGATGCACCAGCATCTTTATGTACTCAATTTCCTTTTTCCTATCCAGCTTATGAGTTTTCAATTCAGCCACAATTCGTTCGATGGTCATGATCACATCACCATTGGGGTTCTTCTTAGATTGATCGTACGTCTGCCCCGTTTCAATTGTCACCCAGTGCCAGTCGGAGGTGTAGTTGTAGGTAGAATCGGAACGAATCTCGTCCATCCAGGTGCTAGCCATCGCCAATGATTCCTGACCCAACAGTTCTTGTATTCTCTTTTTCGCTTTCGCGGAAAGGTGCTGTTCGGCAATTAAGCCAGTTGCGCGATGGCCGGTTACCCCCCATCCATATACATGAAAAACGGCAGTTATACACAAGAAGGCTATTATGAATCGTTTCATTAGAGATATTTTTTTAAAGTCCGAGGCAATATTAAGACTTTCATCGCACTCAAAATTTCCTAAGGATGATATAAAGGTTAAATTTGAGATAGACGGTATATGGAAAAGACAGTAAAACTTTCGGCCATTTTGGTGGCCAATCAAATTGACATCAAAGGACTCAAATCCTTTTTGGAGATCAAGCCGACATCGGATTCTTCGACTGAGCTATTTTATAGTTTTGGGGGAGACCGCTATCAGTACTATTTCAATTATGGAGTGATCGTATTTTCAGGACATTCCGAAGAAGAATTTAAACTGGCCGTGAAGGCAGTGCAACCCTATTTAAAAAATCCTACTACCAACTGGCTGCGTGATGATCATAAGATAAGTGTAGGGGACATCGGCAAGATGGAGTTTGAGTTTGATCAGGTAATTGTTGACCACCTGGATGAAAAAGTCTTTCGTATTGCCATGCTTAACCTGGCACAGTCAGTTGCATTGGACCACTACCATGAAGTGTGTGAACACTTGCTAACAGAAATAAAAGGATTCACCAATCACCTGGAACAAACCGGCAGGCTAAGTATCAATCGAAAGAACATGCTTAAGTTTATTGGCAAGGCCTTGAACACGCAAATTGAAATTGCCGATAACATCTATATTTTTGATGCGCCCGAACAAGTGTGGGACGATGAATACCTGGACAACCTGCATAAGGGATTGATGAAGCATTTCGATCTGCGGGTGCGTTTCAGTGAAATTGAATACACCCTAAAAATAATTGAAGGTAACCTGAATGTGTTTCGGGAAATCTCCAATCAGCGGCAGAGCAACATGTTGGAATGGATTATCATTATCCTTATTTTAGTAGAGGTCTTTAACCTTCTACTTTCCAAACTATTTTAACATGCCCAATCGTCAGGCTCTTTTTCTTGATTTTGATATCAAAGCACAGCCTGATGAAGTAACGTGCGGCCCTACTTGTCTTCATGCCTTGTATCAATATTATCACGACACTATCTCATTGAAAGAAGTAGTTGATGGCGTCAAGCATTTAAAAACCGGAGGAACACTTGCCGTTATGTTGGGCAACCATGCCTTGAAGCGTGGATACAAAGCTCATATTTATACCTACAATTTAAATGTATTCGATCCCACCTGGTTCAAGCAGTCTTCCGCTAAGATGATTCAGAGCCTAAAGAGGCAAATGCAATACAAATTCAATAGTCGTAAATTGCATGTGGCTTCGAAAGCTTATATCAAATTTCTGGAAGCTGGCGGAAAGATTTTAAATTCTGAACTGGATGACAAGCTTATCAAAAGTTATTTGCGGAGACAAGTACCTGTGCTAACAGGGCTCAGTGCCACTTATCTATACGGCACAGAGCGCGAGATTTCCTCCACAAACAAGTACGACAGCATTAAAGGTGAACCCGTTGGGCATTTTGTAGTGATCAATGGTTATGATGAACCATCTGATACCGTTTACCTGGCAGACCCGATGAATCCCAATCCATTGAAGAGTCAATATTACAGTGTGAATTTTGATCGTCTTATTAACAGCATCATGTTAGGAATTGTTACCTACGATGCAAATCTTTTGATAATAGAACCGAAATGAGAAAAAAATATGCCAATTAAGCAATTAGCCAATATGCCGATTAGTATTGTATTTAATTGGCTAATTGAGCATTGACCATCGATCATTAGTCTTATGCCAAAGTTAATTGTAGTTGAAAAACCTGCCAGTTGGAAATTCAGTCTTTATGACGTAGAGGTGATTACACCTGATCAATACATCTCCAATGAAATCTATCAAGCTGGTAAAAATCTAAAAGTCCTTAATCTCTGCAAATCGTATCAGTATCAAAGTGAAGGATATTATGTTTCTCTTTTGGCAGAAGCGCGTGGTCACAAAGTGCTTCCTGGTGTTTCTACCATTCAGGATTTCAGATTTCCATCGATCTTGCGTGATGACTCGTTGGATTTTGATTCACTCATTCAAAATACCTTCAAGGGTGAGCCCTATGATCGAATTGAATTCAATATCTATTTTGGAATCACTCAATCTGAAACACTTAACAAACTTGCCCTTCAGCTTTTTCAACTGGTGCAGGCTCCTTCTGTTCGTGCGGCCTTCTCCAAAAAGAATAAATGGGTACTTCAAAGCATTCGTCCCATTAGCTTAAGCGAAGTCCCGGACAACGATAAACCCTTGCTGGCATCTGCTTTAGAAAAATATCTTTTACGCAAGCGAGACTATCGTCCTGACAAAAAGAAATACGATCTCGCTATTTTGGTAAATCCGGAAGATCCCAATCCGCCTTCAGATGACCGGGCCTTAAAGCGATTCTACAAAGCTGCGCTTGAGGCTGGGTTTAACACTGAATTTATCACCAAGAATGATTTCGATCAGATCATCCAATACGATGCACTCTTTATTCGAGAAACAACAAATGTTAATCATCACACCTTCCGGTTTGCTAAAAAAGCTGAATCACTTGGGCTTGCCGTAATCGATGATCCCGCTTCTATCCTCAAGTGCACCAACAAAGTATATCTGCACGAACTATTGCAAGCGCATAAAATTCTAACACCAAAATCTTTCGTGATCACTGAAGAGAACTGTCTTTCTATTCCAGACAAAATGGCTTTCCCTTTTATCTTAAAACAACCTGATGGAGCATTTTCTAAAGGTGTATTTAAGATAAATGATCTTGAAGAATTTAAGAAAGTAAGAGAAAACATGTTTGAGAAATCAGATTTGCTGATCGCCCAAGAATTCTTGCCGACTCCATTTGATTGGCGTGTCGGCATCATCGACAGCCAGGTTATTTATGTTTGCAAATATTTTATGGCCTCACAACATTGGCAAATTGTGAATTGGAGTGCTAACAAAGAAGCCTCACGGGATGGTGAAGTAGAATGTATTGCCGTTGATCAGGCTCCATCAGGTTTGTTGAAGACTGCACTTAAAGCAACATCGCTTATTGGCAAAGGGCTTTATGGTGTAGATATGAAGGAGGTGGAAGGAAAATTCTATGTCATTGAGATTAATGATAATCCCAACATTGATGCGGGCATCGAAGACAAGATTCTAAAAGACAAACTATATGACATTATCATGGAAGTTTTGCTTAACAAAATAAAATTTGACAAATGACACAATACTCACGTCTTCACCTTTTCCAAGGCTACGGAGTAGAACTGGAATACATGATTGTCGATCGCGATACTTTGGAAGTAAAGTCCATCTCGGACGAGTTGCTAAAGAACCAACTCGGTGAATACGGAAGTGATTATGAGAACGGGATGGTCTCCTGGTCAAACGAATTGGTGATGCACGTTGTAGAGCTGAAGTCAACAAAGCCAGAATCAGATTTTGAGGCGCTTCAGCTTTCATTTCAGGAAAATGTACGACTGATAAACAACATTCTATCAGAATGGAATGCCATGCTATTGCCTTCTGCTGCACATCCGTTCATGAATCCTTCTAAAGAAACAAAACTATGGCCGCACGATAACAATGAAGTATATGCCATCTACAATAAAATATTTGATTGCAGTGGTCATGGGTGGTCAAACCTCCAGAGCACGCATTTGAATTTACCATTTGCCGATCCTGTTGAATTCAGCAAACTTCATGCAGCGATACGGTTGATCTTGCCACTTCTTCCAGCATTATGCGCGAGTTCTCCTATCCTTAGCGGGAAACCTTCAGGGTATCTGGACACTCGATTAACCTATTATAAAACAAATCAGTCACGCATACCTTCCATTACCGGGCAAGTGATACCCGAAGCGATTTTCTCAAAAGCTGAATACGAAGAGTTGATCTTTGAAAAAATAAAAAAAGATATTGCTGCCTATGATTCTGAAAATATTTTAGACCCCATGTGGGTGAATTCCAGGGGAGCCATTACCCGCTTTGATCGTGGCTCTATCGAGATACGCATCATGGATGTGCAAGAATGTGTCTCCGCTGATTTAGCCATTGTAACTTTGGTAATTGAAACTTTAAAAGAATTTACAAAAGGGCACTTCATTCCGCAAAAAGAACAAATGAAATGGGAAGCCGAACCACTCGCTGAACTGCTTGATAAATCAATTAAAGACGGACCGAAAGCCGTTTTCAACAACGGTGATTATCTAAACGTATTTGGTATCAGTAGGTCATCAGCAACAGCAAAAGAAATCTGGCAGGCGATCGTCAAACACCTGATGGAAAACGGTAATCATACTCTTGAAAAAAGCATGCCCTCGTTAAGTGTAATTCTTAACGAAGGCACACTTTCCGAACGAATATTAAAGTCACTGAATGGAGACTTCTCCAATGCTGCCCTTGTAAATGTCTATACACAATTGGCAAATTGCCTAGAAGAGAACAAAATGTATGTTTGAGCCTCTTCTATTGATTAGTCTGGTGTCGCTTATATAAAAAGCATATGCACTCCTTCGCCTTCACTTTGTTTATAAAAATCTCCGACAGTAATCACATCAGAAATACCCTCATACATATCCTCTTTCTTATAGTGAAACATGTCCATTGCTAATTTACATGCCCATAATTTAACACCGGAGGCTGTTAATATCTCTAAGAATTCAAGAATATCAGGCATGTCAATTTTCTCCATTTCCTTTTGCATCATATGAGTTGCTAGTGCTTCCATGCCGGGCAAGCCTCCAAGCATAGTTGGCATGTGCATAGCAGGATTGCCCACTGTTGCAATATGTAAATGTTCTAACTTTTCTTTGTGAACTGCTTCTAATCCAAAAAAGGTAAAAAACATTTCAGCTTCTATCCCTTCCATCCTGGCGCCATTAGCCAATACAAACGCTGCATAAACATTTTCTAATGTTCCTTTGGAAAGGATAATCATCATTTTCTTTATAGATCCCTTATTCGCATTCATGATTAAAAAGTTTTAAAGGTTTATATACAACTCGCTGGCTTGGGTATGCCTGCAATTTTTGACGCTGTTTTTAGTGGAGCCGTTGGAAATAATTGATAAAACTCCTTTATATCAACTACACCACTTTTCCCGATACGTCTAATACTTAGAGCTACCTGATTTTTTTGCTCATTCTGCAAGTACTTTAATACCTCCCAGTGCCTGGGCGATAACGTAATGCTAGCTTCAGCAGCTAATGCTTCACCAATTTTTTCATCCCATTGGTTACTATCCTTCAAGTAACCCTCTTCGTTTACGGTAATAGTTTTACCTGCAATTATCTTGTCCATAATAATTTATTTTATTAGTGATTAATTTCCTCGTACTGTTTTCCACTTTCCGACATGGTAGCTGATACAAAGGGTATGTGTGTTCCCTTTAGCAAGACGTTCCAATATATCCAACGGAAAGCAAGCTTGCCCATGTGATTCATCCTGCTTTCTTTCAATAACCGCAACGGCCCAATCCCTGCGAAAGGAAACGATCCCTCAACCGGTTCATGTGTATAATTGAAATCGATGAGTAAGGCCTTACCGTTTCCGGTTTCGATAAAACAATTGGCATGTCCATCAAATTCCTCCTTCAATGGCTGCCCTGTTGCATACAACATAATATTGTCTGTTAATATTTCTGCTTCAAAGTGAGCGACTGACCCGGCTTTTGATGCCGGTATGTTGCTGGCATCGCCTAAAACAAAAATATTAGTGTACTCTTTCGATTGTAGCGTTGCTTTGTGAGTAGGAACATAGTTCAAGTCATCGCCCAAGCCAGATCGTTCCATTAGGCTATCACCCTTATTAGTGGGCACTGTTACCAGAATATCAAACGGAATTTCCCTTCCTCCATAATCGACAATTTTTTTGTTCTCATTATCCACTCGCTCGATCGCAAAGTCACTTTCAATTTTAATACCTTTTTCGCCAAGCAAATGTTCCAATGCCGCAGTTGCTTTGGGTTTTGTAAATGCACCACTTAAAGGAGTCACATAGGTGATTTCGACTTTGTTGCGCATATTTTTATGTTTAAAGAATGAATCTGCCAAGAATGCAAATTCCAAAGGCGCTACAGGGCACTTAATCGGCATTTCTGTAATATGAACCAATAGCCTGCCCCCCTGCCATTCCCTTAATTTATTTCGCAAAGCCAAAGCGCCTTCAAACGTATAAAAATCAAAAACAGACTTTTGCCATTCTTCACCTTTCATTCCTGTGGTTTCTTCAGGTGCTATTTTAGCCCCGGTGGCAATAATCAAAATGTCATACAGTAAGTCTACTCCCGCTGCTAACTGAACCTTATTCTCTTTCGGTAAAATGCGGT
>JANOQK010000504.1:0-13216 GCA_031414855.1 Bacteroidia bacterium | reverse complement strand
AATTTAGGTACTACGGCAAAATATGTTGGCGCAGGTTTATTAAGAGCGATCAACGTATCGTTAGTAGATAGAATCGGTTCAAGGTACTGAGTGCCCAATGCAAATACATCATAACTTGTCGCATTACTTATTTTATTCCAGTACAGTCCAAGACTATCCTTGCAGTTAAAGGCGGTTTTTAATTCCAGTTGAGGAGAGAGATAGAACTCATCTGATAAAAATTCTAAGCCATTAATCAACATTTTAAGTTTTGCCTTTGCTAAGGTATCAGGTGGTTTCAATTTAAATGCAGTTTGGAGATTTAGTTTCTCTTTTATCAATTGCCAGTCCCCCTCGTTGAGTTGCATATATAAATCACCAGGTTGATTTATTTGCACTTCCCAGACAAGTAAATTCTTAACTCCACCGGGCAGGATATCCGAAGCAACCGGGAACGTCCATGAAAAATCAGCAGCTTTGTTTAAATAGTAAGCGATCGAAACTTTTTGAGAGTTACCAGTAAGTGTTCCTGATTTCAAGACTAACTGATAAGTCCCAGGTGGTGGATTGCTGATGGTAATAAACTCAACATTATTTAAATGATCTTGCTTCCTCTTTGCTTGAGCATTCAATGAATCTATGTGTGGGAAACTACTTAATACCCAAGGCAAAAAAATGTTAAAGCCTGTGTCAATCCACGCATCAATATCATTTACTAATGCAGACTTGCTGTTCACCATTGCTGGGGGATCCGTCCAAGAGATGGCTACTTTTAATTCGGAAATCCCCTGGTCTATCATAATTGGAAAACTGACTTCATCTTCTTCCGTGAGGGAAGTTTCGAATAATTGATTGTGATCCACAATGCTTAAAGCCTTATGAGCGTTTATGTTTCCATACCCAGTCACGAAATCAATACCAGGTGACCTGATATCGTCAGCTGATGCTATTAAGATGGCTTTTATAAGAGACGCATCGGGTGCATGGCCATTTGTCCGTTGATATTTTTCCTGAAGCATAGTAACCATACCGGTTGTTATAGCAGCGGCTTCTGAAGTACCCCCAGGCCCGTAGGCTGTCAATTCCGGCTTTAACCTTCCATCATAAGCCGGACCTCTGGAATTGAAAGCATTCACCCGTAATGCAGTATCAATGGCAGAAATCACCATTACGTTTTTACTTTGTTTGAATGTGCCAGTTAGGTTAGCAAAAACAAGATCCTTGTATGTTCCGTCAGTGGGTTTTGCGACCCCAATGTTGCCTGAGGAAAAAACATGAACTAGTGATGGGTTATCAGAAACCTGTTGATCGTAGGCAACGGCTTCGTTTCCATAGTAATTCTCTATATTCACGCCATAGCTATGATTTTGGACCAGGATCTTGTTATTAATAAACAAGGCGTTGTCATCTGGCATGAGGTTATTAAAATCAGAGGTTGTAAGCGCGACTTGCTTAACAACACCTTCTGCTTGCGGAGAAGAATTACCGGCTCCGCCAATTAGCACAGCCATGTTAGTAGCGTGTTGAGAGACAATGGAAGGTGTTGACGATGTTTTGAAAGTCCTTCCTTGCAGATCGATGTCGGTTTCATTAAAGTTTTCTTCTTTAACGGATACATTGATACCCGCTCCATGAAGTCCTGGATAGGTATTACGCGCCTGATTAATTCTATTTATAGCAGGATTGACTAAATCAAAATTGCCCTCGATATGAGGCTTACGCTTTTTATCCACAAATAAAACATTCGGGTCAGATTTTAAATCCTGCAAAACATCAACATCCTGAACGGTAAATAGAATACATTTGGTTGATCGATGAACCTGATCGATCCGTATTTTAGTTCCATACATTTTTCTAAAGTGAGCTGTGTCTTTAACCATTATGGACAGCTTACTTTGACCGGAAATAATTTGCGAAGACCCTAAATCGAAATGAGGTGATAATTTTTGCTGTGCAAAGACGAGGCGAATTTGCCCACTTAAAATAACTACTAATAGCCAACAAATTATGAAAACACGATTTTGACCTAACATCCAATGCAATTATGTGACAAAAATCTTAATCGCTGGTTTAATTCCGAATACTCTTATTCTAAAAAAACCTAACATCTGTTTTACTTTCGTCTAAAGTTAAGTATTTTGGTATTATTAATTTTTATTTTAACCTAACCTAAACTAAACCATTAGAAAAATGAAAAACACACTTTTATTGCTCTTCGTCTTTACCCTGTGTTCTGGAGTATTTTTCTCCTGCCAGGATTCAGATCAAACAAATGCAAACCCTGTTTCTGATGAAACTATGGCACGCTTAGTTGGTCTGGGCTTTGATGTTAAAAACTTTGTTCCAATGAAGTTTGATCACGGCTACTTAGTAGAAGGCGACATATTTGTTACAGATGCTGACCTCGCAGTTATGAAGCCTGCTGGCCGCGTCCCTGATGTTGAACAATACAGAACTACAAATCTTGTCAGCGCTTCTACTGTTAGAAATATTACAATGTATGCTCAGCAAGGCACTTGTACTTCTTGCTATAGTGCCGGCATGATAGCAGGCTTGGACTTAGCCATTGCAAGGTATAATGCAGAAAATTTAAATATCACATTTCAGCGTTTGACTACCTCCACAGGTGCTAATATCGTTATGACAAGACTTAGGAAAGGTGAGGAGGCTCAGGGCATCTTAGGTTCTGCTGGTTTCCCAACAGCCTCAGGCGATCCGTATAATCAAATCAAAATGAGCGGTGTATTGGAATCTAAGTATGGCTTGTCTACTGCTGGTATTGCTACTATTATAGCTCACGAAATGGGTCATTGCGTAGGTATGCGTCATACAGACTATTACAACAGAGCTATTAGCTGTGGCGGATCAATCAGCAACGAAGGCGATGGCGGTGTAGGTGCAATCCTTGTCCCGGGCACTCCTTCAACCGCAACCGCAGCGGCAAAATCATGGATGCTTGCCTGTACAGATGGTGGTGACAGGCCATTCAACACTGATGACAAAACTGCTTTGAACTACCTGTATTAATTAGTTCATCGATACCATAGGAAGGCTGGCAAATTTGTCAGCCTTTTTTTTGGTCTGCTTAAAAAGCATTTGTTACACTTTGAATACTGGAAGAAAGTATTCTTTATGGAATTTGTACTACAACAATTATGTTGGTGTTAATCCATGTTTTTTATCAGTTGATATATTGGCAATAGTCCATTCAACTCGTGCTTTGAATTCATATTTGCGAACTGAACAACTACCTTTCTTGCAAATTTTGCATGAGAAGTCAAGGCAACCATCGGAGTGAACGAACAATTCAAGAGATTCACCAAATTCTTTTCGCACTAGCGAGGCGAGTTCATCAATTTCATGGTGGGCTTCGTGGACATTGAGATACCAGGGCACCGTTAAGTGTGCATCCAAGTGAAGCACACTTCCATATTTAATAATGCGCACATTGTGTAGATCAATCCAGTTTTCCCTTCGATTTTTATTTAATAGTTCTACCAACTTCGACAAAAGTTCGCGATCCGTTTCGTCCATGATTCCCGCTATTGAACTCCGGATGATCTTCACACCGGTGTAGATTATGATAAATGAAAATAGAAAAGCTACGGCACTGTCTATCCATTGAATATTGGTGAAGTAAACCAATGACAGTCCGACTAAAATTCCAAAAGATGAATAGGTATCTGATTGAAGATGTTTACCACTGGCTGTAAGGGCAAGTGAATTATTTTTAGTTCCAATCCGAATGGCAATGCTGCCCACTATAAAATTGATAACCGCTGCTCCCCCTATCAGCCACATGCCCACTCCAAGCTGATTCAGTGGATGTGGATGGATAAGATTTCGTACGGCTTCGTAAATGATAATAATTCCGGCCAGCGTAATCATACTGCCCTCTATTGCGGCTGATAGAAATTCAATTTTACCATGGCCATAGGGGTGGTCTTCATCTTTAGGTCTGGCGGATACATACAAACTATACAATCCGAAAAAGCCGGCTACTACGTTGACAATGCTTTCCAAGGCATCGGTTAAAATGGCCACGGAACCTGTTATCAGATAAGCAGTCGTTTTTGCAATCAGTAGTATGACCGATAACCCGGCCACCATTTTTTGAATACGGATATTTTGAGAAGAAGAATTCAAATCTGGTTTTTTATTCGGCTATTTTTTTCTTTGACAAAATCTTTATCAATGCCGGCAAGGCAATTAATACCCAAATTGAATTGATAAAGGTAAATGGATAAGCTTCATGATAAATGGAATTGATGATTAAAAAAATTCCACCTGTCAGGTTCAACATTTGAAACAGGACCGAATCGGATTTGAGTTTTTGGAAACTGTTGAGCCCATAAGCAGCCAGAATGGCAATTGATCCGATCCAACCCAATGTTTCAATTAGTATATTCATGTGTGAACCTAATGGAAACTTATTCTACTATTGCCTCAGCTTCTATTTCAACCAGATATTCATCTCCAACCAATTCGGCTTTTACTAACGTATTCACCGGTTGTATGTTTCTGAACCTTTCCCCGTGCGCTCTCGCAACAGGTTCCCAATCGGAAATGTTGCGCACAAATATTCGAGTTCTCACTACCTGTTCTAGTTTGGCTCCAAGTGATTGAAGTGCCCCTTCAATTTTATCAATCGCAAAATGGGTTTGAGCAGCCGGATCTTTGCCACCAATAGCTTTGCTTCCATGAGTGGCAGTGGTTCCCGAAATTAAGATTCTATTTCCTTTTCTTACGGCTCTACTAAAACCGGCCAGATCTTCCCATATGGTTCCACTTAACACTTTGATTCTTCCATCTGACCCCAGTGTTGATTGATATGGTGGAGGAATTGTTTCCACATGATGACTTAAATCCCCTGATGCCGTTAGGAATGGTGGCTTGCGATATTCATCTCCACAATCTCCAGGGATTTCAGTTAATAAATCAATGGCATTTTGGATTTCAGTTTTACTTTTTTCATCTAAAGAAAAGTCAAATAGCTTGACGTTTTCAAGAATGTGTTCGCTTTTCCCAAGCCTTGCTCCAATAATGACTCCTCCTACAGTGGGTTGGTGTAGCATGTATCGGGTGGCCACATTTGCCATAGAAACATGGTGACGTATTGCAACATTATGAATCACCTTTAAAAGTGATTGAAACTTTTGCCAGCCACCTGCCGCATCAATGAACCGTTTATATTTCATTTGCGACCAGGTTAATTCATCTGATATAATGGGCTCTTTTTTATTGAGCCAATGTTCGGTAAGGAACCCACCGGCCACCGTTCCAAATGCCAAAATCTTTATCCCATGTTGAAGGCATAATGCGCTCATGGATTTTGTTGCCCGCTGATCGAGGAGTGAAAAGCAAACCTGATTGGAAACTATTTTGATACCAGAATTCACAACAATCCGAACATGGGCTGTATCGAAATTTGTAAGCCCTAGTTGTTTGATAAGTCCTTCTTCTTTTAATTCCTGTAACCAGTAGAGGCAATCCAGCCAATTAGGGTCTGCGTAATTCCAGGCGTGGAATTGGAGAAGATCAAGTTTATTGGTTTGAAATCTTTTCAAAGATCGCTCAATAGCAATGCGAACATCATCTTTTGAGTACTTGCCTGGTTTTGGTACCCATTTGGTTAATAATTGAACGGAACCTTCGCTTTTGCTTTTTTGAAAAATACCTGCTATTTCTTCTGCCGACCCATAATGATCGGCCATGTCGAATGTGGTAAATCCAGCCTCTGTGTATGGTGACATTGATTTTGCAGCTTCCTGCAAATCAATTTTGTTTCCATTGCGTTCCATGTCTGCAATTTGCCATAGACCTGTCAGGACTCTTGAAATTCTTAAGTCTGACGCTAAATCAATATATTCTACTTTTCTCATAATCTCTGCTGTTCAATTGATCTAATTTTTATTCAGGAGGAAGTTTGGAGAATATATCATGAACATTGACACCCGATTTTTTTAAGTTGTTGAACTTTATGAAGAAGATGAGTGTAGCCATACCCATGACAATAAACCAAATGGCAGTGGAGTGAAAATACCATTGATCAACTTGTGCTGTTATGTCTTTCCAAATATGTATGATCAGAAAACCTGACAATAAAAATACACCGGACCAACCCAAAGCAAGTTGAGTTGGTCGCGAAGTCAATACCTTAATATCGGAAGCGATTACTGGATTTCGTTTAGGAAGTGTGATCACCGTTATGCACATCAAAAGGAAGTTCACAAGCATGGAGGTCACCATAATATCTACACCCAAAAAGAAATCTCCAGCAAAATGACAACCCAATACTCCAATTGTGGCCATGCTACCGCTCAGCAAGAGAGCAATGTGTGGTGTGTGAAGTCTAGGATGAACCTTTGCAACGCGTTTAGGAAATATCCCATCTTCTGCCCATGCAAACATAAGGCGGGATACAGAAAGAAGCATAGCAGGAAGGTCATTAATTAGTGACACGGCCGCACCAGCCACAATGGCTATAGCCCAACCTGGAGAGAGCAGATAACTAAGCATGCCTGGCGCAGTTATGTCTTTGGATATCGCTTCTTGAGCAACAAAACTCCAGGGAATGGCGTGATAAACTGCTAGGGTGAAGAGCATATAGAAGAGTCCAACTGTGACCACAGCAATTAGAATAGCCAATGGCAAAGAGCGCGAAGGATTTCTGGCTTCACCTCCCGCTTGGGCAATGGAATCAAACCCGATGAAACTGGAGAAAAGTAATGCTGAGGCAGAAAGGAAAATACTCAGATTAAATTCTACTGGTGCGGGCTCAGTAAAACTAATTCCCTCTTTTGCATATAAGGCCGAAGCGAAATCCTGATGATCAAAAAGAAAACCCACTACGATTACAATTCCGCCAAGTCCAAACATCATGAACATAAGTGGCACGAGTGTACGTTCATACAGCTGAATGCCACGGATGTTGATCAAAACAAATGTCCAGAGAAAGAGCAAGGAAACGATAAGTCTAACACTTCCGGTGTTTAGAAGATCTGATAGTCTGAACCATTCCAATGCGAGAGCTACGTCTCGCAAGAAAGGAACAACGATATAAGAAACAGCTCCAATGACAATGGAAAGACCAAACCACTGAGAAAAGCTAGCAGCAAATCCAAAATATGGACTAAGCCCCCGGCTTGCATAAATATAACTTCCTCCAGCCCTTGGCATTGCTGAAGCTAGAATAATGTAAGCGAAGGCTGCTAGCACAGCAGGGATTGCCGCAAACATGAATGCCGGAAGAACGTATGGTCCAATGCCAGGCACATTCCGATGAATCATGAAAGGTACCACATTGATGGAAGCACCAATCATGGAGCAAATTCCTGTAGCGGCAAGACCCATCAAACCTAATTTGCGGGTTAGTCCGGTGCCCGAAGCGGTTAGATTCGAATTTATACTGCCCACATTTACTCCTTCAACTTCACGCGCAAAAGATTCATATCAGAAGTGATGTATAGAGTTTTATCATCACTTGTAAGAGCACAATTAGCAGTTGGGTCAGGCAATTTTATTTTACCTAGCACCATTCCTGCCGGATTGAAAATCCAGATACCGCCCGGACCTGATGCGAAAATATTTCCTTTGCTATCTACCTTTAACCCATCGGGCATTCCTTTATCCAACTTTGATTCGAGTTGAGCATCATAAAAAACTTTTCCACTGATAACAGTTCCGGAATCGCTCATCTCATATTCATACCATCTTACTTTTTCAGGATCAGAATTGGCGATATACATTTTTTTATGATCTGGAGAAAAAGCAATGCCGTTTGGGCGGGTAAGTGTATCCACTAATAAAACTAACTCACCTTCTGCAGGAACCTTGTACACTCCCTGATGAGGAAGTTCCTTCAATGAATCAGCGGCAAGTCCATAAGGAGGGTCAGTGAAATATATGTCGTTGTTGTAGAATACAAGGTCATTGGGACTGTTTAATCGCTTGCCTTTGTAGTTATCGGCAATAGTCGTAAAATCTGGCTTGGGCTCGTTCAGCGAAGAATTCATTCTGGCAACTTTTCGATCTCCATGCTGACAAAGCAATAGTTGACCATTTTCATCGATTGTTAAACCATTTGCCCCAGGTTCTTTGCTTTCAGGACCATTACCCGTAAGGCCGGATGGAGTTAAGTAGACCTCAACTCCTTTTTCTTCTGTCCATTTGTGTATGATGTTTTTCGGGACATCCGTAAACACCAACATCTTTTCGCTTTCTATCCAAAGTGGTCCTTCGCTCCAGTCAAAACCCTGGCCTAGCAGTTCTACTTTAGCATCACTCGACATGATTTCTGCGAAAGCGGGATCAAGTTGTTCTATCGTTCCATAGGTAGTCTCTTTTGGTGAACAACTGACGATGATCAACAAAAATGAAAAGGATAATAGATTTTTCATGCAATTGTATTTTCAAGAAAATTAGAGATAATTCCTGATTGAACAATTACAAATGGTGATAAACGGATGAGGCGAATTGATTTATTTTTTCAGTGCCAGTTGCCGCAGAGAAAAGAAATGCAACCCATAGGCCAGCGGAACCAGTAGCCCAGGAAGCAGCGAAACCGGAAATTGAGTTACGATTGTGTTGACGGGCTCATTCATAAACAACCGAAAAGGAGTTGGCATCGATAAAAGAGCAACACCTACAATATTGATCAATAATCCAAAGCAAGCGATATTCCAGATCAAAATAACTGTTTTGGGAATAGAATTTTTAGCAACCATATAGGCAACCACCAAAGCCGTTATTCCTGATAGTATGTCAAAGTTGCGACCTTCAAATGTCATTTGGATGGGTGCAATGTTGGTAATGAATAAGGCCCACAGCAGTATTTCAACAAATATCCGAAAACTTTGTAGGCTAATTAGATGTTGCTGGGGTATATGAATCAATATTTCCGCAAGGGTTTTGGAAAATGTGATGACCAAAATGGTGATAAGTGGAATGATGATAACAGGCATCACATTAAACGGGAACAGATTAAAATCTCCCATGATGCCGCTAATTGACCAGATGCTGACAAAGAAAGTCCAGGCGACTAATCCAAGGATGGTTTTGCTAAAAATTTTCTTCTGGCGATTTCCCTCAATTGAGCTTTTCGTCAACCCCTTCTTAAGTTCCATAAAAAGCAGGTAGAAGAAAATGACTGTAACTAATCCGAAGCCTATTTGGGTTAAAAGATAAATGGGTGAGTCCATAGGTTTATTTTACTCATCACAACCAACAAATGACTACTCCTTTTATAGGAAGACTTGTTAAAGTTAATTTTTTTTAATCAACTTTGGATTTACCAAAAACGAAAATATAATTGAATGAGTAGTACACTAGATATCCCTAAACGCCCCACCCGCAAGTTCCTATCCGAAGATTTTAAACTTACCACCTGGGACGTGTTGAAGCCCCTTTTTGATGATCTTCTCACTCGAGATATCAATACATCAGTTCAGCTAAAAAAATGGCTTCACGACCGCAGTGAACTGGAATCGGTTTTATCGGAAGATATGGGCTGGCGGTATATCCGCATGACATGTTTTACAGAGAATGAAGAGTACAGAAATGCCTATCAGGATTTTGTGCAGAATATTCAGCCACAGATTGCACCTGTTTCTGATCAATTAAATAAAAAGGCGATCGCATCTCCTTTTCTTTCCGAATTAGCTAAAGAACCAGGTTACGATATGATGGTGCGCAACCTGAAAAAAGACATTGAACTTTTCCGGGAAGAGAACGTGCCCTTGTATACAGAGATTAGTACTGAAACTCAGAAGTATGCCCAGATTTCAGGAGCGATGACGATTGAGTTAAATGGACAAGAACTTACCCTTCAACAAGCAGCCGTGATCTTGCAAGACACCGATCGTGCGAAGCGGGAAGATGTTTATAGAAAAATTAATACGAGGAGACTCCATGATAAAGTGGTATTAGATGATCTTTATACTAAACTCATTAACCTCCGACACACGGTTTCAACTAACGCAGGTTTTTCTAATTTTAGAGACTACATGTTCAAATCGTATGGGCGGTTTGATTACACGCCAGCTGATTGCTTTAAGTTTCACGAAGCGATTGAATCGGAAGTAGTTCCTATGCTGAATGAGTTATCAAAACAGCGAAAAGAAAAATTGAAAGTAGCTCAACTGCGTCCTTGGGATAAAGCAGTTGATGCAGAAGGCCGCGATGCTTTAAAGGCTTTTGCAGATGGAAAAGATCTGACTGAAAAATCGATTGATTGTTTTGAGAAACTGGATCCTTACCTCGGCCGTTGCCTGTCTGTTATGAAAGAGATGGGCCATCTCGATCTTGAATCTCGCAAAGGCAAGGCACCAGGTGGTTATAATTATCCTCTTGCAGAAATAGGAGTGCCCTTTATTTTTATGAATGCCACCTCCACGATGCGTGATATGACCACCATCATGCATGAAGGGGGCCATGCTGTTCATAATTTTCTGACAAAGGATTTGGAGTTAAACGACTTTAAGTCCCCTCCAATGGAAGTGGCAGAGCTCGCATCCATGTCAATGGAATTGATTTCCATGGATCAATGGCAAATTTTCTTTCCAAATGAATCTGAATTAAAACGTGCTAAGCGCGATCAACTAGAAGATATTATTGAAACTCTTCCGTGGGTGGCTACTATCGATAAATTCCAACATTGGGTGTACGAAAATCCGAATCATTCTTTGGAAGATCGCAAATCAAATTGGAATAAAACCTTTGATCGGTTTGCGGATACTAGTACCGATTGGTTGAGCTTGCAAGAGGCGAAAGATTATATGTGGCAAAAGCAGTTGCACTTATATGAAGTTCCGTTTTATTACATCGAGTATGGAATGGCTCAACTTGGTGCGATAGCTGTCTGGCGAAACTTTAAACAGGATAAACAAAAGGGACTGGACGGTTACATGAATGCCTTGAAGCTAGGTTATATGCGCAATATTCCAGAAATCTATAAAGCAGCCGGAATAAAATTCGACTTTAGCAGAGGCTATATTAAGGAACTGATGAGTTTTGTAAAGGACGAGTTAGGAAAAATATAGTTCAAGGTGTTATTCGCGACTCTTGTCTAACAATGCACTTAGCTGAGTGGCCTCTTCAGTTGTGAGGGCACCAAGTTTATTGTCTAATGAATCGACATGAATGTCTATCTCCTTAAGCAATTCTAACCCTTTATCTGCGATCAGTACATCGGCAGCGCGTTTGTCGGAAGTGGATTGACTTTTTGCGATCAATTTTTTTGTAAGTAGGCGATCCAGTAAGCGCGATACGTCAGAATTTTTATCCAACATGCGTGCCTTTATGTCAGCACCTGAAATGCTTTTAGGATGTTGACCCCGCAAAATGCGGAGCATATTATACTGTTGATTGGTGATTCCATAAGGCTTAAAAAAGTCCTTGTGTCTGTTTATCAACCAATGGTAAGTGAAAAGCAGATTTATACTTGCCTTTTGGTGAGGATTGCGAAACGCGTTCTGTCTAATTTCTTCTTCGATTTTCATACAAATAGAAAAGCGATCACAATATAACAATTGTGATCGCTTTCCTAAAGAAATTGTTATTTAGGAATGTCCTTATTCAATTCAATTTTACATACAATTTCTACCACATCTGCAACTACTAGTTCTCCAGAAGCCAGTTTATTGCTCCACTTCAATCCATAATCCAGACGATTGATTTTGCCATTTAACTTAAAACCTGCCTTTACTCCACGGCCTGTATCAATTGATCCACCGTAGGTAACATCAAATGCTACTGGTTTGGTTACATCACGCATAGTAAAATCGCCTTTCAATTGATATTTGCCCGCTTCCTTTACTAGAGTGCCATTAAATTTTATGACAGGAAATGCCTCAGCATTAAAGAAATCATCTGATTTCAAATGCTTATCTCTGTTCTCGATACCTGTATTAATCGAGGCCGTTTGGATAGTAAATTCAACTTCGGCTCCGTTAAAATCATCAGACTTACTTACAATAGAACCATCAAATTCTTTAAAGCCTCCATTTACTTCGGCAACCACATTGTGTGTAACGTTGAATTGGATGTTGGTGTGCCCTTTGTCAATGTTCCATTTTGTTTGTGCCGATGCTACTCCTGCGATGACAACAAGACATAATACTGCGATAATTTTTTTCATAGTTTGTTTTGATTGTTTTTGAGATTACGAAAATAACAAAGTTTTTGATATATATGTTTAAACATGTAAAATAGTATTTATAATCTACTGATTTACAGGATAAACCATTTATCAAAGATTAAGCCAATACGTGAATTTTAGGACAATAGATCTGAATTTTGGTGCCCCAACATAAAAGATATCTCCGTTTTCGAAGGATTCTGCATAGTAATTATCGGTATAGACCAAGAACAAATCTGAAACTGGTCTGAACCGCCATTGCAACCGGGAGTTAATGTTGACATTGTTGATCTGATTGTTGTATTGTACATAGGTTGTCCAAAATACTTTTCTGGAAAACGTAAAATCAAACTTTGGTCCAAGCAACACCAAGTCTGAACTATTGTATGGCTCTGGCAGTCTGATGCGATTGTAGCTCACATCCATCGAAAGAACGGCATAAGGTTGAATACGATAACTCAGGGTTCCTTCTATATTCTGGCGATAGCCGTTATAGTATTCTCCAAGCCGTGATTGAAAATCGAAAAAGAGTTTTTTACGAGCATCTGAGTCATAACCAATAATAACGGAGTTCCAATAATATCCTGTACCCGCTGGAAGTTCCAAACCACCCGAACCACTGGGATCGAATGGAGCAAATAAGTAAACATAATCCCTTCTAATTCGGGTATAAAAAGTGGCGGTGTTTTGAAATTTGGATCGATACCACAAATTGGCATCCCAGTCGGTTGTATTATAGAGATCGTTCCACTGATAATCAATATCAAAGCCGGGGCCATGACTGTTAATGATTTTTGATTTTGGGTAGAAATTATAAAATCCTTGCGGTGCAAAACGCTTGTATCGCTTTCGCCTGACAAACCCAACCTCAGGATTGAAGTTTGCCCCGATGTCTTGATAGAGCAATGACCATTCATAATTGGGCACGGCATAGTTTAATGAAGCTGTTGTAGAGTAGGTGCTGTCTTTTTTTCCATTGTCAAAACTGCGGTGATAAAAAAACTTTCCTGTCCATCGGTTATCTTTAGATGCGAGATTGTAATCCACTCCGAGTAATCTGTTATAGGCAGTTGTATCGAAGGCCTGCTTATTAATCATCAT
>JANOQK010000503.1:0-3829 GCA_031414855.1 Bacteroidia bacterium | reverse complement strand
ACCAATGTAACTTATTTCAATTCCAGAACAAATAATCAAACTATCACCACAGCCCTTTCAAACAGCACAGGTTTTAATTCCTTATTGACCAATATAGGAGAGACCCAAAGCAAGGGTGTTGAACTTACGTTACAGGCCAATGTTTTCCGAACAGATAATTGGTCAATCACTGTAGGTGGCAATTATACCTATTTGGATAACATGGTAAATTCTATAACAGAAACTTTAAAAGAAGTAACCTTGGCAGGCTCAGGGAATGCCAGTTCTGTTGCTGCTGCTGGCCAATCATTTCCTGTGATAAAGGGATTGGATTATGTGCGTAATCCTGAAGGAAAGGTTATTGTTGATGCTATTACAGGACTTCCATCGGCCACAAGCCAAATAATGATCTTGGGAAATGCGACACCTAAGCATCGCATTTCACCAAATGCTGTTGTCACTTATAAGAATCTCCGTTTCTCTGTTTTATTTGAATATAGAGGTGGATATAGCGTTTTCAATGGTATGGGCCCAAATATGGATTGGTCTGGAACCAGTTACAGAACAGCTCTTTATGATCGTTCCGCCTTTGTATTCCCTAATTCGGTGATTAAGACTGGTGAAAATAGCTATGTCGAGAATAAAAGCGTTGCCATTGCCAATGGAAATGGTAATAACGGATTTTGGTCAGATGGAATCAACAGGAATACCTCCTCTAATTATGTTACTTCTGGTAACTTCATGAAGTTAAGGGAAATATCCCTTTCTTACGATGTGCCAAAAGCATTGTTGGATAAGATGGGTAACGTGATTAAGGGTATCAACTTGAGTGTGCAAGGCCGGAATTTATTTTTATGGATGGCAAAGGACAACTATTATACCGATCCCGAGTATAGTTCAGGCGGTGCCAATAACAATGGGGGTGGCTTAAATGATATCGGCCAAACTCCACCAACACGCAATTATGGTGGCACGTTGGCATTTAAGTTCTAATCATTTATAGATATAAATATTGAACATTAAAAATGAAGAAAATGAAAAAAATATCGACACTTATCCTCATGACTCTTGCAGTTATTATCTCCTCCTGCAGCGATCTTCTGGATATAAATACAAATACAAACAGACCCACCTCTGTTAACCCTGAATTGATTCTGCCACAAGCCCTTGCGGCAACCTCTTTAGTTTTGAATGCATACAATACCTATGGTATGCAAATAGGAGGATATGGTTCCAATGCGGGTGGTTTCGGAGGATTCAACGAGAATGTTTCCTATGCTTATACGCCAAATAACTATGCCAACCTTTGGCCTGTCAGTTATGATAACATAGAAGACTATGAATACCTTATTGAGAAAGCAGCAGGAGATGACGTAAACATTTATTTTGGTGCTGTTGCCAAAATCATGAAGGCATATGGCTTTCAGTTGCTTGTGGATGCCTACAATGATGTTCCTTATTCCGAAGCGTTAAAAGGCGCGGATCAGCTTAATCCTACTTATGATAAGGCAGATGCCATTTACCTGAGCTTAGCTGGTTTGTTGGATGAGGCAATCAGCGATATCAATAAGGGAAATGGTTTGGCGGTCAAGAACAAGATTGATAACTATGATATTGTTTTTAAGGGGAACATGGCTAGCTGGCTTTAACTGGCGAACACCATCAAATTGAGACTGATGGTGAGAGCAAAAGGAAAAGTTACCTTTTCTAATACAAGCTTCGATCCTGCAGGTTTCCTCACATCGAATGCCATGATAAACCCTGGCTATCTGAAGGACAATAACAGGCAAAACCCTAAATGGAACACTTGGGCTTTCAATTATACGGGAGTGGCCGGTAACAAAGCCTGGATTCCTTCTACTTACGTTATGACCTTTTATGATGGCAACAAATTGAATGATCCGGGAAGAGGAGCCGCTATGTATTATCAATTTCCTACTACTGGTACTAACCAATTGGGAAATGAAAATGTTGGGGTCGCCAAAAGCCCAGGGGGTAGTTTCTGGTATCCTGGCGCTGACAAAACAGCTGGGGCTGGAAATTCAACTGGTGCATTAAAAGGTGCTGATGCAGGTATGCCATTGCTGACTGCAGCAGAAAGCTATTTCTTGCAGGCTGAAGCGGTGGTGGTAGGAATAGCAGGTGTAAGCGGTACCGCTGATGCTCATTTTAATAGTGGCATTGCTGCTTCTTTCAATTATACCTACCAATTGCCTGACGGAACATTATCCGGAAACCCTGTTGCCGATGCGGCTTCTTATTTGACTGCCAACGTAGGCAGTCGTCTGGTAAATTTCTCACTGGCGGTAACAACTGATCAAAAGATAGAGGCCATTATCACCCAAAAGTATCTTGCTCTTAATATGGTTAATTGCAATGAGGGTTGGAATGAATATTGCCGTACAGGCTACCCTGCAGTAACGGGAGCAGCGCCTAAAACTACTTTTGCATCCAGCGCATCGCAAAGCAGCCGCCCGGATAGATTGCCTTCCAGGATACTTTACCCAACTTCTGAGCAACAATATAACTCTCAGAATATGCCAAGTGGCATAAGTCCTTTTACTTCCCTTATTTTCTGGGCTAAATAAACATTGAAACATTATGAAACTAACAATAAAACTTTTGTTCTTTCTATTTGGTGGGTATATGCTTAGTTCCTGTTTAGATGGGGACCCAATGAATACCCCACCAGGAGCGTCAGCGCCTTTTATCATGATGACAAACAATCCGAGCGGTGGCAATACTGTTAATTCGGGTCTGAGGTATTTCGGAGGGCAGGCCTTGACCTATCCGGCAGATCACTTGAGGGATACAGCTAAATTTGCAGTATCCATACAAGGTGTTAATAATCGTGATGTCAATGTTACATTGACAACCCCTGCTGATGCTTTAGACGACTATTTTTATAAAGATTCGATAAAGTATGAGATGATGCCCGATGCGCTATGGGATTTTCTAGGACCTACATCAGCGGCAATACCAGCTGGCAAGCAATTTGCAGAATTTGCGGTGATATTTTACCCTTCATTATTCGACCCAACCAAGAATTACATGCTTCCCGTTTCGGCCACTAATGATGCTGATCTGCAAACCAGTGCTAACTATGGGGTTAACTATTACCACGTGATTGGTAATCCTATTGCTGGTGCTTATAGGTGGGACTTTATCCGTATTAATAATCAAGCTGGCACTGGAGCTCCAGCAGGAGGATCTTTTACTGATGAAGATGCTGTTTTTGCTCCAGAATCACCAATAGGTATTAATGTTCCTACAGGTTATTATGTTCAGCCAAATTACCTGATTACATTTAAAAATACTGCTGGTGTATTATCCAACTTTAAAGCAGTGATCGATCCTGATGAGATTGATGGCGCGTTTACGTTGAATGGTATAACGATGATATCTGGTCCCACAATTACTGTGAATAAGACAGACCCAGTGCATCCTATTTATACTGTTAAATATGTAGTATTTAATGGTGCTGCTTATAGAAATTGTACTGATACCTATACTAAAAAATAGGTACTAGCACTGATTATTTAATTAATTGGCTTGAAAGGCCGCTCGCAAGAGCGGCTTTTTTTGTGATGATGCCTATTTGCATCCCTTAGAAGTTCACAGGTATTTTAACTTTGAGTTATTAATGAAGTTATCACATCCTTTACTAACACCTTAAAAGGCTGGGGTCTGGATATGGCGGCCTCACAAAGCAATCACTCGGCTCTTCCCGACCAAGAAGAGATGGACCAACTGCAAAAAAATCAGGACCTCAGTGGCGAGATACTGTTCGCAGGCTTCGAAGCGAAAACACCTGCCGGAAAATTTTTAAGTGAGCGCGGCCAAAAACTTT
>JANOQK010000502.1:0-2510 GCA_031414855.1 Bacteroidia bacterium | reverse complement strand
GTTACTTTATCAGTTTTGATTTTTTCTGATACCATTTCATTCGTTTGAGCGAAAGTGCTTCTGCTTAGGAATATCATACTCAGTATGATTCCGATTTTCATATTTTGTTTCATTTTATTTAAATTTTATTTTACTATGTGTATATTCTTTGTCGTCAAATTAATTCAACTATTTTTTCAGTTTCACAACCTTTTTTACTGGAAATAAATTTTATGGAGGTGGGATTAAAATGCCAACCAATTTAGTGTTCATGTTTTTAAATTGTTTTTGCTTGTGAATTAATACTACAAAGGTGTTGCAATGATGTTTTAAACTCATTGACTTTGGGTAAGAAAGAAAAATGTTACTTTTAAAATTAACCTGAAAGATAAAATCAACGAACCCCCCAACTGGTGCAAGCGTCATCTGCAATGGCGGGGTGAAGTGTAAGTTGAAAGTGTTATCTTCGTCATCAAGTTTGGTTTCGTAAACGCAGCTTCGGATGGCGCACCATTACAGAAACACAACGTTGTAGAACGCGGAAGAACGAAAAATAAAGACGTGTAAATAATTAAAGATTGTTATTTTCTTAATTTTGCAAGCATACTTAATAAGCAAGTAGAGATATGGCTTCCGACCAGAAATTTGTTGACTTTATTACTGACCAAATTAAGCGTGCTGGAGAAATTACTGCAAAAAAAATGTTCGGGGAATACGGCATTTATTCAGATGGAAAAATGTTTGGCCTCATTTGCGATAACAAGCTTTTCATAAAGCCTACAAAAGCCGGAAGGGAGTTTATAGGTAAAGTGGTGGAATCACCACCTTATCCGGGAGCAAAACCAAGTTTTTTGATAGGTGACAAAATTGAAGATAGCGAATGGCTCAGCAAGTTGATTAGAATTTCACTAAAGGAATTACCGGAGCCTAAACCAAAAAGCAAAAGGAAATAACCTCCCGAATCGCGAAGGCAAGAGCTTAGAAGTTGTGGATCGCTAGGTCATCCCGCTATGCATGCAACGCTTCATTCTTCGTCAGCCTTTGCACGCTGGCGCTGAAGCTTTAGCATAGGCGCCCGAAGCAGCTAAGCGCAAGCTGGCGATGACGGTTTAAAGAAAGAACCATTCAAACCAAAAATTGAATTACCTTAGTTTTGAGAACGAGTATTTCTAACTGTTCTTGATTATAAGTAATAAAACTTATGAGATACAGAACCGGTTATGCTATCATCCTGATGTTTGGTTTTTGTGCTTTGGGTAAAGCACAAAACAAATCTGACCTTCCTAATGAAAGTATCAAGTTTGAAGCCAACGGCATTGCTTTTCCACTTGGACCCAGCAGTATAACCAGGACAATCAAGCAAGATAGAAAGGGCAACATTTGGATGGCTTCATGGGAGGGTGTTTTCCGATACGATGGAAAATCTTTTACCAACATTACAAGTAAAGTGAGTTCGGCTCGGTTTTTTTCTGTTTTAGAGGATAGAAAAGGCAACTTGTGGTTCGGCTCTATTGGTGCAGGTGTTTATTATTACGATGGAAAATCCTTTCGGAATTTCACAATCAACGATGGACTTCTTAATAACGATGTTGGCAGTATTTATGAAGATAAAAAAGGCAACATCTGGTTCGGTGTTTTTGGAGGAGCCAGTTGTTATGATGGAGATTCCTTTCGGAATTATATTATTGATGGAGATGCGATGAGTGAAGATCGCACAGGGAAAACGTTTACTGACAGACCCGCTTTTGAAGTTACTTCTATCATTGAAGACAAAACTGGCAAGTTTTGGTTTAGTACAAGAGGGAATACCTTTGTTTGTGATACCCGCTTACCTGAAGGTCTGGGAAAACCATTTAAAGTTTTCACTCACAACAGCATGCCCTTTACGAATGTGAGGGAGATAATCGAAGATAAGAAAGGCAACATTTGGCTCGCTGGGAATAATGGTCTTTGGCGCTATGACGGGATTACATTTACCAATTTAACCACGAATTTTGTTGGGTTTATCTACCAAGATAAGAACGATAACATTTGGACTAGTTCGGAAACTTCAAAGGGTTGGGCACTGTCCCGCTATGATGCAAATTTCTTGTCTAATAGTCCATTACTCAGGCCGGCTGTAACCGAAACAAGGTCACTGGGAGGAATGCTTTTCGGGATTTTAGAAGCTAATGATGGAAGTATTTGGGTTGGTGGTTTGAATGGAGTGAAACGCTACGATAGTAAGGCGCTTCAGAAATAGCTTGCAATGCCTGCAATTTGGTAATGAAATTGTGTCCGCAAGTACCAGCTGATTCGAGACCAGCTAAATTGGCGAATAATTCAAGGTTCTCGATGATCATTTTGATCTGTTCCAACTCTTCAAGCCAAAAAATGAATTACATACCACCCGCTCCCGTGGAACGTAGTGATGATGGTGAGGAGCGCACCACCCGTTGGTGAGGAGGGCAGTGACGATGGTAAGGAGCCCACCACTCGCTGGCGTGGAAGGCAGTGACGATGGTGTGGAGTGCACCACCCACTGGCGTGGA
>JANOQK010000501.1:0-8117 GCA_031414855.1 Bacteroidia bacterium | reverse complement strand
AAATATTGTTTAATGACACCATCGACTTATTGAAAGAGGAAACAGGGGAGTTAAAGTTGGGCAAAGCCATTGCCACTATTATGAAAAGAAACCTTAATGAAATGGAAAGAGTACAAAGTGCTACATAGCTATTCAACTGATGCAAAAGGAATTTTTAAAACTAAGAACCTTGTGAACGAAACGACATATTCAAAACTAAGAGCGAAGTAGCATGACAAAGATTGCTAAATATGTGATCTATGACATTCTGCGCAATCGGTTCGTCATGCTTTACACACTTTTTCTGCTGATTGTTACCTTTAGCATGTTCAGCCTGGACAGTGATCCCGGAAAGGCAACTTTGAGTTTATTGAATATTATTCTTTTAGTGGTACCCCTGGTCAGTATCATTTTCACCACCATTCATTTTTATAATTCGTATGAGTTTATTGAGCTTCTTCTCGCCCAGCCGATAAGTCGCAAAACAATTTACTTTGCAGAATACATTTCCATTTCGGTTGCCTTATCAGCGGCCTATTTAATTGGCGTTGCTATACCCATGCTGCTATTAAATTTTAGTGAGAGTTCTGTTTACCTCATTATGGCAGGACTTTTATTAACGTTTGTTTTTGTTGCGTTGGCTTTCGCTGCATCTGTTTCAACCCGTGATAAAGCGAAAGCGATTGGTATTGCACTTCTGTTTTGGTTTTATTTCACCTTGATTTATGATGGATTTATCCTGTACATCATCTACAGTTTTAGCGATTACCCTTTAGATAAAATTACTTTGACATTGGTTTCTCTAAATCCTATTGATCTGGCGCGGATCATCATTTTGTTGAAACTCGATTTGTCTGCACTAATGGGTTACACCGGAGCATTTTATAAGAATTTCTTTGGCAGCAGCCTGGGCGTTGTGTATTCGATCTTTTTTCTGGTTGTGTGGACTCTTGCCCCATTATTATTGGCCATGAGGAAATTTGTTAAGAAGGACATATAAAATCCTTTCTTTATTTGTAAAAAGAGTATGGTTTACTTACGGATTCCGTTTATGATGCTTGCTGTGGTTAATCTGCTGGCAGGTTTATGGGCAGGTCTCATTCGGATCGGTTGGAATCTTCCTGTTGGCTCGCTGGCAGTTCATCATGGGGCAATTATGGTGGGAGGCTTCTTAGCAACGCTCATTGCCCTGGAAAAGGTAATTCCACTGAAGCGAAATCTGTTGTTGATCATCCCCTTGATAAGTGCCCTAAGTCTTGTTATGACCATACCGGGATATTTTCAAACAGGTCTGGTCTTTCTATTGATTGGAAGTATTGGGTTATTTTCAACTCAAGCCTTTTACTGGTATACGTATCCGCGCGATCTTTCAGTTGCCTTGATGGTAGTGGGTGCGTGCTGTTTAGTGATTGGAAATGCCATGTTGCTTCAAAAGCAATTTTATCCTTTGGCTTTTCCCTGGTGGATGGGATTTTTATTGTTAACGATCACAGGAGAACGTTTGGAGTTATCTAAGTTTTTGCCTGTTTCAAAAATTAATAAGGGCTTCCTGATTGGTTTTCTTTTCTTGTTTCTGGTTGGAATTATTATTCCGTTTCATGGAATTGGGAAATATTTATCCGGTTTCGCTCTTGTGTGTATTTCAATATGGATGCTAAAGCATGATGTAATCAGTATCGGATTAAGGAAGGAAGGCCTGACAAGATTCTCATCCACAGCTCTATTATTAGCAAATGTCTGGTTATTCATTGAAGGAATGTTAATGATCACATTGCATGATTCCGTGTTTTCCTATGACATTTTGGTTCATTCCTTTTTTATTGGCTATGCTTTCTCCATGATTTTTGCGCACGGACCAATTATTTTGCCAGGTGTGCTTGGAATTTCGCTCAAGCCTTATCATCCCATACTATACGGTTGGCTGTTTTTGGTGCATGGTTCTCTCTTGTTCCGGGTAGGTTGCGATGCTTATGGCAGTATAGAAGGTCGTATGATAAGCGGTATCCTTACGGGAATAGGAATACTGCTATACTTTATCACACTTGTCGCCATAGTGATTCGCGCCAATTATCGGGCAAGGGTGGCTTGAGCGGCAGCGGTTATTTTCTTTGGTAGCAAGGCGATTACCACTGTAAGTTGATTCTCTGCGATTTGTAGCGCCATCAAGAATGATTCATTCTCGGATGTAATTTCTAATGATCTATAATAATTGATCCCAGCTAACATATTCTCCGCAAACTTCTGACAATATTGAATCCGCTTTTCATCATGTCCGGCATTGTCAATTTGTTCAGCTAAATAATCCACGTACAATTGCAATTCATTTATAAACATGTGAGGACGGTTGTCATCTTCAATAACATTTCCTCTACCGTAGATGTGATCGGTCATTTCGTGAAGCGAAACTATTTTTGTGAAATAGGTGATGTTAGGACCGGGGCAGATGGTAACGCTGTTCAAATGCTTTAGAAAGGGTTGTTTGTATTCAATGCTTGCGGAATTGCTGAGACCTACACACAGACATTCCTTCGCATGAATGTCATACAATAAATTTGTGTATTCTACTTGCGGCAGGTTCAATGATTTTAATTGTTCGGTTTTCAACTTCTGATATTTTGCTGAAGCGGTGCAGATAGGCTCGGTGGTAAACTCGGTATTAAAAGCAAGATGTTTTTCAGTGCAGGGGCTGCCTGGCTTGCCGGCATCAATCCTATTTTGTTTTTCTTGATCGGATGAAGTTCCTTTTAAATAATGGAACCGCACACCTAAGGGAGAATTGTTGCTTAATGTAATATCCGTTTTGCCGGCTTTGCTCAGTAAGTCTAATGTTTGATCATCAACTGTAGTGGCTTCCGGACAAAGTAAAAAAGGTGTACCCCAACCTGTACTATCGATACCGTAGTGTTTCAGTAGAAGTTCATTTTCTTCGGCAGTACCTATTCCTCCCTGCGCAGTAATCTTAATAGGATGAGGCGAATCGAAAGTGGGTTTACCTTTCGCGCTGACAGCGGGATGATAAATGGAATGGAGTGCTGTTTGCAATTCTTCGCGTTTATTTTTGAACTCTTCCAATATTGGGCCCATCAGATAACCATCGGTGGCAAACGCATGGCCTCCGCAGTTCAATCCAGATTCGATCCGAAACTCACTTACCCAGATTCCTTTTTTAGCAAGATATTTTCCTTGAATCAGTGCTGAGCGGTAGTCACTTACTTTAATCACTACTTTTTTGTCGAATTCACCCCACGCGGTTGCATCAAATGTGGTGAACTTTTCGAGGTAGTTAAACAATCTTGGATTTAAACCCGCAGAGAAAATGATGGACGAATTTGTTAAGTTACTCAATGCATATCCGCGCAAAGCAGACACAGCATCCGTACCATCTTCTTTCGGAACACCTTCGTTGCCTGAATTATTGCCATCGAGTTTGGTCATGATGTTCACATCGATGCTTCCCGGTACAACCTGACTTCTCAGATAATTCTGAAGCGACTCTTTCTCTGAACCATCAGTTGACTGAATCATGTTAAAGTAAAGTTCTCTTAATTTATTTTCAGTGGGCAGCATCTCAAAATATTTAGCGATGTCCTGACCAGCTTTAAAGGCAGAAGACTTCAGCTTCTCCAATTGATCTGAAACAATCCTGTTTACCAGGTTCAGGTAATCTGTAATTCGTTTGGCGCGATAGTCATTTATATGAGTGGGGATTGGAACGTATTGTTCATTTCTGGTCTCATAATAATGCTTGCGCATCATCTCCACAAGCCTGTCTTCTACAATGGACATAACTGAAGATATTCCAAAATGGGCAACCTTGATAGGAGAGTCCATGGTGAACGCCAAACCCATGACCGGTATGTGGAAAGTGTGAATAGGCTGATGCATGCTGTCTATGTTAAATGAAGTTATTCTTGAGGCCCTATAGGATACCGTGATGGCTCGCGGCAAAATTACCGGAGATGAGAATCCAACATTCCGTCAAATTCCTTAGGAATTGGATAAAATTGAATTCCATACCTTCCTCTTTCATGGCGAAGGTATCTCAACCTAAAGTCCTATTATATGATTAAAGTCATAACAGGTCAATTGGCTAAAATTGAGACTATTTAATTTCCTTATACAATCGCACAGGCCCCGCCAGCACAGGCGGCTTCAGCTTTGTGATCGGTTTCATCATCATTCTCGAACACTCCAGTCAAATCAATGGCTTTTAGACTTATTTCAAGCGTTTCAAATTGTTCTTTGGTGATATCTTCAAAAGGGGCTTGCTTGTAATTACCGTTATCATACGGCAAAACACTTAATCCATTGTATGACGCTTTATTCTGCCACATCCATTCTCCCACTTTTTTCCAGTCACCATCTTGTATAGAAACTGTTGCTGATACATTATTGGCGTTGCATCCTCTTCTAAATCCATTCCTTACCCATTCGGTATTAAATTGTTTTATTCGATTTAGCATTTCCATCACATCTTCTGTTCGCAGAATGCTTTTCTCGGGAGCCTTTTGCGGGATGCAGATGATGGCTTGTTTACTGTTTAATAAATCGTCTTCCAATAATTCTGGATGATAAATGGACAGGTATTGGAAGAGCGCTTCGTTCTTGCCAATGCGAACTCTTCTAATATAGTAATCATTGTGCCACGCGTGAATGCCAGAGGATGTGCCTAATACAAGTGAGGTTGTGCCGGATGGTTTGATGGTTGTGGTACGTGCGGCAAATTCAATTTTGATTTGATCCGAAGTTTTGATATTCATAGCTTTTACTGCTTCGGCTGTTTCGTGCAAATCGTATTCGCTCACTTTCGCACTCGCAATGCCAGTCATGCCAACTCCAATCAACGCATCTTGTTCCGTTGTTTTCTTCCATACTTCTCTTAAATAATGAAAGTTGGTGAAGCCTGCCTGTAAGGTTCCCAGAAAGGCAGCCGCTTCGGCACGTTCATTCAAATCTTGCTGACTTGAAATGTCGGAGACATTCACCTCGCAAAGATTACAGAATTGGAAAGGCCGCAGTGCAATTTCGCAGCAAGGATTAGTTCCCCAATCAAGATCATTGGTAAAATAGAAGCCTGGCTCACCGGAGCATGAAATTTCTATCTTACTCCACAAGGAAAAAAACTGATCCCGTGTCGTTGTATCTCTTGGCAATACAACAGAGTTATTTGCTCGTCCTCTTTGTTCATTCAATTCCCACCAATTCCCGAATTTGCAGGTCAGCATTTCCTCGTCTTCTGCTGAGAATAATGAAATCATAGCGGATCTTCTGATTCCACCGGCCAATACCGCATTGGCGAGATAACACATGATATCATGACACTCCATCGGAGAAAGTTTTTCTCCATTTTGTTTTCTATCTAGTACAGCCTGCACGTGCGCTACGCATATTTTAAGAGGCTCGGGGCCGGGTGCTTTGCCACCTGCAGTTACCAGTCGTGCGCCTTTTGGGCGGATATCCGAATAGTCAAACTCTGGCAAAAATTCACTTAATCCAAAATATCCTTTCATCAACACCTTGATTGCATCAGCCCATCCTTCCAGACTATCGCCAATCAAAAACTTTCTTGTCTTCTCCGCTTTTCTTATGGGTAGTAACTTTTCAACATGATGGAATTGCACGGAATAGCCAACGCCAGTTCCTCCCAGCAATAAGAACAATGTTTCTGAGAACGCCCGAACATCGTCTACAGGCAGATACGCGCAGTTATAGATTCGGCTGTTATTTCGTGCGATAGCAGCACCTGCAAACTGCATCGCGCGCATGGAGGGTAATACTTTCTTTTGATAAACTAGTTGCATCCAGTATTGAATATCCTTTTCAATATGAGGATATTTTTCAATCATCATCGTCTCATACCTCAGGCAGATCTCCGGCCACGTTTCTCTACGCCTTAATTCTGGCAGATACCGGGCGTACTTCATGTAAATGATCAAATCACTTAAGATGTGCTGGTTCAGTTCCATAAGGCTTTAGTGTTGAGATAGCAGTTGAGCCTTTGGAAACAAAATGTTGTTTTCCAGATGAATATGTTGCATCAGATCATTGTCAAATTCCTGTAGCATTTTATAAGTGATCAGAAAGGTGGGACAGGCAAAAGCTGGTGGCATAAAGTTATTCGTTAACGATCGAATGGATTTGACAAGGTCGCCTGCCACTTCGTGCTCGTGTTCCATTACCATGATGGGAATAGTCAGATTATCAGATGAAGAGAGGTCTTTAGTTTGCAATCCATTTTGTTCAATTCGTTTAATGGCAGGAAATAAAAGTTCTTCCTCTTTGGGCATGTGTGATAATAATTCTTCCGACAAACTGTTAAACTTTTCTCTCACACTAAGTAAGTAAGGTTGGTCCTCACCATGTGCACTGCACACCTTATCTAACAGCCCCTTGATTTCAGGAATCGCGCTGGTAACATATACATGATGATTCATAACAATGTAGTCAATCAGTAAGGTAAGGTTCCAGGATTCGAAACGATCAGGTTTTCCGGCAGAGGAGCCACCATTGGCATGTTGCACTTCCTGCCAGATTTGTTCAGGATCAAGATTGTTTCTTTTGCAAACGTCATCGAACAGTTTTTTTCCATTGCAGCAATAGTCTAAATGATGCCTGTTTAAGATATCAAGGGCATGGGGAAAACGTAAGGCTATGTCGGCTACTGAAGCAGAAGCCCGATCTAAAGTTTCATCTAACATTATCATACTTGTTAATTGTTTTAGTTAGGCCAAAGCTATGAGGCTTCATTTGGTGCTGCTATGACCATGATCATATATATGGCAAGTAAAATATAATTGACTGGTAGCTTACCAAAACATCTTTATTTGACCTTCTCCTGTGAATTATGATTCTAATCATATTTTATTTCCTCAAATGAGATGAATATTGTGAGTATTAATTCCCGAGCTGATAAATGTCATTCTCTAGATGATTCGCAACTTTCAAATTTGTCCTGTTAATAACCGAAACTACCTTAACTATTAAACCCCATGAAAACAATAAGAATTTACCTATCAGTTTTAGTCGCATCATCTATGCTCCTGTTTTCCTGCGGTGGAGGAAGCCAAGAATCAACCGCCACTGTAGAAGGAATTCCTGCAGGAGCTGGTCAATCTGCTGTTAAGGACGATGATTCGCAAAAAGATGTAGTGCGCGTAGCGGTTGGATCACCTGATCACACCACACTTGTTACGGCTTTACAAACTGCCGAGTATGTAGATGTTTTATCAAATGCCGGACCGTTCACTGTATTTGCACCAACCAACGCAGCTTTTAATTTATTACCTGCTGGAACAGTAGAAGGTTTATTGGAGCCAGAGAGTAAAGATGCCTTGCGCAATATTTTGGAATACCATGTAGCGGTAGGTGTTTACAAATTGGAAAACTTGAAAGACGGACAAACAATCAATCAGGTAAACCTTGATAATGTTACTATTGGAATTAAGGATGGAAAATATACGGTCAATGGCGCAAACATTTTAGGAACAGTGCAAGCATCAAATGGCATCGTATATGTAGTTGATGCAGTACTTTTACCTCCAGCACCTGCTAAATAGAAATTTTCAAAATAAAGAGTAGGCTGCCACAGAAAGTTTGAATTTTGTGGCAGCTTTGCTTATAACAATGTTTACGCAATGGATATTAGTGACAGGGAGGATATTATTGTTTTAGTGAATTCATTTTACAAGAAAGTAAACGCAGATGATTTGTTGGCACCTATCTTCAGCCATGTCGATTGGCCTGCACATCTGCCCATCATGTATAACTTCTGGTCTTCCATGTTATTGGGTGACATGTCTTATCAGGGCAATCCCTTCCAAAAGCACATTCACCTTGCTATTAATTCTACTCACTTCAATCGTTGGTTGGAATTATTCAAGCAAACTGTGGACGAAAAATTTGCTGGCGTCAAGGCCGATGAGGTTAAAAGCCGCGCGCAGAATATTGCTGGCGTTTTTCAGCACAAGATGGGACTGCTGGTGTAGTTGATACAATAACTCTTCTTACGTCTTATTTCTATTTATTGTTCTTCGGGAATAATCTTCGGCCTCCCATAACAACAAGAGTACCCAATAAGGTGATGAAATAAATAGTAGTGAAGAAGCTTTTTAGGATGGAAAAGATATTTGTTATCTGAG
>JANOQK010000500.1:0-8804 GCA_031414855.1 Bacteroidia bacterium | reverse complement strand
ACGCATTCAAAAGAATAAAAGCAGTGGCCAGGGTAATAGGTATCTGGATGATGATACTGGCCGCACTTCTCCAGTGAAATAGAAAGATGATCACCACCAGTGATACAACAATCATTTCTTCAATAAGAGTTGTTTTAATGGACGATACAGATTCCTGAATCAGTTCGCTTCGATCGTAAATAATATTGAACTTAACGCCTTGAGGAAATCCCTTGGCAACTTCTTCCATCTTCGTCTTGACTCCTGTAATCACTTCATCTGCATTTTCACCGTAGCGCATCACCACAATGCCCCCCACCACTTCACCCTCGCCATCGTAGTCAAAGATTCCAAGGCGCGTTTCACCCGTCATTTGAACTGTAGCCACATCGCGAATGGCTATTGGTGTTGTATTCACTGTCTTTAGGGGAATGTTCTCAATCTCTTCAACAGATTTTAAGTAGCCCGTTGTCTTGATGATGTAGCCAACATCATTTATTTCAAACTTTCGACCACCGGCTTCATTGTTATTGGCTCGCACAGATTGGATCACCTCCTGAGTGGAGAGTCCGTAATAATTTAGTTTGTTTGGATTGAGTGTGACCTGGTATTGTTTCTGAAATCCTCCGAAGGAAGCGATCTCACTAACACCTGCAGAATTTTGAAGCGCAAACTTGACATACCAATCCTGTATGGCACGTTGCTCACCGAGATCCATTCCTGGTGCTTCCAAGGTATACCATAGTATGTGCCCTACGCCAGTTCCGTCTGGCCCAAGCGTGGGTGTAACTCCTTCTGGTAACAAGCGAGTGGCGTAGTTTAGTCTTTCCAGAACACGTTCACGTGCCCAGTAGATATCTGTATTGTCGTTGAAGATGACATAGACAAAACTCATCCCGAACATGGATGAACCTCTTACGTACTTTACCTGCGGTAAACCTTGCAAGTTGGTAACCAGAGGATAGGTGACCTGATCTTCCATGATCTGTGGGCTTCTTCCCATCCATTCGGTGAAGACGATCACCTGATTTTCGGAGAGGTCGGGTATGGCATCAATTTTATTCACCTTGACAGAGTAGATTCCCCAGGCGAACAATCCGGAAGCAACCAGCAATACCAGGAAGCGGTTGCGTAAAGAGAATGAAATTAGACTTTCAATCATGACGTAAAAAAAAAGAATAGAATAGAGAAATTGATGTAATAGCTAAGAGAAAGCGACTACAGGAAGGGCAGATACCCTTCTAATGAAAAAAGAAAATCAAATAAGGAAAACCTGGAAAGAAACGATACGGTCTGCCGCTTGAAAAGGCGGATCGTAGTTATGGAAGTGCGTCCGTGAAACAAGAATTGAGGGAATTACTTCTGAAAGTACGATTGGAGCTAGTTCGATATCCAGGGCTGAAATGGGTGAAATAGAAATATCTGACAATGAAACCTGAAAGTCTTCACCTTGATGGATGATTGCTTCGTCTTCGCAGCAGGGTTTAGACTCATGACGATGGCAAGGTGGCATTCGCTTCTGCATTTCACAGACATCGGCCTTGTCAAAGAGAGCTATATTTTGAATCCGTCCTTTGCACAGGTGAATGCCAACCATGAAACTGCTGCTGGAAAACAGCACCATAATGGCAAATGTAGCAGACAGTATTGGACGGAATCGTTTCATCTAATAATCAAATGTAACGGAATTGGGCCAAAAGCGATTTATACTTTAAGGGAAATTCTTTGCAAAATTTCTCTTTGTTAGGGAAAACGCCCTTTTTTAGTCGATTGAAGACAGTAAAGTCATCATAATTTAATCACCAAGTAGTCCATACGTTAAGTTTCCCCTTTTTGCCAATTCCCGTTCTCTGATATAAGCATAAAGTACAGGTAATACAATCAGTACAAATAAAGTTGATGTCACCAGGCCGAATACGAATGGAATCGTAATGGGTTTCATGATGTCGCTACCTGCTCCTGTAGCCAGCAACACTGGCACCAGTCCAAAAATATCTACGAGCACGGTCATCAGCTTTGGACGGAGACGCTGCACCGCGCCTTCATAAATAGCATCTTCAATATGTTCATTGGTAACTTGTCCGACAACATGTTTTTTTATTTTGAAGTACAGTGAATTGTTCAAGTACACCAGCATCAGTACGCCTGTTTCGATGGCCACACCAAACAACGCGATAAACCCAACAGCCACGGCCACAGAAAAATTAACATGGAAAAAATACATCGAATAAGCTCCTCCCACCAAAGCGACAGGTATGCTGGTTAGTACAATCAATACCTCGCGCATGTTTTTAAAGGTAAAATAGAGGATCATCAGGATGATGACCAACACAATAGGAATGATGACCTTCAACTTGTTCTGCGCTCGCACCTGATTTTCATACTGGCCACTCCATTCTATGTAATATCCGCTGGGTAATTGCTTCACAGCTTCTTCCAGTCTTTTCTTGGCTTCTGATACGGTGCTTCCCATGTCCCTCCCGCGAATGTTAAATAGTAACGTACCTCTCAGCATCGCATTCTCTGAATTAATCATGGGCGGTCCCTCCGTAATGCTTACATCTGCAACAGCCGAAAGCGGAATAGGGCCTAGTGCCGGAGATTGAATCTGAAGATTTTTGACCATGTATAACGTATTTCTGAAATCTTGCGCAAAGCGAACGTTGACAGGAAAGCGTTCGCGTGCTTCGATTGTGGTTGAGGCATTCATTCCACCTAAGGATATTTCGATGAACATATTAATATCATCCACCGTCAAACCGTATCGTCCTATTTCATTTTTTCTTATTTTAATGTCAATGTACTTTCCACCAACGATGGGTTCAACATACAAGTCAGCCACCCCATCAAGTCCTTCGAGTTCTGTTTTAAATGTATGCGCCAGCAAATTGATGGAATCAAGACTTTGACCATAAATTTTTACTCCAACATCTGTGCGAATACCAGTGGATAGCATGTTGATTCTATTCACGATGGGTTGTGTCCAACTATTAATTACCCCTGGTATGGCTAGTTTTTTGTTTAGTTCCTGAATGATATCATCTTTTGAAATACCCTCACGCCAATCGCGTTGTGGTTTAAGAATGATAATAGTTTCAATCATACTGATGGGTGCATTGTCTGTAGCAGTATTGGCACGTCCTGCCTTTCCTAACACATTTTCCACTTCGGGAATTGATTTGATGATCCTATCTTGAACCTGTAGAATACGCTTCACTTCATTGTTGGAAATGTCGGGCAAAGTCACAGGCATAAATAGTAATGACCCCTCGTCCAGTGGAGGCATGAATTCTGTGCCGAGATTTACTACTAAAGGAATACTGCCCAGTACGAGAGCGAGTGCCAGCCCAAGTGTTACTTTTTTCCATCGTAAACATAAACGTATAATCGGTCCGTATATCCAAGTAAAAAACCGACTTATTGGATGCTTGCTTTCGGGACGTATTTTTCCCTTTAATAAGATGACCATCAATACGGGGACCAGCATGATAGCAACAAAGCCTGACCCGATCATGGCAAACGTTTTTGTCCATACGAGCGGAGCGAATAATTTGTGTTCCTGGCCAGTCAGAAAAAGAATTGGACTGAAAGAAATTAGGGTAATAAGAATAGAACTTACCACAGCTTTTCCAATGAGCTGTGACGATTTTTCAATCTTTTTTATTCTTTCCTCTTCCATTGTTACGTTGTTTCGGCCTCTCCACTAATCGACTTCATCGCATTCTCCACCATGACTATACCGGCATCCACCAGGTCGCCTACTGCCAATGCGACTCCTGACAAGGACATAATATTGGAGGTGATGCCAAACCAGTTCATCATTGTGAATGCAAACAATACCGAAACGGGAATGGTAATCACAACAATAAGGGTGCTACGCACATGAAAGAGAAAAATCAAGAGTACTAGAGAGACCACGATGATTTCTTCTGTGACCGCCTCGCGTAACGTATGGATAGTTGCTTCAATTAAATCGGAACGGTCATAGGCTGCGTGAATTTGAATTCCAGGGGGAAGTCCCTTGCTAACACTTTCAAACTTTTCCTTGACCCGGTCGATTACAGCTTTAGCATTTTCACCATACCGCATGATAACAATACCACCCACCTTTTCGCCTTCTCCATTTTCATCAACAATACCAAGACGTAATTCACCCCCCATTTGAACGGTGCCTATATCTTTGATTCTGATAGGTGATGTATTAACTGTTTTAAGAGCAATGTTTTCGATCTCTTCAATGTTCTTAATGTAACCAGTAGTCTTTATAATGTAGCCGATGTCCGACAACTCAAATTTTCGCCCTCCGACTTCATTGTTATTGTTTTTGATAGCTTGCGTTACTTCATTAAGGTTGATGTCGTAGTATCTAAGTTTAAGCGGATCAATCGCTATTTGATATTGTTTTTGATAGCCCCCGAAAGAGGCGACTTCACTTACACCCTCTACTGTCTGAAGTGCGAACCGAATATACCAATCCTGTAACGCACGAAGTTCACCGAGATCATATCCTGGAGCATCAAGTGTGTACCAGTAAACATGACCCAGGCCAGTGCCGTCAGGGCCCAGGGTAGGGGTAACATCCTGAGGGAGGAGACGCGTGGCATAGTTTAAACGCTCGAGTACTCGTGCACGTGCCCAATAGATGTCAACATCATCCTGAAAAATGATAAAGACGAAGCTCATTCCAAACATACTGGTACCACGAATATTTTTGACCTGTGGTATTCCCTGCAAATTGCTGGTAAGCGGATACGTAATCTGATCCTCAATGATCTGCGGATTACGTCCCATCCATTCTGTGAAGATGATCACCTGATTTTCTGAAAGGTCTGGTATTGCATCTACCGGTGTATTGATTACTGAATAGACTCCATAGATGGTCATGGAAGCATACAAAATGATAACAATCATTTTATTCCTGATGGACCAGCTGATGAGTTTATTGATCATGGTTATCAAGAAAAGGGACCAGAAGTTCTCAATACTTTAGTCCTGGCAAATTTTCAAAGTATTTATTTTATATGTAGTGATAAATCTGATCTCTTCGAAATTCTAATTCTTTTGTCAAGTTATTCACAACAGCAGATTGTGTTAATGAATAAGTAAATTATGATCCTTCATCAATCCGTCCATCAGATCATGATCCGATTTATGATGACCATCAGCCCATTGGTGATGATTACTCATCATGGAATTCATTCCATGCATGCCTTGCGCATCATGGAAATGATCATCATGTGGACCATTTTGTCCATACTTATTATGTTCTATTTCAAAATTGTCTTTGCAATAATGAAATACTGAATCATATTTGTGAATGTCATTTGAAATTCCGGCTTGAACAGCAATTCTTAAGGAAGCATTCGCAAGGCTTGCATTTTCATATGCTTCTTCCATTCCTGTTAGGGCCATCTGATTTTGTTTTGATAGCGTTGCCGTCTCTTCTTGATCACAACTGGTCAAGATAAAGACGATTATAGTTCCTGCAAACAAAATGTTTTTTAGATGTTTCATTTCAATTTTATTATTTGGCTGAATATGTAAAGTTCTGGCTATACTAGTTTTATAACTATGATTTAGATTACCTTCATGAATGACTTATACCCTTGAATATTTCAGAGTTACGTTCCGACTGTGCAAACTAGCTATCCATGCATACTCTATTTCTTTTCGATTAATTCCATACCGCATTTTGGACATTTACCCGGCTTGTCCGACTTCACCTCAAGATGCATTGGACATGTGTAGGTTTTCATGATTTTAAAATCCGGGCCATTCGGATCAGGCTTCTGTTTGTTGAAATCTTCATTTGTTTTTTGGCTCAACATACTGCCAGCAGATTGCTGAGATTGATCGCTTTGCGTCTTTTTCATTTTATTTATTTTTAAGAGCTTACCTTTTCCTACTACGAAAACCTAAAAACAATAACAATATCCCTCCTAGTATCATTAGCAAAACCAGCCACCAGAAAATGTGCATTCCACCAAAATAGTACTCACCATTATTATGCATCATAACTTTAGTTTTAAAAGATAAGTATTTAATGAGGCACCTTGTCACCCATTGCCTTCTCCTTTTTCATATGTCCATTCATCTCTTTCATCTCTTGGATTCTATCCATAATTGCTTTTTCATGGTCTGTTTTTTCCAAAGCAAAGCCTTCTCGCGAAGGCTTTGTTGGAGAAAAGTTTGTAATTCAAAATTTAATCATCACTTTTTGACTTCACATCCTTCTTCGGGTGCAGGTTTCCTGACATGTCCATGTGATCGCCTTCCTTCATGGTCATTTTAGTACCGTCTTTGTTAACACATTTTCCATCTACCATGCATTTAGTTCCATTGCTCATGGTCATTGGTTTTGTCATGGCCGACATTTTGCCTTCTTTTATCATCATCATTTTGCCGTTCATCATCATACATCCATCTGCCTTTGACATATCCATTTGGTCATGGTTCATCATTTTATCATGATCCATTTTTTTCATGGTGGTGTCTGTTTGGGCGAATGAAGCAAATGCCAAAGCAATTGCTGCAAATGCAAAAATTAGTTTTTTCAATTTTTAAAAGTTTATGAATAGTAATTTAAAGTAAATGCCTTAAGCGTGTTGCAGTTCCATCTTTCTGCATTCTTCGGCACAAGCGCTACAGGCTTCAGCGCATTTTTTACAGTGCTCAGAATGTGAATGTTTCTTACATTCTTCTGCACAGGCATCACAGATTTCTGCGCACAGGCTGCAAAACTTGTTTACAAAATCAATCGTGTGTTCATCTGAGCGAGCCATAAATGCTGCCGCGGTACGGCACATATCAGCACAATAGCGATCAAGCTCAATGCATTTAGCATGCATTTGGGCATCTTTCTCGTGCAAGCATGAAGTTGCACAGTGTTCGCATTCAGCCGCGCAATCATTGCAGGCATCAATGCAGTTTTTAAATTTTTCGTGACTCATAATTTTTTTGGTTTTAAATTGACTAATGAATTTTTAACGAATGTGAGGTTCTTAGTCTAAAAAAGTGTTACACAATTTAAATTTGGGCTTACATCTTTCACATATTCCCTAATACCTCTTTGACATTGTTCCGGTGCGATCAGCGGTCATCTCCCACTGTAAAACGCTTTTTCTAGCGTTCGTTCCTTTGACTAAAATCTCTCTTGAGTCCTTTTTTAAAATCCCTTTGTACCTAAGACGGAATCAAATAACTTCCATGACCTACCATGGACAATGATTTAAACTCCATTATTTGTGAGATGGCACTACATTAGGGTTAAAGAAATTATTGATACTCAGTCCCTTTATCCTTTCCACCGGCACTTTGTATGGAAAACGCCATTTCTTACACAATTGAAGGACAGTAAATCAATTTGAAATCAATCTTTCAGCAATTATAAACTTCATATTTCCTTTTTGCGGTGCCACTTATCACTCATCAATACAGGGCAATAAAATTGGTGCAAATAAATGTTGATGGTGCCAGGTTGAAGAAATGGGTTTTCTAGATTATTGCCCAATCAGGACAAACGGAGCCCAATAATAAGGTGCAGCATATTTGCCTTCGTTGATCATCTTAACTTTGGCCTGTTGAAGGGCCAGGCTGAAATTTTGATTGTTGTTTTTTAATAAAATGGCATAAAAATCAGTCATGAGTTGTGCGGTAGATTCATCAGCTACACTCCAGAAGGAAACGATAATATTTCTGGCTCCGGCATAGACAAGTGCTCGTGAAAGACCAATAACACCTTCACCTTTAGAAAATTTTCCCAAGCCGGTTTGACAAGCCGAGAGGACGGCAAGATTTGCATTGAGATTGAGATTGTAAATTTCACCGGCAAAAAGATTCCCGTCTTCAGTTTTGCCATCGTTCAAAAAAATTCTTGACAGTTCAGGATCCACTTCATCAACAATGCCATGAGTAGCAAAGTGTAAGTAGCTATAGGTGGAAAGCTTACCTGATTTTATCAGGGTTTCATTCGCATCGGCAAATTTTGCGATGGAAGAGTTGCTCGCGAATAAACCTGCAATGGTATTTACTTCAGATTCTGTTCCGGGTAGTTCATTCAAATCATCCTTGTCAGGAAATTTCACTGGTGCACATAGAAATATAGAAGGAGATTCATTACTCTCTTTTGATTTTGACTTCTGTGCTAACAAGCCCACCGAAAATTCATAACTGATCGCGAACTTCTTTACCAGAAAGGGTATTGAATTAAAATCTTCGGTTTTAATCTTGCTGCTCACCAGCGTTTCAAAGGGAAGAGTTCCTAAACGGCCTGTGGGGATGATGATGAGTTCTTTTATCGAGGACGGTAAATGCGGGATTAATAATTGCGATAATGGTGTTGCCGACTGTTTATAAATACGGATGTCATTATAAAAAAGACTATTGTTCAAACCTTTGGTATACCGATCAAATTCGGCTGGTAATGTGAAATTCTTAATGGCAAATTTATTTTGCGTTATGATGAAGATATAGAGACGCTTACTCTTTTCAGCAATGAAATAACTTAGAATAGCGGTCCTTATATCCAATTGTTTTTGCAAGTCCGAAACAGTAGGGGAGGTTTGATTGAACTTGAGATTGAAATAGTTGGGGAAATCTTGTTCGAGTTTCTTAATGAAGGCTTTGTATTCGCGATCCAAGTTAAAAAGAGTGCTTCTTAGTTTTTGTTCTTCTTCGGCAGACGGCTTTTGTGCAAGTTTTTGAGTTAGCAATGCTATTTGCGATTTGAAATTCTTCTCTTCATCCAGCATGTTGTTGGGTATGCCAGAGAAAGATTTGGCGTTTGAATCGGCAATAGACTCTTGCAACACAGCCGACTTACTTTT
>JANOQK010000499.1:0-3747 GCA_031414855.1 Bacteroidia bacterium | reverse complement strand
TCCGCTTGCCTGGTTTGGCATGAATCAGTGGCTGCAAAACTACGCGTTTCGCACAGAGATCACCTGGTGGATATTTGGATTTGCCGGAGTGATAGCGATACTGATAGCGATTATTACAGTGAGTTTTCAAGCGATCAAAGCTGCTATTAGTAATCCCGTAGATAGTTTGAGGAGTGAGTAAAAATCGCTTTTGGTTGATCGTTACTAGTTATTCGAAATTAATTCACCAACAACGAACAACTAAAAACGAATAACCATGAATGAAAGCTATTAACGAAAAAACTAACAACCATTTTAAGGTATGCTAAAAAACTATCTAAAAATTGCTTTGCGTAATTTATTGCGGAACAAGGTTTACTCCGCGATCAACATCTTTGGCCTTGCGCTCGGTGTTGCTTGTTGCTTATTGTTGACGCTATACATTCTGGATGAGATCAGTTATGACAAGCACCACCAAAGAGCTGGCGATTTGTACCGTATCAACAGCAAATTTCAATCCGACAAAGGACTGGATGAGTTAAGAACTGCATCGCCACCCATTGCTATGACCATGAAGGAAGAAATTCCGGAAGTAGAAGCTGCTGTCCGTGTGCTCAATCCTCCTGGGGTAGCACAAAGCCTCATCCGTTATCAAGACAATTTGTTTTATGAGACCGATGGATTCATTGCCGACTCTGCTTTGTTTGAGGTATTCGCATTTGATGTGAAAGAAGGCAATCCAAAGAAAGCATTGACTCAGGGCAATTCTGTTGTGCTTTCCGAAAAGCTTTCTCATAAACTTTTCGGAAATGAATCTGCTCTCGATAAACTTATTTCCATCAGCATGGGTGGCACGCCCAGAGAATATAAAGTAACGGGAGTATTTGCTGAAAAAGGGAAGAGCAACAACAAAGCGAATTTTTTCACGTCTATGACCAGCGAAGGCTGGGGCGAATGGATACGCACGGAAGGAGAAAAGCAATGGGCCGGAAACAATTTTGTTCCCTCCTATTTAAAATTAGTGCCAGGCCACAATGCGGCAGATGTTGAAAAAAAGATGAACGAAGTTTTGTTGAAGCATGGAGCCGAGGCTATGAAAGCCCTTGGGTTGCATAAGACGCTCTCATTGGAACCCGTTAAAGATATTTACTTAAAATCTGATGTAGGTCAGAGTCCACGCATTACTTATTTGTATGTAGTTGCCTCTATCGCAGTTTTCATTCTTCTGATAGCCTGCATCAATTTCATGAATTTGTCTACAGCCAAGGCAACCAAGCGCGCAGGCGAAATCGGAATCCGTAAAACCATGGGCGCGTATCGCTCTTCCCTCATCCAACAAATCTTAGGTGAAGCCATGTTGATTGTTGTTTTTTCTATTCTGATCAGCATTATATTTGTTCAGTTAGCCCTTCCCTTCTTCAATCAGATTACCGATAAAAGCATTTCATTCAATTCTGATAATTTCATGTACATCCTGTTGGCATCAGTCATCCTGGTGATTGTTACAGGAGTGCTGGCAGGCAGTTATCCTGCCTTCTATTTGTCATCCTTTCAGCCCGCACAAGTATTGAAAGGAAAATTGAATCTTGGTAATTCTGCAGGGTCGTTGCGACAGGTATTAGTGGTGTTTCAATTTATGATCGCCATTGCATTAGTATGTGGAATATTTATTATTTCCAGGCAATTAAATTTTATGCAGGAAACAAATTTAGGTTTTGATTACCGCGCCAAAATCGTCTTGCCTTTGCGCACCGATGAAGCGCGCAACAAATACGATGCATTGAAAAAAGAAATCGAGAGCAACAACAACATTAAAACAGTTTCAGGTTCTACCTACGTACCCGGATCTACCATCTGGAGTGATATGATGTTTTATGCCGATGGTGGCAACATGGACAAAGCTGTTGACATCAGACGAAACACAGTGGACGTTGGATTCATGGAAATGCTGGATATGAAATTACTGGCTGGTCGGACGTTTACCGACCAGCGTGAAATGGATAGCAAAGCTAAATTAATTATCAATCGCACCTCTGCCACCAGATTAGGATTCACACCTGAAAAAATGGTTGGTCAAAATGTACACTACGACTGGGAAGGCAAGAAATACGACTTTGAAGTGATTGGAGTGATGGAAGACTTCCATCAAAATTCACTCCATGAAGAAATCAAACCCACCTTGTTTGAAATGGCCGATAGCACCAAGCGATATGACTTTATGATTGCTTCTGTTTCCACTACTAATTTTGAGCAGACCGTTAGCTCTATTGAGACGATTTGGAAATCAGTAATCATCAACACACCTTTCGAGTACTCATTTTTGGATCAGAACATTCAGAAACAATATGATGAAGACCGAAGGACATCAAAGATCATTACGAGTTTTGGTCTGATTGCTATGATTATCTGTGCACTTGGGTTATATGGGCTATCCTCTTACATGGCTGAAAGTCGCTTTAAAGAAATCGGTATTCGCAAAGTAATGGGCGCTAGCGTAAGTCAAATTGTGGCGATGATGTCAACTGAATTTGTAAAGTTGGTGCTGATTGCTTTTGTCATCGGGGTTCCCATTGCCTGGTATAGCATGGATAAATGGCTCGAGAGTTTTGCCTATCGGATTCCTGTGGAATGGATGGTGTTTGCATGGGCAGGTGTTGTGGCGATTTCGATTGCGTTGATAACAGTCAGCTTTGAATCTATCAAAGCCGCGATAGGGAATCCTGTGGACAGTTTGAGAAACGAATAATTAAGATAAAAAGAAAGGATTAAAGTGCAGCTGGTATTGAGAGATTCGAAATGTTATAGCCGAATTTAAATACACCAACATGTTAAAAAATTATATCACCATCTTTTTTCGAGTATTACTACGCCAGAAGGTTTACTCCGCCATAAATGTTTTTGGTTTGGCGATTGGCATTGCTGCCTCCTTGCTTATTGGGATTTATATAGCCGATGAATTAAGTTATGATCGGTTCCACAAAGATGCTGATAGGATTTATAGAGTTGCAATGTATTGGAAATGGAATGGCTTTGATGGAGCCGATGCATCCACTTCTCCCCTTTTGTCAGAAGCGTTGCAGCGGGAAGTACCGGGAATCGAGTCCGTAACCAGACTTTCAACGTTGAGTTCTCGCCCATTTCAATTTGAGGACAGATATTTTAGCGAGAGCAATATTTTGTTGGCCGACTCCAATTTCTTCGACTTTTTCAGTTTCAAACTCTTGTCCGGCAATCCAAAAGAAGTGCTTGCTGGTCCGAACAAGATTGTGTTAACCGAAAGTACAGCAAAAAAATATTTTGATTATAGAGGCAAAGGCGATGCGAGACCGCTTGGGAAAATGTTATTAGTTGGAAGTAACAAAGAAGCAATGCAAGTAACAGGCATTGCTGCCGACCCGCCCGCCAATTCGCATTTTCATTTTAATGTCCTTATTTCCATTCAAACTCTTCCTCCTTTAAACTCCTGGGCCTCCTATAGGGATTACACATATTTTAAGCAAAGTGAAAATACTCCCATTGAAACCACTGAGAGTAAGCTTTCTTATTTACTGGAAAAGTACGTTGAGCCCGAATTAATACAATTTGCCAGCGTTACCCTCCAACAGTTGCGTGCAGAAGGTGAAGATGTTTTCTTCTTCACTCAACCTTTAAAATCAATACACCTTGATTCCAACTATGAACATGAAATAGAAATCAATGGGAGCAGATCGTATTGCTTGTTGCTGGGTGGAATTGCTGCTATTATCATTGTTCTCGCTTGCATTAACT
>JANOQK010000498.1:0-16828 GCA_031414855.1 Bacteroidia bacterium | reverse complement strand
TTGCACAGCGCGAAACAGGAGTTGGTCGTGTGGCCACAGCCGGCTGCAGCTTTGGCGGATATCATGCCACTAATTTTGCTTTCAAGCATCCCGATGTGGTTAAGTATGTCTTCAACATGGGAGCTGCGTTTGATATCAAAGATCAGCTAGATGGGCATTATGATGACAATGTTTATTTCAACAATCCCCCAGACTTTATACCAAATTCACAAAGTCCCTATTTCAATGACATGTTTGTTGTGCTCGGAACTGGCACGCATGATATGTGTTGGGATGCGAATACTAAAATGGCGAGTATCTTACAAAACAAGGGGATTAATCATTGGCTCGATGTCAGACACGATGCTCCTCACGATTGGCCTGCCTGGAGAGAAATGTTTCCGCATTATTTATCGTTGATAAAATAAAATGGTAATCGGTAGGCGGTCATCGGTAATCAATGGTAGAGCTCCTGATTACCGATTACCTGTAACCGATTACCTCTTTACAAATTACCTTATCGTCTTTTTTCTATTAGCTTCCCTATCATCTCCAGCACAATCGAGCCCTGTCAATTCCAGCGAGGCGATTGAAATAGGTGGGATTGAACAATGGATTAGTATAAAAGGATCAAACATCAATCACCCGGTTTTGCTTTTCCTACATGGTGGCCCCGGCAATTCAGCCATGGGTTATAGCGAGAAATTTACAGGCGAGTTGCAAAAACATTTTGTGGCTGTTCAGTGGGATCAACGAGAAAGTGGTGAGACAGCGAAACTTAATTCTTCAAACAAGCCATTAACAGTTTCTTTGATGGAAAGTGATGCCCTTGAAATGATCCATTATTTGCGCAAGCGTTTTAATCAGGATAAAATTTACCTGATGGGCCACTCCTGGGGTGGTTTCTTAGGGTTGACTGTGGCAGCCAATCACCCAGAACTTCTGCTCGCATATTTTGCGATTAGTCCTATGGTTCATCAAGTTAAGAGTGAACAATTCTCTTTGCAATGGATGATAAACAAAGCAAAAGTCAGTAAAAATCAGCACGCTTTGAACGATCTTGCAAAAGTTAAAATACCCTTTCAGAGTGCAGAACAACTGTTTTATCACCGAAACTGGCTGGCGCAAATGACTAATAACAAACCTCCTTCACGAATTTTTGTTGAAGACTGGTGTAAAAAATGGCTTACCTTGTTTAACGAGGCTTCGCAGGTAAATTTTTTTACTTATGCCCCAGAGTTTAAATGTCCCGTCTATTTCTTTATTGGCAGGAAAGATTACCAAACTTATTTTAGACTAGCAGAAGATTACTTCATCTTGCTAACGGCCGAGAAAAAAAGGTTATTTTGGTTTGAAGATTCAGGGCATAATCCCAACCTTTCGGAATCAAATAAATTCCAACAAATAATCTTGTCTGAAATCCATAAATAATCACCTCTAAATTCTAACGCATGAAAAAAATAGGAATCCTTCATGGCATGGAACGCTCCTTTCCTGAAGCCTTTGTTGAACGTATTAACAAAATGGGAATAAAAGATATCAAAGCTGAACCAGTCATGATCGACATGGTCTCACAAGCCGAACCAACAGAGTATTCAGTTATTATAGATAGAATTTCTCAAGATGTGCCCTTCTATCGAGCCTACCTGAAAAATGCTGCCATCTCAGGCACAGCGGTTCTTAACAATCCGTTTTGGTGGAGTGCCGATGAAAAATTCTTTAACAATGCCTTAGCAGTAAAGCTCGGTGTGCCCGTTCCCAAAACAGTACTCCTTCCTTCGCACGAGCGACCCACCGATACAAGTGATTCTTCTTTTAGTAATTTAAAATTTCCTTTGAGTTGGGAAAAAATATTTGAGCACATTGGCTGGCCGGCTTACATGAAACCGCATGCCGGGGGCGGCTGGAAAAGTGTGTATAAACTAAACAATCAAGATGATTTCTTTAAGTCCTATAGCGAAACTTCTCAATTGGTAATGATGCTTCAGGAGGAGATTATTTTTGATGATTATTTCCGTTGTTATTGTCTGGGGCGCAAGGACGTGCGCATCATGCAATATGAACCCCGCAATCCACATCACTTACGCTATCAAAGCAATAATGGTCCGGCATCAGATAAATTGTTAAAGAAAGTTCACGGCTATGTGCTCGATCTTTGCAATGCTTTGGGGTATGATTTCAATACAGTTGAAATGGCGGTGCGAGACGGAGTTCCTTATGCGATTGATTTTTGTAATCCCGCACCAGATGCTGATATTAATTCTGTAGGTCAGGAAAATTTTGATTGGGTAGTAGAACATGCTTCAAAAATGGCAGTTGAACGTGCCCACGCTCAAAAGCCAGGGAAAGACAATCTGACGTGGGGCACTTTTGTTAAAAATGCCTTAGGTAGTGAAAGTAAAACTTCAGCAGCAAAAGCTTCCGCTAAACCGAACGAAACGAAAGAGCCAGCTAAAGAAGTTAAATCAAAGAAAAAATAGTCAAGTAGTTTACGCCATTGTGGAATAGGCAAGTTTAGAGGAAACATTCATGGAAACATTTACACTGGGAGTAGAGGAAGAATACATGGTGGTAGACCCACAGAGCCGGGAGCTAAAGTCACATGATCAAAAAATTGTTGAGATCGCTGCGCAAACATTAGGTGAGCATGTAAAAGCTGAGATGCACCAGGCTGTGGTAGAAGTTGGCACTGGCATTTGCCTCAACATTGACCAAGCACACGAAGAGATTAAGAATCTAAGGAAAACGGTATCAGAAATTGCGGATAGTCTGGGCTTAAAAATAGGTGCGGCTGGTACGCATCCATTTTCGCATTGGAGTACCCAGATGATTACCCCTAATCCCCGCTACGATGCTATTGTAAATGAAATGCAGGAAGCAGCGCGTTCCAATTTAATTTTTGGACTCCACGTTCACGTAGGAATAAAAGATAAAGACATGGCCATTCATCTTATGAATACCGTGCGCTATTTTTTACCACATGTGTATGCGTTGTCTACTAATTCTCCTTTTTGGGAAGGCCGCAATACTGGATTTAAATCATTTCGAACTAAAGTCTTTGATAAGTTCCCTCGTACCGGTATCCCCGATCATTTTAATAGTTGGGATGATTACAAGAATTATATCAATCTCCTGATCAAAACAAATTGTATAGATAACGCCAAAAAGATTTGGTGGGACGTTCGCGTACATCCCTTCTTCGATACGATTGAATTTAGAATTTGTGATGTGCCCATGAGGGTTGAAGAGACCATCGCCATTGCAGCCGTTTTTCAAGCGCTAGTCGTAAAATTATATAGACTCAGACTTCAAAATATGAGTTTCATCATGTATACGCGCTCCCTGGTAAATGAAAACAAGTGGAGAGCATCGCGCTATGGACTTGATGGAAAGCTTATAGATTTCGGCAAGCAAGCCGAACTGGATACTCGTGTACTGATCGAAGAATTACTTGACTTTATTGATGACGTGATAGACGATCTTGGTAGCCGAAAGTCAATTAATTATATTCGCACCATTCTAAAAAATGGATCAGGAGCGGACAGGCAATTAGCGATATATAAAGAAACAGGAAGCCTTGAAAAAGTAGTAGATTTTATTTTGGCAGAAACTATTGCTGAAGTTTAATGTTGGGATTACGGATGTACGTGATGATTTAATTGATAAACCTTGTCGACAGAAAATCAAATTAGAATTGCCATACTGGATCTCTATGAAGGAGTTCCAAACGAAGGCATGCGCGGCATTCGACAGCTTATCGAAGAATTTGAGGTGGATTTTCACATGTCCGTCACGTATGAGATTTTTGACGTTCGCCTTAAAACTCAAATTCCCGATCTTAATTTTGACCTGTATATTTCCTCAGGCGGCCCAGGAAATCCGTTAGAAAGTGAAGGCTCATTGTGGGAACGCAAATACTTTAATCTGATTGAAAACATAAAGATTTATAACCTGCAACATCCCGATCAAAAAAAACACGTCTTACTAATTTGCCATAGCTTTCAAGTGTTTTGCAGACACTACGGATTTGGAATTGTATCCAAACGAAAATCAACTTCGTTTGGAGTGATGCCAGTACATAAGACATTTGAAGGTCATCATGACCCTTTGTTCAGATCATTAAACGATCCTTTATGGGCAGTCGATTCTCGAGACTACCAAATCACGGATCCCAATTTTGAGAAAATTAATTCTAACGGTGGCGCTTTGCTTTGTATCGAAAAATACAGACCTCACATAGATCTCGACCGTGCCGTTATGGCTATTCGGTTTGACGATGCCTTTGTAGGTATGCAGTTTCACCCAGAAGCAGACGCACCAGGAATGAGAATGTATCTGTTGCGAGAAGACAAGAAAGAGCTGGTAATTGAAAAGCATGGCGAAACCAAATACTGGGAAATGTTAGATCATCTAAATGACCCTGATAAGATAATGCTTACTTATTCAACTATTGTACCTCGCTTCCTAATGGTTGCTACACAACACCGTATTGGCTCGGTTTCAATATGATACCCAACCTCCGTCAGCAATACAATCAACATTTTACGGAGAAAAAATACCAGGATTTTCTTAGCGATTTAGATCACAGTTTTCAACACAAAATTACCTTCCGCGTAGCTGAGAGTCCTTTGTTTATCGATTCTTCTTTTCAAAAGAAGTTATTTCAGGCTTCAAATGAAATACTCGATTTTATTGTACGTGATGATTTTAAGAAAATAACTGAGCGGGCCATTCCTAAAAATCTGGTCGTGCCGAATGAAACAGATCATACTCTTTTTTTAGCGCTTGATTTTGCCGTGACGAAAAATGCAATGGGAGAATTCCAGCCGCAGCTCATTGAAATGCAAGGCTTCCCATCTATGTTTGGTTGGCAGGATTTTCTGGCTATAAAGTTTCGCGAACATTTTTCTGTGCCTGCACATTTTGAACAACACTTTGATCTAAGCAGTGAACAGTATCAGAAAAAACTAAAACGAGTACTACTAAATGGTCACCAACCTGAAAACGTAATTCTGTTGGAGATTGATCCGCTAAAACAAAACACGGCCATTGATTTCTTGATTACAGAAAAAATGACTGGAATTGCCCCCGTTCATATTGGGGATGTATCGCGTGAAGGAAGAAATCTTTTCTACAAGAAGGGCGGAAGAAAAATTCAGATTGAACGGATATATAACCGTGTGATCTTTGACGAATTGGTGAAGCAAACCGACTCCACCTATGCGTTTAATTTGACTGAAGACGTTAATGTCGAATGGGCGGGTCATCCCAATTGGTTCTTCCGCATCAGTAAGTACACTATGCCCTTTATTAAAAGCAAGTACATTCCAGAGTGCAAATTTCTTTCTGACTTTGCTAAGTATCCCTCCGATCTGGAAAACTATGTATTAAAGCCTTTGTTTTCTTTTTCTGGAAGTGGTGTGTTTTTTCATGTTACTCAAATGGACATTGATAACATTCCTGCCGAACAACGCCAGGATTATTTATTACAACGCAAGGTCCAGTACGAACCCGTTATTCAAGCTCCTGATGGATTAGTGAAAGCCGAGATTCGTATTTTATTCTTATGGGAGCCTGGAACTCCAAGACCAGTGCCGATTACCAATCTCGCTCGGTTAAGCCGAGGCGAAATGATTGGTGTGAAATTTAACAAAGACAAAACCTGGGTAGGCGGAACGGTTTGTTTTTTTGAGAAGTAATTCAAAATGTCCAGTCATCATTTTGTAAAGGAAGATCAGGAGCCGGCTTTGCTGATCATTGATCCTGATGCCATCGCTTTCGAAAAAGTGCAGGAGCTACTTGAATGGAGTCCTTTGGTTATCGTCTCCTATTCATCGCTTGAAATGGTATTGTCGTGGGAAATTAAAATTGACGTATTGTTAGCTTCAACCAGTGACCCGATTGCTCAACTTGTGATCGATCAGGCTCCGCTTCACATTATCCATTCATCGGAAGACAATAATGTATTGGAATCAGTTTGCACTTTTCTATTGGATAGAAAGCAGAATAATCTCAATGTAATTGCACATGAAGCGCATGCTATGATTGCCATCGCCAAGTTTGTTTCAGAAAGAGTCAATATTGTTATCTTCGAAGGTAAAGTTCGTTGGCATCTTGTGGAAAACGGTACGTATTCAAAATGGCTTCCCGCTCAAAGCAACTTGAAGGTATTCAACAATGGAAAACTTGAAGAAATTATGATCAGGCAAAATGGAATTTCCAAAATTGAAAGAGACTCTGCTTTTTGGGTCGGTGAAGAGTTTTAAAGTTATTCCTCATAAAAATACCCGAAAATAATTCCCATTTCATCTTCACTGGTCAATCCAAATTTCACCGCCTTATTTTTCGTGTTGTTATAGGTGATTTCGGAAGTAAGACCTTCGCCCACATTTAAAGTAATCACGGGATTAAACGTTTTAAAGAGAGGATGTTGCCAATCTGAACTTGTATAGACAACCTCTCCATGACGAGCCCCTCCATTAATTTTTATTACAAATTTCTCGGCCAATTGATGCGTGTGCGAGGTGAGGGAAATGATGGAGACTTTTTTATCAAACTTAAAAGACTTTGTAACCGTAGTGCGCTGTCTGGCTGCCAGATTAAGATTTTGGTTGCCAAGGTTTAAGGACTGAGCCAGCTTTTTAACGTTTGCTGCAGCCGTTGTATGTAAATTCACATACACCTCACCTGTTATAGCAGTTGGTTGTTTATTAATGTTGTGCGAATTAAAATCAGCTGTTGCTCCAGCAGGAAAGGGAATAGCCACACCTTCCGGGAAGCTGTAATCAAGATAAGGCGTCTGAGTGCCCATTATAAAAGTGTGGTATCCCATCGGAATCATGTTTCCAATATTGAGCGAACCATCGGGATTACGAATATCTCGCACAAAGTCAATGGCCGGCCTGAAGAGATCGGGAAGGTTCTCATTAAAATCATACAGAATAAAATGATGACTATTCTGCTTCATTTTGATTTCAAAGCGGTTCACAAAAATGGGCTCCGTGTTACCCAATTTTTTATAAACAAATAACTCTCGCTCGAAATTTGGTGCCACTGTAAACTCCGGAATAATAATCTGCAAACCCTTCCCAGCTTCTGGCGGTAATAAGGGCTCAATATCTTCCACTTGTGGAGTAGTATCATCAAGAAGTGAAGCATCGGCAACAGTGCCAGTTTCTGGCGCTCCAGCCTCAATCCATCTACGCACAAACTCAATCTGTCCTTCCGAAAGCAACGGCAAACCCAATGGCATTGGATTACCGTAATCAGTAGCATGATGATCAGAAGCAATGTGAAGCTTATGGAATAGCAAACTCTCATCGGAATGAAAAGGTTTTACACGAAGTAACTGATCTACTAAGGCATTCACATTTACTGGATCAACACCTACCAGGTTAGCATATGAAACTTTTTGCTCCAACACTAACTGATGTTGAATAAAGGTGTTGTCAGCTTCTGAGGCATGACACCCAGAAATTGCGCAGCTTGGGGTAAGAATTTTACTTTGGAGGAGCCCAAAAGTAGAATCATCCACTTCTTCCGCTTTTGGATCGCAGGAATAAAAACTAGCGCCAATTCCGATCAGCAGTGCTGAAATTACAACATAATACCGTGGCAATACATTCATTATTTTTTCGCTTCAGAGAGCAAGTTACAAAAGGTTGATCAGAAATACTCGGCCATTAAAACACGATCCTTATTGTTAACGTCTTTTTCAATTGTCACGTTGCTGTATCCGGCATTTCTAAAAATTTCTGATACCTCTCGTCCAAACCTCTCATTGATCTCAACACATATTTTACCGTTCGGTTTCAGAATTGATTTCCCCTTGTTGGCTATGGCTTTATAGAAAATCAGAGGATCCGCATCTGGTACAAACAATGCAAGGTGAGGCTCGTAATCCAATACATTGGGATTCATTTTTACTTTCTCGCTCATTGCGATGTAAGGGGGGTTGCTGACAATGAAATCAAATTGCTGATTGAATTTGATATCGGCAAGTGCGTCTGCTTTTGAAAATCCGACATCTGCCTGAAGTTGTCTTGAATTCTCCTGAGCAACAGCCAACGCATCATCGCTAATATCAATGGCATAAACTTTTGACATCGGTATCTCCTTCGCAAGCGTTACAGCAATACATCCACTACCAGTTCCAATGTCAAGGATGGTAGGAGCTACCTTATTTTCCTTTAAAACCGATCTCATTAATAACTCCGTTTCTGGTCTTGGAATAAGAACAGAATGATTAACTACAAACTGCCTTCCATAAAATTCTGCTTTGCCCAAAATATATTGAATTGGCTCATTTTTATTGATTCGATTTATTTCTTCGCTGAATTGACCTTTCTTTATTGATTCAATTTTTTTACCCGTCATAATATCCATTCTGCTTAAAGCCAGTTTGTCTTCGAGCAACAAGTAAATAATACTCTGGATTTCATCCTTGCTTTCATCTAATTGAACACGATTAACGAGTTCGTTGAAAAGTTCTTTGGAATTGGTCATGGTGAACTTGATCTTTGCAATGTTACTACTTCGCTATCAACTTTACCATTGCCTGCGCTAAATTGATTAAAAGCTATGTAGTACCTTGTAACAAATCATCATGACATCAGACGAACTATTCATGCAACGCGCCATGGAACTTGCCAAATTAGGGGCGGGATCTGTTAGCCCCAACCCGATGGTGGGCTGTGTGATTGTTCACAACGAAAAAATAATTGGCGAAGGGTGGCATAAAAAATACGGTGAGGCACATGCGGAAGTAAATGCGGTAAACTCCTTGGCTGATAAAACACTTTTGAAAGAGAGCACAGTGTATGTCACACTGGAACCTTGTTCACATTTTGGAAAGACACCGCCCTGTGCCGATTTGCTAATTCAACATCAAGCTAAAAAAGTAGTGATCTCGACTATTGATTCAAATCCTGACGTGGCCGGAAACGGAATAAAAAAACTTCGCGAAGCAGGTATTGAAGTACAATCGGGTTTGCTTGAAAAAGAAGGACGCGAGTTAAACAAACGATTTTTTACCTTCATCGAAAAGCACAGGCCTTTTGTCATGTTGAAATGGGCACAGACCGAAGATGGTTTCATCGCTCATGCCAATTATGAATCGAGATGGATAAGTAGTGAATTTTCGCGACAGCATGTTCATAAATGGCGTAGTGAAGAAGGTGCTGTATTGGTGGGCACAAAAACAGCTGCTCATGATAATCCTTCTCTTTCTGTTCGCGATTGGTCAGGACGAAATCCGGTTAGAATTGTAATCGATCGCTTCTTACGTTTACCTTCCAATCTCAAACTGTTTGATAAAAGTCAACGAACAATTTGTTATAATGTGCTGAAGCACGAAGAGCATCCTAACTTAAGTCTGATACGGCTTGATGAAGAAGATTTTATAAATCAATTACTGCATGATTTATACAAACAAAAAATCCAATCTGTGATGATTGAAGGTGGCGCACAAACGCTACAACTGTTTATCAATGAAGGTGTATGGGATGAAACAAGGATATTTACATCAATCCGTTCTTTTGGTGCCGGTATTGCTGCGCCTTTGCTACGAGGTGATCTTATTGCTCAAGGATCTGTTGGTACAGATACGTTAAAAATAGTTACTCCCCATGCAAAAAATAAATCTTGATCAGAAATTGTCCTTGTTTTCAGATCACTGGAATCCAAGGATAGTCGGTGAACTGAACGGACAACACGTGAAGCTAGCCAAACTTAAGGGTGAGTTTGTTTGGCACCATCATGAGCATGAAGATGAACTGTTTTATGTTGTGAAGGGAACATTAAGGATGGAGTTCCGGGATAAATATGTTGACATCCTACCCGGTGAAATGATCATTGTTCCTAAAGGAGTAGAACACAAACCTGTTGCAAATGAGGAGGTACACGTAATGCTGCTTGAACCTGCCTCCACGTTAAATACAGGCAACATTGAAAATGAACGGACACGAAAGGAACTGGAGCAACTCTAGAATTTAATCACCAGTCGCGCGTCTGTTCCTCCAAAATAAAATTCAGGCTTTACTTTCGAAGTAATTTCCTTTCCATTATAGATGTCCAGCGCATTTAATGATCGCGCTTTAAAAATTCTATTAAATGGAATCGATCCCAGTACAAACACTGCGCCAGCTGCAGCCAAGCCCCATTCTGGTTCTCCGCCTATTAAAGCCGTACCTAGAGGAAGTCCAATCAATACACCTCCCGTAAAACCTAATACACTGGCCACGTTAGAGTTCGCCTTAGCCCTTTTAAATTCCTCAAAGGCCAGAGGATTTTCGTGAAGGATCTCCATTACCTGGCGCGTACTAAGCACTATCGAATCACGTTCAAATCGCACTCCACCAAAGGTTTTATACATGGTGATTTCCTGGGCTGCACTTGTAAAAGCGACTAGAAGAAATCCTGCCAGAAAAACGTTTTTCATCGGTTGAAAATTGATCTCAATTTTAAATAAGAAGTCAGGTGTTTCTGCCCAACATTAAACAGTGCGAGCGCTCTATTATATAGATACTTAAGAAAGTCGCCTCTCCACCTGTTCCCAATTAACCACATTCCACCAATTAGCTACATATTCATTGCGTTTATTTTGGTACTTCAGATAATAAGCATGTTCCCAAACATCAAGGGCTAATAGTGGGGTTCCTTTTAAATCGCTCGAATCCATCAATGGATTGTCCTGGTTAGGAGTTGACCCTATTTTCAATTTTCCATTATCATTTACCACCCCTGCCCAGCCCGAACCAAAACGAGTCATGGCGGCTTGTGTGAATTGCTCTTTGAATTTATCGAATGATCCAAAAGTAGCATTGATGGCATCGCCAATTTTGCCAGTGGGTGCAACACTGCCTGGTTTCATTACTTGCCAAAAGAAATTATGGTTCCATACACCACCACCATTATTGCGGGCTTTCGCAGAAAGCTTCGAGGCATTGGAGAAGAAATCGGTCTCCGTTCCAAACGAAATACTCTCAGCGGCAATCGCATCATTTACATTTTTCACATAGGCTGCGTGATGTTTCGTGTAGTGGATTTCCATTGTCATCGCGTCTATGCTTGGTTCTAATGCGGTATATCCATAGGGCAGAGCAATTTGAGAAAATTGAAGTGCTACAGGTTGTGCAACAACATCCGCTGAGTTCAAAAGTAACGGGGCGCCAACTGCTGTTATCGCTGATACCTTCAAGGTATCGACTACAAATTTTCTACGGCTAATGAGGTTCATCATTTTTTATATTTTTTGGATAAATGGAAAGGAAGAAAAAATCGTGCCCAGTACACGACAACAGTAAATTTACCCAAAATTATTTAGCTTGCACAGACCAAATACACAAGCCCATGGCAGATATCCTGTATGACGAGGTCCCTTCCTTAGACCTTGCTGATTTCACCAGTGGAGATCCCCTGCGTAAAAACAAATTTATTCAAGACCTGGGAGCAGCTTATAACAACATCGGATTCGTTGCCATTCGCAATCATTATCTGACAGATGATCTTTCTGAAAAGCTATATGGAACAATTAAGAAATTTTTCGCGCTACCTGATCCGGTAAAACAGAAATATGAAATCCAAGAGCTTGCCGGTCAGCGTGGGTACATTGGAAAAGGAAAGGAACATGCCAAAGGTCGTAACACCGGTGACTTAAAAGAATTTTATCACGTAGGTCAGGAGGTTCTGGATAACGATCCCATCAAAAAGGAATATCCCGACAACGTTTGGCCATTCGAGGTACCTGAATTGCAAACAATAGCGCTGGATGTTTACCGGAGGTTGGAGCTCACGGGTACTCAAATGTTAAAGGCCATTGCTCTTTATCTCAATCTTCCCGAAAATTATTTTGATGCTAAGGTGAAACATGGCAATAGCATATTAAGGCCTATCCATTATTTCCCCATTCAAGATCCCGATTCGGTACCTGCTGATGCCGTACGTGCAGCAGAACATGGTGATATCAATTTGATCACTTTGCTGATGGGTGCCAGTGCCGATGGGTTACAAGTGCTTCGAAGAGATGGAAAATGGATTCCTATTACTGCCTTGCCCGAACAACTTGTTGTTAACGTAGGCGATATGCTTGAACGGCTGACAAATAAAAAATTAAAATCCACCATTCACCGAGTGGTAAATCCTCCGCGACATTTAATGAATCATCCCCGATATTCAATTCCTTTTTTTATGCATCCACGCTCGGAGATGGATCTGACCGCACTGCCCAGTTGTGTAGATGCTCAGCATCCAAAACTTTGGGAGGACATAACGGCTGGTGAATTCCTTAACCAGCGTCTCAAGGAAATTGGGTTAAAAAAATAATCCTACAAACTTGGTACAACGCATCCGATATTACATTTTTCTAAAGGATGTCTTCAAATTATCAATTAGTTGCTTCGGTGGTCCACAAGCCCACATTGCACACTTTCAAAAACTACTGGTAAATGAAAGAAAATATCTGACCGAAAGCGATCTCAATGAATTAAATGCCTTGTGTCAGGTTCTGCCTGGCCCTACTTCTACCCAAACATTAACTGCTATTGGCTATCGACTTGGAGGTGCAAGTTTAGCCTATCTCACACTCCTGGTTTGGGTATTGCCTGCCGTTATCATTATGACAACCGCAGGATTATTGCTCACTAGCTTTGAGAAAAAACAGATCTCCCTGGAATTTACCCGCTTCATTCAACCGATGGCCGTTGGTTTTGTAAGCTATGCAGCCTATAGCATCAGTATAAAAACCGTAACAACTAAAACTGGAATTGTACTGATGATCGTTGCCGGAGTAGCTTCCTATTTCATAAAAACTCCTTTTGTATTTCCGATCACCCTGCTCATTGCTGGTGTTGTTACTGCATTTGATTACAAAGCTCATCCTAAAGTAGAAAAAAAGAAATTTGATGTGCCCTGGTCAAATTTTTTGCTTTGGGCCGGTGTTTTGATTTTTGCCGCTGTGTTAGGTGCCATAACCAAGGCGTATCCAATTCTACTTTTTGAAAACTTTTATCGAAATGGAAGTTTAATTTTTGGAGGAGGTCAGGTTCTAACACCGATGCTTTTTACTGAGTTTGTTCAATATCCAAAATTGTATCATCCATTATCTCCTCAGGAATTTCTATCTGGATACGCGCTTGCGCAATCCGTACCAGGCCCTGTTTTTTCATTTAGCGCTTATATCGGAACATTGGCAATGCGTGACTACGGAATTATTGGAAAACTATTAGGCGCTATCATGTCAGCAGCAGGCATTTTTCTTCCAGGCACATTTTTAATATTTTTTATGATTCGCATATGGGAGAGTCTAAAGAAATACAGACCGATCCGTGCCTCGTTGGAAGGAATTTTTGCCGCCAATGCCGGATTGGTGGCAGCCGCGGCAATCATTCTTTTTCAGCCCCTGGAAAACTCTTTCATGAATTTTGGATTTACTATTGGCACATTTTGCTTGTTGGCTTTTACCAAAATGCCTTCCTGGTCAATTATCTTAGGAGGATTGATGTTAGGGTTCATCATAAAATAAAAAACCCCACGATGGTGGGGCTTTTATCCTATATCTCTTTTTGCCTTTCTACTTATCCTAACTTAAAGGTAATTGGCAAAACCATTCTTTGCTTTACAGCTTTTCCTCGCTGCTTGCCAGGGGTCCATGATGGAGCGCCCTGTACAATTCTTACCGCTTCTTCATCGCAACCTGCACCAATGCCTTTTACAGCTCTTACTTCAGAGATAGATCCATCTTTTCCAATAACAAATTCAACGAATACTTTTCCCTCAATTCCCATTCTTCGCGCCTGTGCGGGATACTTCACTTTTTCACCAACATATTTATAAAAAGCTGGCATTCCCCCTTTAGGTGAAGCTGGCTCTTCTACAATGGTAAAAATTTCATCCACTTCCTCTTTTGCCTCCTCGGCTACGACTACTACTTCTTGTACCTTGGTTTCTTCAGAAGCTTCCACATCGAATTTAACATCGATTTCTTCCTCAATTTTCTCTTCATCGGGCACTTCTATAATAACAGGAGCTTGAATTTGTGGAGGGGGTGGTGGAGGCAAATCCGTAGGTGGTACCTCTAGCATTTCCTCAAACGTGTTGGTATTTTTACCCACGAGCGAGGACAAGGTCTCATCATATTGCTTATTCTCAAAGGCCATAATCACCAAGGTCATTGTAATCACCATGCCGATGCTAAAGAAAAAAGTTGATTTCTTCTCTAAATCAGCTTTTTCGGTCTTTTTTGCTTCCATAATATTCAGTTTAGGATTTCAAATATAGGGATACAATCCAATTTTGACCAATGAGTCACAAAAATTGGACATAATTTTTGTTTAACTAATGTATAGGATGAACCACCAGAGGAGAATCTACTTCCTAGTGCCGTAAAAAAGCGTAAAAAAGATGATCGGAAATGCATTTTTGTTTACGGCTGTTGGCATCAAGATCACTTCATTGATATATGCATCCATCAGAAAGCCTACTTCAAACCCCGTCACCTGACTTTTAAGAGTGCCCAATTCAAAATTCATAGCTACTTTAAAATTACCTCCAACCTGAATCTTAGAATCTGTCAAGCCCTCAAAAAGATTGCCGGTTCCGAGGATATTATTGAACGAATGCTCCGGATTATTCGGGTCGTATTGCTCATGCTTGGTCGAGAAAAGACTGGCATCTACAGATCGTTCAATGTAGTAAGGCGCCAAAATTCCAATTGACGGCCCAACTGCCGTAACAAGTTTTACCTCTACGCCCTGCTGCGAAGCCTTTTTGAAGATTATAAAATCGCGTCCGTATTGAAATCGAAATGCATATAGATAATTATTCTTACCATAAATAAAGAAGTTTCCTGTTGAGTTTGAACTTCTTCTCACCTCTTGGGAATGCTTTACATTCATTATCTCCAGGCCGAAACTTTCCAACATCACGTCATTTAATTTCCTGGCTTTCTTAAAAGTAAAGCCACCAATTAGACCACCCGATGAGTTCTTGTTGATGCCCCATGTGAATTCTGAATTATAATCATAACTATCAGCTGCCTGCCCAAAAAGCGAACCGGAAAGGGCTAACACAAAAAATAGCACAGCTGATCTTTTGACTGACGCACTCATTTTTATCACAAATCTTTCTGCTAAATTTAATTCAAAAAAATATATCACACCTGAAATTCAAGATAACAATTTAAAACCGCATTTTATCAGCTTTATTGCGGTTTCAAAACAACAGTAGTCTCTTCTAAACAGAAAATCGCAAACTAAGTTCGTTCCTTTATGACATCCATTTCAGCCACCTATTTAGGTTCTTTGAGAACTCAGGCAATTCACCTGAAGTCAGGAAACACGATAATGACCGATGCCCCAACCGATAATAATGGAAAGGGTGAAGCATTCAGTCCGACCGATTTGGTATGTGCTGCCCTTAGCAGTTGTATGATGACGCTTATGGGGATGTTGGCAGAACGTGAAAAAATTGACTTAACCGGACTAACCTCCGACATTGTTAAGATCATGAGCGCTAATCCCCGCAAAATCGCGGAGATTCAAATTACATTTACACATCAACATTTAAAAGCGACTGATGAGCAGAAGAAAAAATTAATGCATGCTGCCAACACCTGCCCTGTTGCGCTAAGTTTATCAGAAGCACTCAAGCAAACGATCGTATTTAATTTTTAGGAAAGTTCACTCTTGTCAATCTCAGATTTAACTCTTTTGTAATCAATATCCAGGTGAGAACGGTCGTAAATCGACTGCCCATTTCTAATCAAAAGTAGTTGTGGGGACTCGTGTTCAATAGAAAATTGGTCTGAAATACTATTGGATATTCTACGATACGAAAGTAAATCCAGAAAATAGGGTTTCACTTTCATCATTTCATTTTCATTCCAATTTCTTTCAAGACGGCTTAAAGCTGTTCGACTGATCGAACAAGTTGTGCTATGTTTAAAAATGAGAATAGTTTGTTGATGGGATTCTCTTTTCAATTCTTCTAGGTGGGCGGTGTCTGTTAACTCATTCCATTTCATCACTACTTCCAGTTAATAATAATCTAGTCATTCCACATCCCAAGTTCTCCTTTATCATATCGGGGTTTTCTGGGTTTCTCCTTCAAGTTCTCTGGTTGAGTATCGTTCTTTTTGAAAACCTTCGCCCAAAACAACTTCATATTCATTAATAAAGTTCGTTCCTCTTTCACATTATCGCGAAAGCCGTGAGCAAACTTTGAATCGGGATGCAGGCGGCTGTCATTATACTTATGCATTTTTATGTTCCCTTGATAATCACCGAGTCTTGCTATGGCCTTTGCAGGATAAAATACTTTCAATGCCTCTTCGTGACTGTTTGGATTATGACGAAAGTCTTTTGTTTGTTTTGTTCGACCAGAAAACTCACCTGCGCGCTCTGCTGCGCGAGTTGGTTTTATGCCATCCAAGGCAAGGTCAGTACTATTTGGATTATGTTTATAGTCCCAATTGACTTTCACACCTCGTGCATATTCTGATGCCTTGACGGAAGACTGTTTGGGAGCAATTCCTGGCAAGGATCCCTCGGCTGCTACTGGCTTATCCTTGTAATTTCTTTGCTTCACTTTTATTTGCAGGCCATCCACTCTATAAGTAGTCTCATCTGGTCGTAATTTTTTAATTGATTCCGCTGAAGCATTTGGATTCTGTGTGTACGCCCGCTTGAAAAGACCACCTTCCTTTATCTTACCTTGAAATTTTGATGCCCGAATAGTGCCATCCCCTGCTTCATTGACATCGATAGGCTCACCATTATTGTTCCATAATTTTCCACTGATGCTCCCCCCGCCTTTTAATGGTTTACCTCCTTTTATATTACCCTGAAATTTTGAA
>JANOQK010000497.1:0-2411 GCA_031414855.1 Bacteroidia bacterium | reverse complement strand
CATTTGGCGTAGTCGATCTGGCAGGTGCAGCCTGGACCTACATGGCGTTGAAGAAGTAAAGCTCCATTTTGATGTGAAGCAACCCCAACAGTGTCTTAAGAACGAAAATCATCATCTGACCAAGTTCGCGCAAGGAAGTAGCTAGTATTATGAAAGATGAAGGAGAAACGTTAGATGACTATTTGAGAAAACATCCGGAGGTTCCAAAGAATCTGACGAAGGGGCTTCAAAGTTTTGTTAAATGGCAGCAAGATTTGTTCGATAAAGTCAGACTAGACAATGACAAGGTAGCTATCGTTTTTAGTAAGATGATTGAGGCCATGACCTCAAGTGCGCAAGCCGCTTTCGCAGAGCACGCGACACGACTGAAACTTGAGCCCGATGCGATAAAATTCCTTGCCGACATTGGATGGTACTTACCGGTTAGCTATGATGGACCCATTGCTCAATTAATTGCAGCCGGACCAGCGATGAAGCGCATTCAAAGTGGTCAACTCGCACAAGTGGAAACGGAACTCGTTAATTTTTTTAATCGAGAAGCGAAAAGAATTCTGAGGCAACTTCAAATAAACTTCCCGTCTAGGACCAAATAGATGAAGGCCGCTTTTAAAGCCCATGAGAAAGGGATGTACTGCCTCTCAATTCCAGTATTCTTTGCATTGATTGAAGGTGTATGTCAAGAACTAACTGGATGGCCTTTTTTTTCTCAAAGCAATGTGAGAAAATTTGCAAAAACAAAAGAATCAGAGGTCTACTTTCCAATTTTGCTGGAGCCTTTAAAACTCGACCATAGTATAGCTAAGAAAAGTCAGGGAAAAAATAGCAAGCCAACAGGGCTAAACCGGCACGATGTTCTGCATGGAAGGTCAGTGGACTATGGAGAGGATCCGCTCAACAGCTACAAGGCCCTTTCTCTCTTAAACTATGTAGGTATTACCTTACATCAAACTCTAACCAAAGAGAGAAGGCCAAAAAGAAATGACTGATGTTAATATCCGTTGGTTTGAAGCCAGGTCTTTCGATCTACTGAGAATCAACTTTTTCAATCTAACCCTCCTTTACGCGTTGCTTTCTTTTGCTCTGGCCACTTGCTGCGATCACCTGTTTTAGAATCAATTGGCATCAGACTTTTTTCTCTTGATGTCTTCGTTGGGTCTTCGCTTGCCATGTAAACAAGAATGGCCGCTAACGTGGCGTTGCTACGCACATCATCAAACACAATCTTATCATAGGTGTCGCGGTTGGTGTGCCAGGTATAATTGCCATAGGACCAGCTGAGTGAACTCAAAGAAAAAGCAGGTGCACCCACGGCCACAAAAGAAGCAAAGTCCGATCCTCCGCCACCCGGTGCGCCTGGAAATCTTGTCTCCAAATCTTTTTTAAAGTTATCAGGCACCTTACTTAACCAGCGGCCGAGGTAATCATAGGCATTCAAAAAACCCTGCCCAGAAATATTGGCGATTCTTCCCGTTCCATTGTCCTGATTAAACAGCACTTGAAGATTTGCAACAATCTCCGGATGATCCTCTACAAATGCACGCGAACCATTTAAACCTTGTTCTTCACTTCCCCAATGTCCAACCAAAATGGTGCGCTTGGGATTAGGATACATCTTTTTCAAAATGCGCATCGCTTCCATCATTGTCAAGGTACCCGTACCATTGTCCGTTGCTCCCGTGCCACCATCCCATGAATCAAAGTGCGCAGACAACATGACGTACTCTTCTGGCTTTTCTGTTCCCTTTATTTCAGCAATGGTATTGAATGTAGGTACCACACCCTTCTCTTTGGAATCAGTAAGCACGCTGATCTTCGGTGCTTTGCCGGATTCAGTCAATCGATACAACATACCATAGTCTTCCAACGCTATATCTACAGTTGGAATCTTTTTCGTCTTCGCTCCAAATATTTTATTCACACCAAAACCTCTCGACCAATTGGACATCACAATCCCAACTGCACCGGCTTTCTCCAAAGCAACCGGCAACGTGTTATTGTTATATCCTGTTTTTTTGATTCGCTCTGTCCAAGAGTCAGTTTGTGCAGTACGAGCCGTTTTCATTTTCTCAAATGATTCTTTTGTTCCGAATTCTTCCCAGTTATAATCCGGTCTGCCGGTAGGCTGATTCATGGAGATCATTACAAACTTGCCTTTCACCAAGGGCAACCATTTTTGAAACGCAAGTGAATCGGCAACATCTGGCACAATAATAACTTCGGCCACCACAGCTTTGCCATTTGTAGAAGGGCACCAGGCAAGTTGAGTTCCTTCTAATGTCTTTACCCATGGCGACATCATATCAATGTGCGATACACCTCTTTCCCATCCACGCCATTCTCCCCACTTTTCATTCTTCGCGGTGATACCCCAACCCTTATACTTCTCCACCGCCCACTCATGAGCCAGTTGC
>JANOQK010000496.1:0-2335 GCA_031414855.1 Bacteroidia bacterium | reverse complement strand
AAGGTTATGAGGGTATTAGTTGGAGTAAGATCTATTTTATTACAAACCTTAAGTAATAAAAAATCCGGCATATTGAAAAGTCGGAAAGTCAGAAAAGACTGAAAGGTCAGGAAGTCTGAAAGACCGAAGTCCGCAGGCCAGAGTGTTTTATTCCTGACCTGCGGACTTCCTGACTTCCCCGTCTATAAAAAATTACAGTACTACGTTTACTATCCGACCTGGTACAACGATCACTTTTTTAGGCTCTTTACCCTCGGTCCATTTCATGACAATCTCGGAGGCCATCACCAGTTTCTCGATGTCTTCTTTAGGCATGTCCAATGCGAAGTTCATTTTAGCGCGGACTTTGCCATTGATTGATATGGGGTATTCAAACGCATTTTCTTTTAAGTACTCTTCCTTGAACTCAGGATAAGAGGCTTCCAGAATAGACGTTTTATGTCCGAGCTTTTCCCAGAGTTCTTCGGCTATGTGCGGTGCGAAGGGAGAAAGCGTAATTACAAGCGGTTCCAGAATGGCACGTTTGTTACATTTCATCCCACTCAATTCATTGGCGCAAATCATAAACGCACTCACTGAGGTGTTGAACGAGAAGTTAGTAATATCCTGTTCCACTTTTTTGATCAGCGTGTGAAGTACCTTTAGTTCTTCACGAGAAGGTTCGGCCTCGCTGATTTTAATGCTAGCCTCAGCATCATGACATAAATTCCAAACTCGTCTTAAGAATTTGAACACGCCATCAATGCCGCTGGTGTTCCATGGTTTGGATTGCTCTAATGGGCCAAGGAACATTTCATACATGCGAAGTGTATCGGCTCCGTAGTTGTTAATGATTTCATCGGGGTTCACCACGTTGAAGTACGACTTGCTCATTTTTTCAACTGCAGAGCCACAGATATATTTGCCGTCTTCTAGAATAAATTCAGCGTTAGCGAAATCGGGTTTCCATTTTTTGAAGGCGTCCGTGTCTAACTCCACACCATTAACTATGTTAACGTCTGTATGCAGCGCATCTGTTTCGTAGTTATCTTTTAGTCCAAATGAAACAAATTGATGAGTTCCTCTTACACGATAAACGAATCTCGAATCCCCCGTAATCTTTCCTTGATTAATCAACTTCTTAAACGGCTCATCAAATTTGATGTAACCAAGGTCGTGTAACACTTTCGTCCATAAGCGTGCGTAGAGCAAGTGAGCCACGGCATGTTCTGAACCACCAATGTACACATCCACCTGGTTCCAATAGTCAAGAGCTTTTGGATCTGCGAAAGCATTGGTGTTATCTGGATCCATGTACCGCAGAAAATACCAAGCTGCACCAGCATGAGTTGGCATGGTATTGCTATCCCGCTTGACATTCGGGGAAAAGTTGATCCAGTCTTTTAAGTTAGCCAAAGGCCCTTCACCATTTCCGGAAGGTTTAAAGTTGTTTGATGGAGGCAACTCCAAAGGCAATTCACTTTCCTTCATGGCATACGGCACATCATCTTTATAGGTCACAGGGAACGGCTCGCCCCAATAACGCTGACGGCTCCAGCCTGCATCGCGCATTTTGTAATTCACTTGGCGTTTGCCAATTCCTATTTCTTCCAGTTTTTGCGCAACTATGTCAATGGCTTCGCGCATGACAATTCCATTCAGAAAATCTGAATTTTCAAGTATGGCATCTTTGGTGGGATTGGCTTCTTCACCATTGTAATGAGATCCAATGATATTGGTTATCGGAAGATTGAAATGTTTGGCAAACTTATAATCACGCTCGTCACCACAAGGCACTGCCATGATGGCACCAGTTCCATATCCAGCCAAGACGTATTCGCTTATCCACACTGGAATTTCTCTTCCATTGAATGGATTGATCGCGTAAGCACCTGTAAAACATCCTGTGATCTTCTTTACCTCTGCCATGCGATCTACTTCAGAACGGCTCTCCACGTACTTCAGGTATTTTTCTATTTCTTCCTTTTGTTCTTTGGTGGTGATCTTTTTTACAAGCTCATGTTCCGGGGCTATGACCATGAAGTCGACACCGAAGATTGTATCAGGACGAGTGGTGAAGACGGTGAGAACCTCACCCCCCGTCCCCCTCTCCAGAGGAGAGGGAGAGGAGAGCGCGATTTTTATTTTGGTGAGAACCTCCTCTAGGTTGTTTAAAACTTTTTCGTTTGTTAAACGGATTACTTTGAAGCCTGCGTCTTGAATGATCTTGGTACGCTCCGCGTCTTCTTTTTGTTGGGTGTCATGGATTCGACCATCAATTTCGACAACCAACTTCTTTTCAATGCATACAAAATCAACAATGAATTTGTCAATGGTATGTTGTCTTCTGAATTTA
>JANOQK010000495.1:0-2736 GCA_031414855.1 Bacteroidia bacterium | reverse complement strand
ATAAATCACAGAATTGTCTTCCGACTAAAGTAGATTCTGTGAAATTTACGTGAACAAATTTGTTAAGTCAGTAGGGTCAAAAAGTGTCCAGCCTGCCAAATTAGCGCCTAATTGCAGCTTTAGGCTAGAATGTCTTCTTGTTTAGTGCTTGGGGTATGACTGTATGCTAACTTTATTCTGTTATCTTTGCAGTAATATTTTAATAATTAACAACAAAATGAAAGAAGGAACAGTAAAATTCTTTAACGATGCCAAAGGTTTTGGTTTCATCAAGGAAACAGCAACAGGTCAAGAGTATTTCGTCCACATCTCAGGTCTACTAGTAGATTCTTTGAGTGAGAACGATTCAGTTACATTTGAGCTGAAAGAAGGAAAGAAAGGATTGAATGCGGTTAACGTTCGTTTAGCCAATTAATAAATACCATTTTTTCGAAGGAAAGCCTCCCGATTTATCAGGAGGTTTTTTTATTTCCACTTTTTTCAGGTAACGCTACTCAAGATTTTTCTTTTGAAATTCCCGAATCATTTCTTGAAATGTCTGACTCCTAGCCAAAGCATTAACAGCACGAGCTATGCGCTTGGCTTTTGTTGGTTCTGTCTTGGCACTTTCAATCCATTTGCTAAAATAGTTTTGAATTGATTTTGGGATTTTATTGAAAGTGGCGAGCGCTTTTGGCTCATCGGCTAGGCAGGTCAGAAAATCTTCCGATAATTTCAAAGGTTTGTTGTCTGCCTCTAGTTCTACTTTTAACTGAGCACCATGTCTTTTACCAATTGCCTTGCGCATGGTTCCGTTAATAGGTAAAATAAAAATTCCAGCACCCATTGGCAATAAGGATACTGCTTGAATAGCATACTTGTCAAGCTTACCTTTTACCCGAAATGATTTCTTATTGTCAGGTTTAAGCTGTTGAGCAATATCTTCAGGTATTTCAATATACGTCCAACCGGTTTTTTCTCCTTGTTTGTCAAATTTTAAAATAGTGGTAGTGAAGCTAATTATCATTGTAACTTAAATTTCAGGATATCATTAGATTGTTGCAACGATTTGAACGGATTTATGTAAGCGGAATTCAATTTTTTGTTAATCGCAATTAAAGTGTTAACTTAAATACGAATGGTAGCAACTACTCTGCCCTTTAAACTTCTGTATTATGAAAGTCATTGTCTTCTTATTGGTACTATCCTTTAATTTCGCATTAGCTCAACCAGAAAAAGAGGTGGAGATGGTTGTTGAAAAGTTACGCCTCGCCATGATTGACCCTACTTTGGGAGGTTTGAAAAGTGTGACCTCAACAGATTTATCTTATGGACATTCAAGTGGACTGATGGAAAATCAAAGCGAATTTATTGAGGCTCTGGTATCCGGGAAATCTGATTTTAAATCTATTGTAATCAGCGACCAATCAATTATGCTAACAGGAAAGAATATTGCACTTGTGCGTCATAAACTAAAAGGCGAAACTTTTAGCGCTGGTGCTGTTGGTGCTTTAAACCTGGGTGTATTATTAGTTTGGAGTAAAGAAAAAAGAGAATGGAAACTTATTGCAAGGCAAGCATTTAAGCTCTGATTTTTCCATTCTCCTTTATCTGTATCACAATAATAAAGCAATCTAGCGTATCATTCAAAGAAAGGCACTCCCTTAGGAGCATACTTACGCATCCCTTCTTCATTGATTTCAACTCCGATACCTGGCTTTTCTGAAAGAGTAATGAAACTGTTCTCTACCATTGCACCATCGAATGTTACGATTTCTTTGAACATCGGATCGGTATGGAAATAAATCTGCCATTCAAGAATTAAGAAGTTTGGCACGGATGCACATACGTGACAAGAAGCCATAGCACCCAGAAAAGAGGCCACCATATGAGGGGCAAATGGAACATAATATAAGTTTGCCAAATTGGCGATTCGCTGTCCTTCACCCAATCCTCCTGCTTTTTGTAGATCAGGCATGATAATATCCACGGCACCAATCTCAAGCATTCTTCTAAAGCCATGTGCGAGGTAATGATTTTCTCCTGCACAAATTGGTGTGCTGGTTGAATCAGAAATCTTTTTATAGGCTTCTACATTTTCTGCGGGAATAGGTTCTTCCAACCACATGAGATTAAGGTGCTCTAATCGTTTGGCAATGGCTTCTCCTGTAGGAGCGTCATAACGTCCATGCATATCAAGGCAGATATCAATATCGGGTCCGACTGCTTCGCGAGCTGCGGTTACCTGGTCAACCATTCTTTTTAGTTCACCCGGGCTTGCGGTCCAATTGTACTTGTCGTATTTAGCGGGATCACCTGCCTGATCGAGATCAAATTTAATAGCATTGAATCCCATTTTTTTTGCCCCTAATGCAGCATCGGAAAAATCCTTAGGCGTAGGTAATTTGCTTTGATATAAAGCGGTATCACAGTAGACTCTTATTTTATCGCGAAACTTTCCACCTAATAATTGATAAACAGGTAACCCTAATGCTTTGCCTGCTAAGTCCCATAATGCAGTTTCAACAGCAGTTAGCACCGATACAAACATTCCAGATTGAGCGCCTTCAAAGAAACCTGACCTTCTGATATCTTCAAATAACCGATGGACATTCAACGGACTTTTCCCTTTGATTCGTTCTCCAAATATTTTCACAAGGTGGTAGGTCCCAGGAGTTGCGTCAACACCTTCACCGCATCCCCAGATGTTTTGATTTGTGTAGATTTTTACAAACAGGCTGTGACCACCACGAATGT
>JANOQK010000494.1:0-17719 GCA_031414855.1 Bacteroidia bacterium | reverse complement strand
GAGAACCGATGCAACAAAGACAGCGTGAATGGAAAACAATCCTACATCAAAGGAAAGGCATTTGTTGAATAAGGCTCTGGTAACGCAAAACTAAAAGTGCAATTCTTTTGGCCATTCAATGCCAACTAATGGATTATAGATTTGGCCACAGATAATAGCTATGCAGTGGTTAGCAACCCGAACAAAAAATATTTATGGATACTTTCAAGAACATCTAAATTGGACGATACAGTTTATCAGGAAATAATTGACAAACTTAAATCGAAGGGTTTTGATTTATCGAAACTCCAAAAAACGAAGCAACTATGACTGTCCCCCTGTGAAGAGGGACGAGCCGAAGGCGGAGGGGGTGGGGTTGTACTTTCAGTCAAGCATCGTCTCCGCTTCGGGACGATGATGTTTCTTGGCGCATCGTCCTCTTCGAGAGACGATCCTTGACATCGAAAGTCAGCGAGTGATGGCAGCATTAAAAAATTGAAGACTCTGTTTTTGCTGTAAACTTTTCGAGCACCCGAACGCCTTTATGTGAATTCCCTTTCGAGTTCAGTCTGGGACTCCAGACGGCAATGGTATATCGATCGGGATTGACAGCGATGATACCACCGCCCACTCCACTTTTGCCAGGCAACCCAACTTTGAAAGCAAACTCTCCAGACTCATCATAAAATCCACAAGTCTGCATGAGCGCATTTATCCGTTTGGTTTGATGGTTTGTTAAAACGGGCATGCCGCTCAGGGTTTTGCCATCGTGCGCTAAAAATAAAAATGTTTCGGAAAGCTCGCGGCAATTCATTTCAATAGAGCAGAGATCAAAATAAAAATCTAGCACTGTTTGCGGATGGTTTTCGATGTTGCCAAATGATTTAATGAAATTACAGAGCGCCACATTGCGATACCCCACCGACTTTTCAGATGCCGCCACCGTTTCTGAATAATCGATGCCAGGGTTATTCGAAAGGCTTCGCACAAAAGCAATAAAATCTTTCTTCGGATTCTTTAAATGAGTCACCAGTATATCCGCAATCACCATGGCGCCAGCATTGATAAATGGATTTCTGGGGATGCCCTTGTTGGCCTCCAATTGAACCAGGGAATTAAATGCCGTTCCGGAAGGCTCGATACCAACGCGCTTCCAGATACTTTGATTTTTTATTTTATAAGCCAGCACAAGGGCCAGCACTTTCGAAATACTTTGAATAGAAAAATTTTCTGTGTAATGGCCCACTCCAAATTGAAAATTATGAACGGTGGACAGGTGAATACCAAACCTGTTAGGATTCACCTGTGCTAGTTCAGGAATATAGGAGGCTAGTTGACCCTTGTCATCGATATCCTTTACCTCGCGATAGATGCCTTCAATTATTTCTTTAAAATTCATATAGATGTTAAATCAGAGTAAAGACCGTGAGCTAATATAACACTAATCTGCTGTCCCCTGCGAACGGGGACGAGCGAAGCGGAGGGGTTCTATTTAATTCACCTCTTCAACAACCTTTGATTGATCAGGCTCGTCACGCTGTCGCGGTTAAGAATTACTCATTGCCAGGTAAATCCCATTCGTCCAACCAAAACCATCCTGATTGGGATATTCACCACCGCTGGCTTCTGCGTTGTCGCTCCATACGTCATACTTCTCTGTCATCTTTCCTGTTTTCTGATAAACCTTAAGATTGGCATTCGTCCAGTTTGATTTTAATTGATTGGCTAAGTCATCCAATCCATAATTGAGCAAACCTTTGTAAGCGATCCATTGCAAAGGCGCCCAGCCATTGGGTGCGTCCCATTGCTGACCGCTGTTTTCAAGCGTGGTGGTCATCCCACCGGGCTTGAGAAATTTTTGGTGAAGTATTTCTGCCGTAGAAATCGCTTGACTCGGAGAGGCCACTTCAAAGAACAATGGAAAAGCAGCCGCTAAGGTGAAATGTTCTTTTTGTTTGTTGGCAACAAAGTCAAAATCGAAGAAGAATTTTTTCACTTCGCTCCAGCAATATTTTTTGATCCCGATTTTTCTTTTGGTTGATAAGGATAGGTATTCACCCGACTTCAAATTATTGCCGGCCAGTTGATAGGCTTCCGATAAAGTTTGCTCCAGGTGAAGGAGCAGACAATTTAAATCTACCGGAATAATATCGGTTGTGTGAATCGTAGCAAATGATTTTACGTCCTTAAACCATCTGCTGCTAAAATCCCAACCCGATTCTGCTGCTGCACGAAGATGACGGAAAAGTTCTTCAGGCTTTTGCTTCGATTGATGGGAGAGTTCCACATCTTCTTTATATGCTTCTGGTCTTGGAGTATTGTTTTCATCCCAATAACGATTGAGCACTGAACCATCTGCCATTCGAACAACTCTGTGTTGAGATGTCTTGGTTGCATCAAGATCATTCACACCTCTCATCCAAAACTGATATTCTTTTTCCAGTTGAGGAAGGTACTTTACAAGAACACCCTCTTCTTCCTCCCTGCCGTCTTTCTCTATTTTTTCATCTTCATGGTGATGTAGTTTTGCCATCAACGAAAAGAACGGTGGTTGTGATCGCCCGATAAAGTATGTACGGTTTCCATTTGGGATGTATCCTATGCGATCGATTAGAAAGGAAAAATTATCGATCATGTTTTGAATCATGTCCGCATGGCCAGAGGCCTGCAAACCAAGCATTGTGAAGTAACTATCCCAATAGTAAATTTCGCGAAAGCGCCCACCAGGAACTAGGTAGGGATGAGGTAATGGAATCAACGAGCCACCTTCTTCGTCCGGCCCGCCCTCCGTATCCCTTTTTTGGGAGGAGGAGGGAGTTCTTGTCAAAACTTTCCACAGCGCATTGATGTGTTGTTCTGCGGTTCTTGTAGCATCGCTTTTATATTCGGTTGAGTAGGCTTTAGGTAATGTAAAATTAACCGTTACAAATTTTTTTAGATCAAAATCAGCAGAATGACTACTCTTTATATAATCGGCATTGATATCAACCAATGAACGCTTAGGCACACAATCCGGAAATGTTTTTCCATCACCGAGAATGTTTTTCAGTTGAACGTCTTCAAACAACTGACCTAGTTCATGAATTTGAGGTGCTTTCATTTCGTGTAAGATCTAATGCCCGCCTTTTGAACTAAACTCAACCTTCGCTTCTGATTTTTTCTGGATCTGATTAAAAAAGAAAAGACAGACAATCAAAATCCCGATCGGCACTAATGAGAAATAGAAAGCAGTTTGCCCACCATAAGCTTCAAAAATATTTCCAGTAATGATGGAGCCTGTAGTTCCGCCCAGCGCAGAAAAAATCACAATCAATCCCGACATTGGCCCATGTTGTCTGGCTGGAAGTGTGCTGAGTATGACGGAATTGATAGCAGGATATATCGGAGCTAGAAATAATCCAATCAACGGAAATACAAACGCACCTAATGGTGCATTACTCCAGCCGGTCACTTCGCCAACTGTGTTTAGCGCCAATGGTATTGCTACTACTACTAAAACACTGGCTGCAAACAGGCAAACTATTAAAACAGAAAACCAATGAATCTTTTGCAGTGCAAAGCCTGCACCAAATCTTCCCAAGGCAGTGGAGGCTGCGAGTATACTGGCCATTTGAATACTCAAAGTAGTTGGAAGATGGAGAACTTTACTATTAAAAGTGGGCAGCCAACTCATAATACTTTGTTCAATCAACACGTAGGTGAAAGCACTTACGATAAAAACCAACACCAATGGAGTAATGGCCAACTTGACCATGTCGATGAAATCTTCGAGAAATGGTTTTGAGTCACTCGACTGCACGGATGATTCATCCAGTTTGGTGCTAAGCAATAGTAAAAAAGCAATGAATGCAATGCCGGCTAATAAATAATAAACGGTCAACCATGCTGTGGACTGCGGATTGCTATCCTCCACGAAAGCGCTAAAAATAAAATAGCCCGTAAGGATGCCCACCATAAAAAATGACTCAATGAAATTCATAAAACTGGCATGCTCTTTTTTATTGGTTGTGACAATTCCAATAGTAGCATACACCGATACCTTTATCAAGGCGAAGGAAGTTCCAGTAACAGCAAACAATACTTTCGTCATCGCAAAGCTGCTGAGTGACGGCATCATGAGACATGCGACTGCCACAAAGCCAAGGGCAATGAGCATCGCATTTTTATATCCAATGCGTGTAATGTAGGAAGCTACCAAAAATGAAACAGCGGCAATACTCAAGTCCTTGAACGCTTCCAGTACACTGGCAGAAGATTCAGAGACACCATAATTGCCTTGCACTTGTAAAATAACTGTGCCCATGCTGTTAAGCAGAATGGCAAAGACAAAATAGTTAAGAAAAAGGGAGAGTTTAATTTTCCAGTGAGACATGCAGATTTGTTTAGGTAACGCTTCTAAACAAATCTAAACACTTTATATCAAATCACCCTACGGCAAAATGATAGCCCACTCCTTTAATAGTGATGATTTCAACAGCAGGATCATCTTTAAGATAATCCCGGAGTTTAGTAATGTACACGTCCAGGTTGCGTGAATTAAAAAATGAATCATCGCCCCATACGCGCAACAGCATAGCCTTACGATCGATATTTGTATTTTGATTTTCGGCTAGTATCTGAAGCAACACGGCTTCGCGATGAGAAAGTTTTTTGGCCTTACCATCTTTCCTCAATTCATATCGCTGGGGCGCGAACTCAAATTTTCCGATTGCAATAGATTCTTTGGGAGCCGCTGATAATTTTTGAGTGAGTTGTAATAAGTTATTGACCCGAACAATCAGTTCTTCCATACTAAAAGGTTTTCTCAAATAGTCGTTGCCACCAACCTCGAACCCCTTTATTAGATCTTCTGTTTGTGTTTTGGCGGTTACAAAAATGATAGGCACTGCCGGATTAATTTGACGAATGCTTTGGGCAATGGAGTAACCATCTTTGTTTGGTAGCATAATATCCAGCACACATATGTCGGGTTTGATTTCATCGAAAGCCGTCATCACGTGTTTGCCATCCGTCACCATGCGAACATCAAAATCGCGCACCTCCAGGCTCTCCTTAACTATGCGCCCCAGAAAGGGCTCGTCTTCTACATACAGGATTTTGGTTTTTGCCATTTTTGCTTTCCAGACTACTTCGGTAATGTAATTTTAAAACAGCTTCCCTTCCCAATATCACTATCCAATTCAATTTGTCCTTTATGACTTTTCACAACGCTCTCCACATAACTAAGTCCAAGTCCGTAACCTTTAATGTTGTGTACATCCCCTGTGGGAACACGAAAGAACTTTTCAAACACCTTTTTCCTGTCCTCGTGTGCAATACCAATACCATTATCTTTTACGGTAAGAATAAGATGGTCTTGCTTTTCAGTCAACACTATAGAAATTTCTGGATTGCCAACACTATACTTCAACGCATTGTCGAGTAAATTATAAACAACAGAAGTGAGATGAACACTTCCTCCATTCAAGTGGAAATCGGAGCCCACCTTTTCGAAATGGATTTTTGCATGTTGTTTTTCAAACACAAGTTTCATAGAAGATAACACTTGCTCCACCAGCTTGTCCATTTCCAGAACTTCCGGTTGAAAGTCAACTCCCTTATTCTCAAAGATGGCTGTCTTCAGAATTTTGTCAGTGAGAATCGATAAACGGTTGAGTTCATTCTGCGCGATGTCCAGATATTCCTGCGTTAGTTTAGGATTGTCCAGCCCTTTGAAACTTTTAAGCGCCTCAATGGCCACACCCACTGTTGTGACAGGTGTTTTTAATTCGTGGGTAATGTTGCTGATAAAATCATTTTTGAGTTCCATTAAACGTTGCTGTGCTTTTAAACTTCGGAAGAGCAAAAAGAATGACCCGGCAGTGAGTAGTGTAAGGAAGATGGAGAATGCGATTTGAGGAGAAATCTTTTTATAAATTAAAGTAGCCTGATCAGGAAACTCAACCTGATAGCCTCCTGTCGGTGTTACGATTGCTTCATCACTCATCATGACTCGTCTTGGGGGGAAAGCCATTTCTGCGTTAGCTCGTTTTATTACAAACGGAATATGAATATTAGCAGTCGCCAGAATTTCTTCGAATTTTTCTCTAATGTTAGTTAACGGGAGAGAATCAGGAGCAAGCCGTACTGTGAATTTCTTTTGATGCCAATCACCTTTCATTTTCGAGACAAGCGGACGGAGATATCGTTCTATAGAATCCTTGCCACCAGTTGATGAAATAAACACCTGAACGCTGGCAACAGAATCTCTTACCCTGATCTGTGTGCCTTTTGCAAGACGAATGGTATCAATTTTCTGAGTGAAAAAATGCATGGACGAATCCCCTGACATCGGTTCGATACTTTTCATCAGCAACGAATCATTCATGTCAAAGATCAGGTTGCGAAATAATCCTTGTGTTTCTCTGCGGAAATCATTCGACTCGTCTTTATAAACTTTTTGGAGCCAAAAAAATTGAAGCACCAGCAGTAAAATGATGCTGCTGAATATAAGTGCAAGCGTAATAGAATTCTTTGGTTGTTTCATTCCGTGCAAAAATACGAGGTATCGAAACCTTCTGCTCTCTTTTTAACCTTAATTAACATTCCTTTCAGAACAATTAACCGTTGGGCATACTCTTCACACGTAAGTTTGCTCGTGAATCAATTATGAAAACTTCACTCCTTATGAAAAAACTACTGATGCTGGCGGGAATACTCGTTTCCCTAACGGCTGCGCACATTGTATTTGGGCAAACCACCGAAGGCGTAATTACCTATGATGTCAAAGTTAACCTTCACAGAAGATTACCCCCCGAACGTGCCGAAATGAAATCGATGATTCCTGAATTCCGCACGACAAAAGAGCAAGTATTTTTCAAAACGGATGAATCTCTATCCAAGCCCTTGATCGAAGATGAAGACGAAGAGATTAGTGGAGGAGGAATGACCATGCGTTTCCGACAACCCAATAATGAATTCTATCTCAACCAAAGTTCTGGCAAGATGATTTCGAAGCAAGAATTCATGGGCAAAGATTATCTCATTGAGGATTCTGTAAAAGTTTCACCTTGGAAGTTCGGAACAGAAACAAAAACGATACAAGGCTATTTGTGCAAGCAAGCATACTATACCGATGAATCGCCCAATCGTATGCCTGCCCTCCGTACGACTTCGGCAGGCGGGCCTCCGGGAAAGCAAGAGATCACAGCCTGGTATACCGATCAGATCCGGCCTTTTCTTGGTCCGGAGAGATTCAATACGTTGCCCGGGTCAGTCTTAGCGGTTGATATTAATAATGGTGAACGCACAGTAGTCGCAACTAAAATAGAACTGAGGCTCTTGAAGAAGAACGAATTGAAGGTGCCATCAAGCGGTACGAAGACCACTCAAGCAGAATTTCGCAAAATGGTAGATGAACAGATGAAACAGATGGGTGGCAATGGTGGAATAATTATTAGAAACTAAAAATAGTTACTTGTTGCCGGTTTCCAGTTGCAAGTCTAATGGAAGCCAACAAACTTTTAAACAGGTGACTGGTAAATGGTAATTGGCAACCGGTAACGAATTTTATGAGAAAACTTCTACTTCTTTTTTCAATCGCCATTCTTGGTACAGCGGCCTCCGCCCAAAAGTTTACCATCACGGGTCAGGTATTGGATACGCTATCAAGTCCATTGTCTTCGGCTACTGTCATGCTGTTGAATCCTAAAGATTCTTCGCTCGTCAATTTTGGCGTTAGCGATTCAAGAGGCGTTTTTGAGATGAAGAATGTGAGCAAGGGCTCTTATCAGGTGAAGGTGACTTTTGTAGGATTCGCACCCTTTACAAAAAATGTCACTACACAAGACAATTCTTCCGTGCTGGATGTTGGAAGACTAAAGTTAGAGCCACTTACCAAACAACTGGATGAAGTAGTAATCAAAGGAGATAAAGCACCCGTCACTGTAAAGCGGGATACAATTGAGTTCAATGCAGGTTCTTTCAAAACAAAAGCAAACGCCAATGTGGAAGACCTGCTGAAGAAATTACCGGGCGTTGAAGTAGAAACAGATGGCACGGTGAGGGCGCAAGGTGAACAGGTGCAACGAGTAACGGTGGATGGTCGGGAATTTTTTGGTCGCGATCCAAAATTGGCAACTCGCAATTTGCCGGCAGATGCAATTGACAAAGTACAAGTGTTCGATAAAAAATCAGATCAATCTGTATTCACGGGAATTGAAGATGGTCAGCGTGAAAAAACAATTAACCTTGAATTAAAAGAAGAGAAACGAAACGGAGCATTCGGCACCATCATGGGAGGAATTGGAACGGAAGATCGTTTTCAAGCGAAAGCCAGTATCAATAAATTTGGAAAAGGAAAGCAGCTTTCATTTCTGGGCATGGGCAATAACATCAATGAGCAAGGTTTTTCGATTGATGATTTTATGAACTTCACAGGAGGATCACAACAAATGATGGGTGGTGGTGGAGGTAGATTTACTCTTCAAATAGGTGGAGATAATCAAAGTGGAGTGCCACTCAATATGGGCGGACGGCAAAATGGTATCATGAATAATTATGCAGGAGGGGTGAACTTCAATCGTGACCTGAGCAAGAAAACTCAACTGACCTCCAGCTACTTTTACAACAGGCTTGACCAGAACATTACCAAGCAAACACATCGGATCAACTACCTTCCCAACGACAGCAGTTATTATTATGATGAAAGCAGTACACAAATAAACACGAATGACAATCATCGGGCTAACCTGACATTGGATCACAAAATTGATTCCGCGAATTCTATAAAATCAACTAATAGTTTCAACTATTCAGACTCCGAACTTAATTCGCTTACGCAGAGTCAGACCACAACCGAAGATAATACATTACAAAATGAGAGCAACCGGGCTAACTATAATGCTCAGACGAGCGCCAATCTAAATTCGAGTTTGCTCTATCGCCATCGCTTTGCAAAGAAGGGGCGTACGTTTTCAACTAACTTAACATTGGGACTAACGCAAACCAGAAGCAACGGTAATCAACAATCGACAAATGATTATTACAACGGTATTCCCGAAACAAGGGAAATCCTTCAATTGAATACTCAATTCACAGATACGCAATCCTACGGAGCAACATTTTCTTATACGGAACCCTTAGGTGGGAGAAAATACCTCGAAGGAAACTATTCTATTCGCACCAACCGCAATCAAGTGGATCGCGAAGTTTATGATGAAAAAAACGGACAACAAGTAATCAATACGCAACTCACTAATAAGTATAATAGCGTATATGTTTACAACAGACCAGGCTTCAACTTCAGACTCAATCGCCAGAAATATAACTTTGCAGTTGGGGCCAGTTGGCAAAACACTCGCTTGCAAGGCGACTTGATCTCAAAAAATCAAACGATCGATAAAACGTTTGAAAATATTCTACCGTTCGCTCGCTTCAACTACGACTTCTCAAATTTTAAACATTTGCGTTTGGATTATGAAACAGCCATGCAGGAGCCTGGCATTCAGCAATTGCAGCCCGTTGTAGATAATAGCGACCCACTTAATATATATGTGGGTAACCCGGACTTAAAGCCATCCTATCAGCATAGCATCTCTACAAACTTTACCACGTTCGATCCGGCCAAGTTCATTAGCTTCTTCGCGTTTGTCACGGGAACATACACTCTTAACAACATCATTAATTCCCAAACCGTAACCCCAAATCTTGTTCGAATCACTCAACCTGTGAACGTAACCGATAATCTGAATGTAAACGCCAACATAAGTTTTGGTTTCCCCATCAAGAAATTGAAAAGTCGTTTCAATGTCGGCCCCACCGGAACATACGTGCGAGGAATAAATTTATTAAATGATGAACTGAGCTACACCTGGCAGCAAACTCGTGGCGGATCCGCCCGATACAACTTTACCTATAAGGAAATCCTGACACTTGACCTGAGCGCTAACCTTAGTCATCAGGAAACGCAATATGAATTTAATGCCGAGAATAATCAGGTTTATTTCAACAAGACATATTCAGCAGAAGCGAATTTGAATTTTTTGAAGAACTATCAATTCAACTCAAGCTTTGACTATTTTATCTATGATAGCCAAACGACTGATTTTAACCAAGTAATACCCTTGTGGAATATTGCGATCTCCCGTTTCATTCTGAAAAATAAAACGGGAGAATTGAAGGTTAGTGTAAATAATGTATTGGATAAAAGCTTAAGTGTTACCCAATCGGCATCGGCAAACTACCTTCAACAACAAGTCACCAATAATTTAGGAAGATACTTTATGGTGAGCTTTACTTATGCGCTCAATAAACAATTGAACCCGATGGGTGGTGGAATGCGCAGACCTGGAGGAGGAAGAATGATGATGATCAGACAGTAGTTGTTGCAATGTCGGGTCAGCAATCATTATCTTTGTGGATGCGAAAACAATTTTTAGGATTCATTTTGATTGCTGCTCAATCTCTTTCCGCCCAATACATTCCCAGATTCGACATTCAGGGCCACAGGGGCGCCCGCGGATTAAGACCTGAGAACACTATCCCCGCATTTTTACTGGCCTTGGATTCTGGCGTCACTACGATAGAACTGGATGTTGCAATTACCAAAGATAAGCTTGTCATTGTTTCGCATGAGCCCTGGATGTCATCTGATATTTGTCTCGATCCGAACGGAAACGACATTCCCAAAAAGGAAGAGATGAAGTTCAACATCTATCAAATGACCTACGAAGAGGTTAAGCAATTCGATTGTGGATTAAAACCGCATGAACGTTTTCCGGAGCAACAGAAAATGAAAATTCATAAGCCGCTGTTGTCGGATATAATTATTGCAGTAGAGAATCGTATCAAGAATTTTTCAACGTATGAGGTTGACTATAATATAGAGATCAAGAGTTTGCCAGAAGGTGATAGTAAATTTCACCCAGCAGTGGAAGAATATTCCGAACTGGTTTTTAATCTGGTGGATCAATACATTCCTTTAGAAAGATTGGTGATACAATCTTTTGATTTTCGCGTATTGAAATATTGGCACGAAAAACATCCTGAGGTTCGTCTGGCTGCATTAGTGGAAAACAAAAAAACGGTAGATCAGAATTTGAACGTCCTCGGATTTATTCCGTCCATCTATAGCCCCGATTTTAAATTACTTACAAATGAAAGTGTAGAGTACCTTCATACAAAAACATTTGTAATGCCACCATCAACAGATAAGAAGTCCTCGATAACCAGCAATAAGCTCCGTGTGATTCCTTGGACGGTGAATGAAATCGATGATATGCTGGCCTTAAAAGGAATGGGCGTGGATGGATTTATCACCGATTATCCAAATAGAGCGGCAAAATTTAAGATGACATTAAATATTAAAGCGGGCAAAAAGTAATCACTGCTTTTCTACTTTGCCATTCTTCATCACAAAGATTACTTTTTCCATGACCTCAATTTTTTGAAGAGGGTCTCCATCCACTGCAACAATGTCTGCATAAGCGCCTTTGCTGATTTCACCAAGCTGACCTGATTTATTAAGTAGTTCAGCTGCGACTGTCGTAGCAGTTTTGATGGATTGCATGGGAGTCATTCCAAACTTCACATAAAAACTGAACTCCCGCGCCTGCGGAATTTTGTGCCAATCAAACCCACCGGCATCAGTGCCGAAGGCAATCTTAACTCCTTTTTGTAAAGCCTTCTTAAAAATTACTTGCGTGCCCTGATACATTTGTAAGTAACTAACGGCTCCTAGCTTTGCTCTTTCCTCGGCTACATAATCCATCACGGTAAGCGTGGGAACCCAAAAAGCTCCTTTCGATACAAACAAATCCATACATTCTTCATTCATGGCGGAGCCATGTTCGATAGTGCGTGCTCCAGCTCTTAGCGCGTGAAGAATTCCGTCAGGTGTCATGGCGTGCGCAGCCAACATTCTTCTCGATTTAATGGTTTCATCGGCAATGGCATTGATTTCCTCGTCCGTGAAATTGCGTAAGCTTCCAAATGAACCGTCATCTTTGCGATAGTAACTTCGATCCGCATAAATCTTTATCCAATCTGCACCATAACTAATTTGTTCACGCACAGCTCTTCTGGCTTCGTCTGCACCTGTCACTTCCTGAATACCTTTTGGCATGTGCAGTTCCCAACTGTATTCACTATTGCCAATGCTGTAATGTCCAGTGGTATTGATAGCGCGTGTTGACACAAACATGCGTGGCCCCGGAATAACTCCGTTGTTGATTGCTTTTTTCACATCTACATCGGCATACATTGCACCCTCTGTTTCTACATCTCGAATCGTAGTAAAGCCATTCATCAAAGCAATTTTTGCGGCAACACTTGCACGAAGAGTTCTGTAGGGAATACTCTCCTTTAATAATTGAGCATCATATTCTTCAGAAGTAATATCGCCTTGGAGTAACACATGCGTGTGACAATCGATTAATCCGGGCAATACCGTTTTGGTGGACAAATCGATAAGGTTTGCTTTAGCGGGAATCTTATCCCACTCGATTATTTCTTTGATGAAATTACCGTCAATGATAATTGCCTTTTTACTAAGGGGGATATCCGATTTCCCATCAATCAATTGACCGCATTTGATTATTGTGATTTGACCGTAAGCCCCAATGCTAACAAGGGTCAATAAAATAAAGAGTAGCTTTTTCATCAGGAATAAATATGAGTTAGAGATTATATTCAACTTTCGATGATAGCTAATTCTGTTTCCACAACCAAGAATATCTATGTCAGCGGCTTGTCATCCGCATCTTTTATTTACTTTTGCCACCTAAAATTCAGATCATGAAATATAATGTGTACGGCATTGGCAATGCCATTATAGATATCATCACCGAAGTGGAGTACGATTTCTTTACGAAGAATGAAGTAGAAAAAGGTGTAATGACACTTGTTGATGAGAAACGTCAGCAACACCTGATGAAAGCCATCGACATGAACAAAAGTAAAATGTCAGGTGGAGGGTCAGCAGGCAATACAGTTACTGCCATCAATCAGTTTGGGGGCAAAAGTTTTTATTCCTGCCTGGTGGCAAAAGATGAGTTGGGAAAATTTTTCCTGGATGATTTGAAAGCCAATGGCGTTGACACAAACCTCAAACACGAAAATTGCCCAGAGGGAGAAAGTGGCCGTTGTTTGGTAATGACGAGTCCGGATGCAGAACGTACGATGAATACATTTTTGGGAGTGAGCTCTTTTCTGTCCCCTGAGCACATCGATGAAGAAGCTATAAAAAATTCAGAATATATTTATTTAGAGGGTTATCTGGTTGCCAGTCCTAAAGGATTGGAAGCTATGAAGGCCGCAAAGAAAGTCGCTGAACATAACAAGGTGCTAGTGGCTCTAACATTTTCTGATCCCAGCATGGTGAAATATTTCTCAACCCAAATGGAGGAAATTGTAGGCGCCAGTGTTGACCTTTTGTTTTGCAACGAAGAAGAGGCGATGATTTTCACGGGTACCAATGATATAAAAGACGCGCGCGAAAAACTGAAAAAGATTGCCAAACGCTTTGTCATGACGCTGGGATCCAATGGAGCATTAATTTTTGATGGTGACACCTTTATACAAATCGAGCCTTATAAAGTTCAGGCAATAGATTCAAATGGAGCGGGTGATATGTTTGCCGGGACCTTTATGTTTGGCATTACCCACGGCCATAGCTTTGCTGAGGCTGGTAAATTGGCGTCATTGGCGGCTTCTAAAGTGGTTTCTCAATTTGGCCCAAGGCTACAAACGCAGCAGGTACAGAAGATTTTAAAGGAACTTGTTTAATAAGCATCTCCTTCCCTTCTCCTCCGGAGAAGGGCTATGTATGGGGCCAAACCGTTCAGAAATCACATTTTTCGGTGATTATAAGGAGATCGGCTTCTCATTAAATGAGCAGATGAGGCCTAAAAAAGGCATAAGTGGTGATGCATAGATTGGAAATCAGAAAAATCCTGATCATCTTTGCAGCCCTTAAAAAAATTAAGGATTAACAGATAAGACGATGAAACGGACATTCCAACCTTCCCGCAAGAAAAGAAAGAACAAGCACGGTTTCCGCGAAAGAATGGCAACTGCCAACGGCCGCAGGGTATTGGCTTCACGCAGGAGAAAAGGCAGAAAGAAACTTACCGTTTCTGACGAAAAGACCTTAAAGCATAAGTAATCTTTCCCGCTTCCCTCAAAGGGATTAATTTTAATCTCCATGGGGAAACAGTTTTCTTTTAAGAAAGAAGAAAGACTTGCTGGCGAAAAGCATATAAAGGAACTCTTTGAAAAGGGTTCCTCTTTTCATTTATACCCATTCCGGGTGCTCAGTCTTCCCAATCCCGAGCCAAATCCAGTCAATCAAGTCTTAATTTCAGTTTCCAAGCGAAATTTCAAGCGGGCCGTTGACAGAAATCTGATAAAACGAAGAATCAGAGAGGCTTATCGACTTCAGAAAGCCACCATAGATGGAAAGTCTTTTCAGCTGGCCTTTGTTTATACAGCCAGAGAAATAGAGCCATTTCAGGCTATAAAAGACAAACTCTTTCTCGTGCTGGAAAAAATTAAGAAATTAGATACTTCAAAGAGCTAAAGATGATTCATATGAGAAGAAGGGTAAAACTTTTAGGAATTGTTTTAGCAATAGGATTAGCCTTAGCATTTACTGTTCCTGGCGAACGATATTTCGATATCGCCAAAAGCCTGGATATTTTTGCAACCCTATTCAAAGAGGTCAATGCCTATTATGTTGACGATGTTGATCCCAAAAAACTTATCAGTACGGGTATTATTGGAATGTTGGAATCGCTTGATCCCTATACAGACTACATTCCTGAGGAAGACCTTGAAGCATTTAGCATTCAAACAACTGGGCAATATGCAGGCATCGGTGCATTGATAGGTGTTGTCAATAAAAAAATAGTGGTTACAAATCCGTATGAAGGTTTTCCCGCTTACAATGCTGGTGTTAGAGTAGGTGATGAACTTATTTCTGTAGATGGTAAAAATGTTCAGGGAAAAGCCACTTCAGAAACAAGTTCTTTGTTAAAAGGAAAGCCAAAAACTGAAGTTGAATTGGTAGTGAGACGCGAAGGAAGAAAAGAAGATTTGCGCTTAAAAATTGTCAGAGATAAAATCAAAGTAACAAACGTAGTATATCAAGGCATTACGGATGGAGATATTGGCTACATTAAGTTGGATGACTTTACTCCCGGTGCCGGGAAAGAGGTTGAAGAAGCGGTTCTCAAACTAAAAGAGAAAGGAGCGAAAAAAATTGTTCTTGATTTGAGAGATAATCCGGGAGGCTTACTTTATGAGGCCGTAAATATTGTGAATGTGTTTATCCCAAAAGGCTTGGAAGTGGTAGCAACAAAAGGAAAGGTCCAGGATTGGAACAAATCATATGTAACACTCAACAGCCCAATTGATACCGAAATTCCATTGACGGTGTTAACAAGTAATGGTAGCGCATCAGCATCAGAAATTGTTGCCGGGGCGCTACAGGATTATGATCGTGCAGTTTTAGTTGGACAAAAGACATTCGGAAAAGGCCTGGTCCAAACCACTCGCCAATTAGCATATAATGCGCAACTTAAAATCACAACCGCCAAATATTATATTCCAAGTGGCCGTTGTATTCAAGCATTAGATTACACCAATCGTAAGCAAGATGGCACGGTAGAAAAATTCGCAGATTCTTTAAAGACGGAGTTCAAAACAAAAGGAGGCCGAAAGGTATTTGATGGTGGCGGCCTTGATCCTGACATAGCGGTGAAGAGTGAATTCTTAGGATCTGTTACGGAAGAACTTATCACAAGTGGATTAGTATTCGAATACGCCAATAGGTATTGCGGAGAACATCCAGATGTTCCGGCAACGATGCGTGGTTTTAGATTGTCAGATGCAGAATATGCTAAATTTTTGGGCTGGTTAAATGATAAAAATTTCAAATACTCTACCGAATTAGAGAAGCAAACTGAGAAGCTAATTGAAACAGCTAAGGCAGAACGTCATTATGATGAACTTCAAAATCAACTAATAGCTTTAAAATCAAAAATTGATCAGAATCACACCTCTGATTTTATGAGGTTCAAGGATGAAATCTCAAGAGTAATAGAAGGAGAGATTGCTTTTCATTACCGTGTTGCTGCCGGTCAGGCCGAAATTTCTATTGATAGAGAACCCGAAATTCTAGAAGCGCGGAAGATATTTGCAGAGCCCTTAGCATTTAGAAAATTACTTTCTTCCAACTGATGGCTTTAACCTTAAGCCTCGAATCATCCACTACAATTTGTTCGGCCGCGCTGCATGATCAGGGCAGATTATTGGGCTTCAAAGAATTGCTTACACCACAATCAGCCTCATCACAACTGGCACCAATAATTGATCAACTCTTAAAGGAATCAAAAGTTTCTTCAAAAGATATCAAAGCAGTTGCTGTAGCTTCAGGTCCTGGGTCTTATACCGGTTTGCGTATTGGAGTGGCCACTGCAAAAGGAATTTGTTATGGCTTACAGATTCCGTTAATAGCCATCAATACATTGGAGCTAATGGCCTATCAAGTAAAAAACTCGACCCTTAACTCTTCCCCCTCTCCGGAGGAGAGGGGGCTAGGCCTGCCTGCCGAAGAGCCTTTTAGCCCGCAGGCAGGTGGTGAGGTTTTGCTTTGCCCCATGCTAGACGCACGCAGAATGGAGGTCTATTGTTTGCTTACGGATGTTAATTTGAATAACGTTGAACCTACCCAGGCAAAGATCATCGATGAAGAAAGTTTCAACGAGTGGTTAAGTGAGAAAATAATTTACTTCTTTGGCAATGGTGCTGATAAGTGTAGAGAAATAATACAGCATCCGAATGCTAAGTTTCTAGATGGAATAAATCCATCAGCCAGACAATTAGGTGAAATGGCATTTCAAAAGTTTAGCAAAAGCGAGTTTGAAGATCTTTCATCCTTCGAACCACATTATCTAAAAGAATTCATGGTGAAAAAACCAAAAACAGTTTAAGTGTGTTGTAAAAGATAATGGAAGAAATAGTAAACAGGGTTAGTAATAGTCAATTGATCTCCTTCGATCTGGAAGAATTTTATACACCAGGCGAGCGCGTTTTATTTGATATTAAAAAATTTCTTTTTCAAGAATTAATTCTGAAAGAGAAAGACTTCCGTGAGGCAATCAAAAATCACGATTGGACTCAATACAAAGAAAAACACGTAGCGATAATTTGTTCTGCAGATGCAATCATACCCACATGGGCATTTATGCTTTTATCAATAGCGCTTCAACCGTATGCAAGACGAGTTGTCTTTGGCAACTTATCTGAATTAGAATCTCAACTTTTCTATGATTCACTATCGCAAATAGATTGGGAAAAGTTCCGTGATAAAAAAATGATTATTAAAGGCTGTAGTAAAGTGGAAGTGCCCTTATCAGCCTTTGTTGAGGCTACAAATCGACTTAAATTAGTTGCTGCAAGCATCATGTTTGGAGAACCATGCAGTACAGTGCCACTTTTTAAGAAAAAAATCAGCTGATTCAGCTTCTGAAAGTCAGACACTTAGCCACGGATTCTTCAAAATCAGCCTGATTTAGCAAAAAATCTTTGCCGCAACTATTGCAGAAACAACCTTTACGTGTACCTTTGCACTCCCAAAATGATTAAGGGGTGTTGCTTTGGAAGGAGGCAGCTAAGTTAGGGAGATATAAGGCCCACGAATTGATGAAGGATAAAGAAGTTTCAAAGCGGAGGTTTTGAAATGGGAGGATTTGAATTCAGT
>JANOQK010000493.1:0-3877 GCA_031414855.1 Bacteroidia bacterium | reverse complement strand
CAGTGAGAGCATCCGCTGCAGGCAAATCTTTTCCAATGATCACTCCGTTATCTTCGTTATTAGCCAAACCTACCTTTTTGGCAATGTTGAGTGCTGTCATGGGATGATCGCCTGTAATCATCACAATTTTAATTCCGGCCTTTTTACACGACTCCATCGCACCCTTGATATCCAATCGTGGTGGGTCCAGAAAACCAATCATTCCCACATACACTAAGTCCTTTAAAAAAGTATCTGCAGGTATTGTGTTCTCTTCGCGATACGCAAATGCTAATACACGAAGGCCATCGGCTGCCATTTTTTCGGATTCCGATAAAATCGCTTTACGATCTTGTTCATTCAAATCTTTGATGGTGGCTCCTAGCTGAATCCGGTTGCACTTTTCAACCAGGTGTTCTACCGATCCTTTGGCTGCGGCAAATTGTCCGTTGCCCGCTTTGTGCAAGGTACCCATGATCTTGGTATCCGAATTGAAAGGCTCTTCTGCAACGCGTTCGTATTTTGCTTTCAAATCACTGGCGGTTGTACCAGACGTATTCGCCAACTGAACGAGTGCTATTTCAATCGGATCACCCAATATCTTCTTTTCTTCGCCTGAAGATTTTGCGGAAGCATTGTTACATAGCGCTCCCACCAACTTTAATTTTTCGAAATTCTCCTTACTCTTTTCAATCTGTCCCTTCTCGAATGTCAGGTTAGTACCATCGATGGTGGCCAGTGCATGCTCTTCCGGAAAGGAGAAAGTATTGACATAGATTTTGTTTTCTGTTAAGGTGCCCGTCTTGTCGGTCAAGATCACGTTAGTACTTCCCAGCGTTTCAACAGCCGAAAGTTTTTTTACAATGGCATTCCTCCTGGCCATGTGTAGCATTCCATACGCCAAGGCTACTGTTGATACAATCGGCAAGCCCTCGGGAAATGCGGCTACTGCCAGTGCAATAGAAGTCTTAATAATCAGTATCCATTCCTTGCCTTGTGCAATTCCGCTAATAGCAAAGATCAGCGTCATGGACAAGGTTAACCAGATGAGTTTTTTGCTTAACGCACTGAGCTTCTTATCTAATGGTGTTGTTGTTTCTTCCGAACTCTCCACCAACGAAGTAATAATACCGAGTTGTGTGTGTTGGGCGATCCCAGTAATCACAGCCTTTCCGTTTCCATTCATCACAAAAGCACCTTTGAACACCATGTTGTGCTGATCGCCCAGCACTGCGTCTTTCGGAAGCTTTTCTGTATTCTTTTCTGTGGGGAGCGACTCGCCCGTAAGGGAAGACTCATCACATTGCAATTGATTTACCTCTGTCAATCGTCCATCACCGGGAATCACATCGCCTGCTTCTAACATCACCACATCTCCGGGTACCAATTTCTCAGAAGGAATATCCTGTATTTTCCCATCGCGCAGTACCCTGGAGAGTATCACGTCCATCTCCTTTAAGGCATTCATGGAATTGCGAGCTTGAAGCTCCATCAAAAAACCAATTAAGGCATTGACAAAAATCACCACGAGAATGGCAATCGCTTCGATATAATCTTTAAAGTAAACCCCGACAGCAGCTCCGGCAAACAACAGGTAAACAATGGGGCTTTTAAATTGCTGAAGGATCATCATCCAAATGCTTTTTTGCTTTTGGAGCTGATAACTATTTAGACCAAATTCTTTGGTACGCTGTTCGGCTTCTGATTGGCTGATGCCTGTGGTTACATCTGTATTAAATAGTTGTAAAACTTCCTCTGCTGAAAGGGTGTGAATATCCGGAACAGGGTAGTTAATTTTCATTCTTCACTTCTGCTTTCTTCTGTTTTTTGAAATACTTCTTAAATGGCCAACTGTGCCGCATCGCTTCCATATTCTCGTCTAACTTAAAGGTAGCCGATTTAGTGTTATCTAACGTTCCCCTCAGTTTTTGAGCAAAGACCGTGTCGGATAGCAAAACACCAAGTGCATTGTCGCCATCGTTATTTTGTGGTCACCTTTCGCAAATCATCTGTCGCTCTCTTTGAGTTGGCACTCACTATATTAATATTTTGCAAGGTACTTTCAAAAGAATGCGTGTAACTGGTATCCGAAATCAACCTGGTGATGAGTCCATCACCATTATTTATCTCATTCAGTAAGTTTTTGGTTTCGATCGCTACTTTGTTTGCATTTTCCCCGGTCATCTTCAGCACAATGATAGTCTTGCGTAAATCATCGGAGATGGGTCCATCTTTCAACAGCTCCCCAAAAATTCCCTCTCCTTTATTTAATCGGGCGGAAATCAATTTCAAGTCATCTGTAATAGAACGTGTGTTCTGCCCTACTTCTTTAGCGATATTAAGCAACTCCTGAGTGTCTGCCGGTGATAGCGCATTGATGGTATCACTGTCCTGAATAATCTGGTCAGCAGTTCCAGGTCGTATGATGACAATTTTATTTCCTACAAATCCATCGGAGCCCACCGAAGCAGTAGCATCTTTTTTGATAAATTCATTCTGTTTGTCTTTTAGAGAAAGGTTAACAATAACCCGACCCTCGGAAACAATCTGCACTTTTTTTACCATTCCTATCTTAACGCCAGAAAGCCATACATTATCACCCTCTTTCAGACCCTCCACATTTTTGAAGACTGCTGATACCATAAAGGTTTTGTTAAACATATTTCCTTCGCGCCCTAAGTAAAATACGGAGCCCAGGAAAATTATTATTCCACCTACTACAAAGGCTCCCAATTTTATATTCCGTTTAAAGTCCTGGTTTTCCATAGTGTTATTAACTAATAATTAAAAAAATGTTTTAGGTCAATATCTGTTGTTGCTTTCAACTCCTCGAAGGTGCCTTCGAGTTTGCTCTCTCCATTAATCAGGGCTACTACCCTATCGGATACCTGACGTGCGCAACTGATGTCGTGGGTGATAATGATAGAAGCTGTATGGTACTGATCACGCACCTGCAAAATCAACTCATTGATTTCTCCCGAGGTGATTGGATCAAGTCCTGCAGTGGGTTCATCGTACAACATTATTTTTGGTTTGAGTATAAGCGTTCGCGCAATACCAATTCTTTTTTTCATTCCCCCGGATAATTCTGCCGGCTTTTGATCAACTGTGTGCTCCAACCCCACCTCCTTTAGAGAAATCATCACCATCTCATTCAACTTTTTTATGTCATAGATGCCCAGATTTCTCTTCAATGGAAATTCTAAGTTTTCACGCACGGTCATCGAATCATATAGAGCGCTGCCCTGAAATGAAAATCCAACCTGAAGTCGGAGTTTATTTAACTCTACCTCAGATAACTTAGGAACATCGAAGCCCAACACATGAATATCTCCGCTATCTGGCTTAAGCAACCCCACCATACACTTAATTAAAACCGATTTGCCTGAACCTGATCTTCCTAACACCACCAGATTTTCTTTGTCATAGACATCCAGGCTCACATCTTTAAGTATGACCCGATCCCCAAAATTTTTCTGAAGGTGCTTCACTTCCACTACCTTATTCTTAGTTGTTGGTTGAGTTTCCATTAGCGAATCAGATTCAAGAATTGTAACGTGATCAGGTCAATCACAAAAATGAATACCATCGAAACAACTACTGCGGTGTTGGCCGCTTTTCCTACTCCAGTTGTTCCTTTATCAGAATGATAACCGGCATAACTGCTGATAATACCAATCGCAAAACCAAACAGTGTTGACTTTATAAGAGAAGCAAAAATATCCAGGTAGGTGATGGAAGAGGCTACTTCGTTGAAGAACAACAGGAAACCCGAATCATTGAAAGAATTCACCATCACAAAAGAACCCAGCAGTGCTACACCATCGGCATAAATCACCAGAAGTGGTAACATTAAAGTAGTGGCGAGCACACGCGACACTACTAAGTAGGAAAACGG
>JANOQK010000492.1:0-5577 GCA_031414855.1 Bacteroidia bacterium | reverse complement strand
ATTATTAAGAACAAGGCAAAAGATGATTCTCCGTATTGGGTGCGTGCTACCATTATGCCCTTTTTGGATAGTAAGATGCAGAAGTTTATTTCCGTACGCCACCTCATAGAAGACACAAGACTGGCGCAACAATTGTACGATCAGCAGGTCAGGTTACTGAAGTTGTAATAGTGTCTTCAATTACGCTTCCAATTCTTTATTAATACCCTTCACCACTTCATCGATCTCCTTGGTTTGTTCTTCTATTTTCTGAAAAAGAAAAGGATAATCCAGGTTAACATCCATTTTTGATAGTTGGATAAGACCTAACACCCGTGCCACCGGGCCACGCACATGGTGGGCATTGGAATAGGCATATCGAATTAATCGCTCATTCTGATTTTTTACTTCCTGTGTACGCGCTTCTACCAGGCTCTCCAAATGGTTGTTGAGTTGAAAAAGATTTTCCTGACTCTGTATGAGTTCTTCGTTCTGTGTCTCAATTTCATGTGTTTTCTCTACTAACTCAATATTAGTTTCCTTTAACATCATAAACGCTTCATCATAGCGTTTCTTTAACTGCCAGGAGGAGTAGGCGATAACAGTATACAACACACAGTACGTAACACCTGCCACAATGATGTCGCTGGAATTGGGCTTACCATATTGAAGGGGATGCAAGGCCAGCCAGGAAAAAACAGCTGCCATACCTATCAGTGAAAGCAGATGTAAAACAATGGGTAACCTTCCTTTGAGTAAGACAGAAAACCCGAAGCCAATCACCATGACAACAGCCATGGATGAAGTGGTGATGCTTTCGGATGCTATGCTTTGATAAAACATGGCTGCCATAATGATGAAGCCTATCCACAATACAGCGATGGTAAAATAGCCGCGTTTGTGAAGAACAAAAGTGGTCAGGATGGCAAACAGAATCGCGCCATTAACAATGACTGATCGTGTAACAAAGAACCGCGTAAAATAGAAATCCACGGCTATTACAATTGAAATACTAATTAGGCATATCTTCAAAAGCGATTCTAAGAAGAATTTTTCGATAGGTTTTGTTTGACGATGCATGTTAGTTTGCTTTTATGTAAATATCCCTGGTCCACCGCAAGTCACTAAGTGTTCTTATAGGTTACTGTTGTTAAGGTGTCTGAGAATTTATGTATCGATACAAAAGAAGCTTTGGTTTACTTTACATCTTTCACGCATCTAAAACCTGTATGGTTCATGCCCGAATCAAAAGCAGAGCCTTGTCTGCCGCTTGGTTTGTAATTGGAACAATACTGATCGCTGCATACAAATGAGCCTCCTTTCGAAACGTGTTTAATAGCATAGGGATCATCAGGATCTTTTGTGGTAGAAGGCCCAATCGGGTTTACAACAATACCACTATTCGTTAATCGATTTTCAACACTGTACCAATCAGAACACAGCTCCCACACATTGCCTATCATATCAAACAGCCCATAGGGATTAGGTGGAAAGGATTTTACAGGTGCTGCTCCTTTAAATCCGTCCTCGGCAGTATCGTTATTTGGAAAGGCTCCTTGAAAATAATTGGCAAGGTATTTTCCTTGCGGATTCAACTGGTCTCCCCAGGCATAGCATTTTCCATCTATGCCGCCTCGTGCTGCATATTCAAATTCAGCTTCTGTGGGTAGTCTTTTTCCTGCCCATTTTGCATACGCTTGTGCGTCCTCAAATGCAATGTGTACAACTGGATATTCTTCTCTGCCTTCAATGGAGCTCTTTGGCCCTTCGGGGTGCTGCCAGTTTGCACCAATAACCCAAAGCCACCATTGTGAATAGTCATTCAATATGACAGGTGAAGCCGGAGGTGTAAAGACCATTGAACCGGGTTGCAGAATATCATCACCTGGCTTTGGTGTGCCCGGAGGTACCTGCTTTTTTAATTCTTCCCAATCCAAAGGTCTTTCTGCAATTGTTTTGTAACCAGTTGCCTCAACGAAAGTTTTGAATTGTGCATTTGTTACTTCGGTTTCGTCCATCCAAAAGCCATCTATTTTTACAGCGTGGACAGGTTGTGCATTATGGGCAGGCTTCTCTTCGGTGCCACCCATCATAAATTCTCCACCCGGTATCCACACCATCCCTGCCGGCCTGGCAGCAGCATCTCCTTTTGAAACGGAATTTTCGACTGTATTTTTTTCTTTAGGTGAACAAGCACTCATCAGAAACACCAACAGAAGGAGGTAATAGAATTTAGGCATTATTGAATGAGATGTATGCTTTGTATTAATCGTCAGCAATTTAGTGTTAATTCGATCAACTGGTTTCAATTACATTTAGTAAACTTGCCGCGTTTTATTTCTATACATCAAATATGAAGAAGCTTTTATTCCTTTTAACATGGCAATCTTTGAATCCTGCAAGACTTTGCCACATGTGGTGTCGGTAAGTTTGATTAATTTTACTAATGCCTGAAAATGAGTAATAAGGCACTGGTATGTATGTAAAGACAATCGGAATCCCGAATTAGCTGGTGGACTACCTATTTCAAGAAGGCGTGCCTGAGGGCTTCCTTACAGATTTTGAAAGAAGTATTTTCTTGAGTTACAAACATCGGCAATTACAATCGTCAGAGGGCTGGTGTTCATTTGCTATTCTCAATACAGCAGAAAAAAAAATAGTTGCTGAAGTTCATTTTCATATCGAAACGGCTGAGGCACGGAGCCCTTTTCAAAGCCCCTTTGGATCTTTCGTTTTTTCACAACATGTTTCCTCCGAGGTTCTGAATGAATTTGTAAACTTTACCGAGCGAAAATTAATGGAGAAAGGAGTCAAGACAATTTTATTAAAAAACCCTCCAGAAGCGTATAATCAAAAAGACATTGAACGATTGCAAAATATTTTGCTTTCTTCAGGTTATAAAATGGAAGTAGAGGAACTCAGCGCAATTGTTTCAGTTGGAAATCAATCCTTTGATTCAATTCTTCATCGTTCCCATAAAAAGAAATTACGGAAATGCTATGAAGGCGATCTCTCCTTCCAGTTTTTATCGATGGAGTATTTGGAGGAGATATATAGTCTATTGGAAGTTATACGCAAAGAGAAGAAATATAGTCTCAGTATGTCTTTGCAGGCCTTGAAAAAAGTTACAAAAGAATTCCCCAATCATTTTCTTCTTAGTGCGGTAAAGGATGATCATAAAATAGTGGCGGCAAATATTTCCATTAGAGTAAACTCAAAAGTGCTCTATAATTTTTATCACGATCATTTACAAGCTTATGATAGTGTAAGTCCGGTCGTTCTGTTGAATGAAGGGCTTTATCACTATTGTCAGCGCGAGGGCATTGCGTTATTAGATTTAGGAACCTCAACGTTGGAAGGTAAAATCAATGTTCCACTACTCGAATTTAAAGTACGCTTGGGAGCAAAGCCATCACGTAAGCTTACGTTTACTAAAAATCTTCTGTAATGCCTTCTCCATTGGTTACAGTTATCTGTTTAAGCTATAATCATTCACATTACCTCGTGGAGGCGGTTGAATCAGTTGTTAATCAAACGCATAAAAATGTCCAGATTATTCTGTCTGATGATGGAAGCACTGACAATAGCGTGGAGAAGATTAAAGACCTAAAAAACAAGTATCCCTTTATAGAGTTGCTCCTATGGACGCAAAACCTTGGCTATTGCAAAGCTTTCAATGAGGCGTTGAAATTAGCAAAAGGAGATTTTATTATTGACTTCGCAACGGATGACGTACTGTTACCCGATCGCATTGCAAAGGGAGTTGAAATGTTTCAACGCGCAGGTGAGGAATATGGTGTTCAATTTTCGGATGGAGAGATTGTCGCGGATGATGGAAGTCATTTGTATGATCATTCGGAAAGATTTCCTCATGAGACAATTCCACAAGGAGATATTTATAGACATTTGATTGAGCGTTATTTTATTTGCTCGCCAACCATGATGGTTAGAAAAGAAGTATTGGTTGATATGAAAGGATATGACGAATCCTTGGCGTTCGAAGACTTTGATGTATGGATCAGGTCCTCCAGAAAATTTAAGTATTGTTATTCAAAAGAGGTCTTAGTAAGGAAGAGGCTTGCAAAAAACTCAATGTCACAAGGGCAATTTGTTACAGGTAGTAATCAGCGCTGGTCAACTCTGAAAGTGTGTCAGAAAATAAAAGAATTAAATAAGACTGAGGAGGAAGACAAAGCCCTCCTGCATCGCGTTCGTTATGAATTTATGTTATCCCTCAAAATGATGGACATCAGACTTGCTTTTCAATTCTTGAAGCTTTGGTGGCAAGTGTAGTTACTACTTTCTGTTATCCTGACCGAGCACCATACTTACATAGCTCTTGTATCGATCTGCGGAAATAGTTCCTTCAGTCACCGCATCCAAAATAGCGCATTTAGGTTCATTGATGTGAATGCATCGGGCTCCGAATTTACAACTCAGTCTGCGATCTCTCATTTCTGGGAAGTAATCTGAAATTTCCTGTTGGTTCATATCCACCAGTCCCCATTCTTTAATACCAGGGGTGTCGATCACAAAGGTTTTTGGATTTAACTGGAACATTTCTGCGAAGGTTGTCGTGTGTGTTCCCTTATCTGAAAAGCCTGAGATTTCACTAGTGGTCTGATTGATGTGCGGAGAGATTTGATTGAGCAATGTGGATTTACCTACACCTGAATGACCTGCTATCAGCGTCACTTTGTTTTCTAATACCCGGATCAGTTCAGAGGGATCATCTGTTAAAGCAGAGCCGCTCCAGGTAATGACTCCAAGCGAGGTATATAAAATTTTGATGGCTTCCAGTTCTTCCATCTCATTAGAAGAAAGTAAATCGCTTTTATTAAAAAATAATGCTTGTGGTATTCTAAACGATTCTGCTGAAACTAAAAATCGGTCGATAAAACCTAACGATGTTCGTGGCTGTTTTAATGTAGCAATCAATAACACTTGATCAATATTGGCAGCCAGCACCTGACTATGTCCGGTTTTCTTTACAGATTGCCGAAGGATTTGATTTTCACGGGCAAGAATTTCCTGAATAGAACCAATGTTATTTTCTTCTATGAAATCAACGCGGTCGCCAACAGCAATGGGATTTGTCTCTTTTATTCCCTCAAGCCTTAGTTTGCCGCGGGTGCGGCATTGATATAGTTTTTGGTTTTCCCCCAATACTTCATACCAGGAGCCTGTGGATTTCATCACGAGTCCTATCATGGCATTGATAAAAATTTAGAACAGTAGTCCGTAATTTTCCGGGTGGCTCCAAGGTTTTCTTCCACATATTGACGGGTGACTTCACATGCGAGTAAAAAAGTCTGAGGCTCATTCACCAATTCATACGTGGCCTTCAGCTCATGATAATCGTTTATCTTAAAAGCTCCTCCACGATTGATTAAATCAACCGCCTCCTGAAATTTTTCATAATTTTTGTTTCCGAAGAAAATAGGAATGCCATAACAGGCTGGTTCCAGAATATTGTGTAGTCCTTTTCCAAAGGCCCCACCTACATAGGCAAACTCTCCGTAGCGATATAATCGGGCGAGTAATCCTACATTATCAATCAATAGAACAGAGCGATCCTCAACATTATCTCCGGCACTG
>JANOQK010000491.1:0-3262 GCA_031414855.1 Bacteroidia bacterium | reverse complement strand
ATCTCCATATTGCTCCATGTATTTCAATCGCATGAGCATTTGGTCAAAAGATTCGGCCGAAAAAAGAAAGGTGAGTTTAGTTATTTTACCGCTTACCTTTTGCGCAGAGAACAACATAGCGGCATATTCTTCCTTTAACTTATTCAGGTCGGTCTCCAGCGCTGAAATGATATCGTTATTTTCTGAGATGTCAGTTTCCAGTAAGTCGATCTCTCCCTTAATAGAAGTGATAAGATTTTCCTGGTCTCGAACGCGCTGGTTAAGGGCGGTCAGTTCGCCTAACGAATTTTTTTTCTGTTGAGCGGTTTCTGAAATGATTTTCTCAGTCTGCTTGATCTTTTCAAGATTCTTTTGTTTTTCCTTTTGAAGTTGGTTCTTGTTACGCTGTGCAAACCCGCTAAAAGTAATCAGGACGAATACGAACAGAAATCCAATAAATATGCGCTTATCTGCGGTCATACTTGCGTGGAATATTGAAGGGAAACCTTAACTCACGGTCGCCTACTTCTGCTTTGGTGTATTCAAACGTAATTGTATTATTTAATACACCGGCCGCAGTCTTATAAAACAAACTGATCACACCATTGTAAGGAAAAATCTTTGGGCCTACCTGTTGAAAGTTGGTGTAATTGAGGGTCAGTGAATTGTTCGTGTCTGATTCTTTCATCTCCACTTTTTCCAGCTTTGTACTAGCGGCATTGATGTAATTCTTTATAGAAACAGTGCCTCGTGTTTGTTCTAGCAGATTAAAGCTCGATTCCTGAATGATTTCATCTTCAGGCAGACGCGGAACCACCAAGTTTCCTAAAAATGCAGCTTGGATGACATTATAGTCAATCGTGAACCGAAACCGTTCAGAAAGCTCAGCGTAGTTGAATACATAATACTCTTTGTCAAGGGTACTGACGATGACAATGGAATCCTTATTTATTAAGGCCTTGCCGCCTTGAACTCCTACAACAGAAAAAGTCATCCAGATAACACTGTCTTTACGTAATCGAATGGTAGATTTTACTTCACGTTCTTTCTTATCATCCCTAAAATTTATGCGTGCTTTTCCATGGAAATATTCAAAATCGATTTCTTCTATGTTTAATTTTTTTGGCTCGACAGCTAAAATGGGCACTGCTTTTTTTGTGCAAGCCTGAATAACAATAACGGTCAGGATCAAATAGAGTAAAGACTTTATTGGCATGATAATCCAGGGATAAGTCAAGTTAGGTCAACATATAGGTTGGCCAAAAATAGCGAATACCAACGTATGTGTGAACTAATTGATGGGCAAATTATAAACTTAGAGTTTCTTTTTCGGGAAATTTTACAAGGACGGAAACAGCTATCTCCTGATTAGTACAGCCGTTTATTAGCAATCTTTTTATCGATCAATTCATTTCCATGATCCATGGCTTTAGCTTTTTCCCATTGCTTCACAGCCTCATCAATGCTACCTAATTGAAAAAGTATGTCGCCATAGTGTTCGTAATGAGTAGCGCTAACTGCCCCAATCTCTAGCGCTTTTTCCATATATTTTCTTGCCTCTTTATACTTTTCACGCATAAACAAAACCCAGGCGTGCGTATCCAGATAAGACGTGTTTTTTGGATTGTTCTTTACTAATTGAGAAGACATTTTTTCAGCTTTTTCTAAATTCTGTTTCCGCAAGGCCAAGTAGTAACTGTAGTTATTCAGGACAAAATCATTGTTGGGATTGAAGGCCAAAGATTCATCATAAGCTCTATCCGATTTTTCATATTCTTTCAAACCATTGTAGGCGTCTCCCAGCAAACTATTGATTTCGCTGATCAAGCCTTGGTTACCGGTAGAAAGTTTTTTTGCTTGTTCCAGCGATGTAGTGGCCTCGCGATAATGTTTTTTACGCATGTGACCATACCCATTGAAGTAATGTAATATGGATTGGTTAGGAAACAATTCCAGGCCATTCTCCGAATGAGTGATCAAACTATCGAATTGATTCAACTGGGACTCCAGGAAAAGTAAGTTCTGCCAGGCATCAAAACTGGTAGAGCCAAGCTGAACGGCTTTCAAATACTCTTGATGCGCTTCCTGACTTTTCTCAAGGATCAAATACAAATCACCACCTATAATATGAACGTTGGGTTCTCTTGGGTAGCCTGACTTGAGTTGACTAAACAATTCCATGGCAAACATTTTCATGTCAGCATTCTCTATCTTTTTTTCTTTTTGTTGCTGCAGCGCATTGCTGTAGGTGCTTAACATTAATATTTTGCTGCTTACATCAACAGTCGGATCATCGAAAACTTGGCGAATAAATTCCTGCGCTTTTTGTTCTTGTCCATTCTCGCGATAAAGTCCAGCCAGAAGCATTTTAGTGCTTCCTGCATCTGGATGTTCTTTTATAAATTTTTCCAAATAGCTAATAGCCTTGATTCCTTGATTGTGCTGTGACAGAGTTTCGGCAAAGCCAAGTATGTAGTTTTCTTCATCTGGATAGGCAGCCATCAAATTTTCACCTTCAGCAATGGCCGCCTCAATTTTCCCTTGCTGAAGAAAAATCTTTTGCTTTTGCAAAGAAGAAACTTCACTGATACCTAAAATAATTTCTGCCCGATTATAGATTTTTACTGCTTCCTCTGGTTTTTTATCGTATTGATAAAGGGCGGCCAATTCGTAGAGATATTCTTCGGTGCCCTTGACCGATTTCATCATCGTTTCAAGTGCATCTTCAGCTTTTTCGAAATCGTTTAAGCTTGAATAAATGTTAGAGGCCAGCAAATAGAAGTACTTATTTTTCTTTTCAAATTTCAAGGCATTCTCAATGCTGATAGAGGCTCTTATAAAATCCTCCTGCTTGTTCCCTTTTACGAGAATCTCGGCAATCTTATAATGCACTGTTCCGTTTTCAGGATTTAATTCCACCACCCTTTGAAAATACATGAGCGCCTTGGTGTAATCCTCCAGGATAAAATACTTTTCTCCTTCTGTAAAGAAAAACTCTGCTTCGCGGAGGCGGGCATCCGATAGTTTAAACTCACCCGGCTTCTTGTTTTTCTTATCACGCTGTGCCCAACTTGGCACACTGATCACCAGCAGAGCAAATAATACGTATTTTATAAGGTAGTTTTTTCCGAAAATCAACTTGAGGTGCTATAATCTCCGAGGCTTAGATCTTCGGATGCGCCCTCAAAATTAACGAAATTTCCTAATAAGCTATTGCGAAGAATAGCTGTATTCAGAGAACAATTTTTTTGAATAATAGAGTTTGAAATACGTGAATCCCTCA
>JANOQK010000490.1:0-2858 GCA_031414855.1 Bacteroidia bacterium | reverse complement strand
TCATAATATTGATCAAATTAATTCCATAGCTGTTGCTCAAAATAGCCTTGTAATCGCTGGAACTTACAATGGATCAAGTTTCAACATAGACGGGAATATGTTAAGCAATAACAGTGGGAATGATGATGCTGACATTTTTATTACTATGATGGATGATTTGACAAAATCAGTATGCCCTCCGAAATCCGCGCAGCTAACAATCAGCGAGGGAAAAATTTGCCGTGATAAGGAATCAACTTTAAAGGCCTCAATTCCAAATCAAAATTTGGTGGAATGGTATAAAGACACTTTTTCCTTTCATAATGGACACGAAAATAGTTTGCCAGTCAAGGAAAGTGGCCAATATTCTTATGTGATTTATAAAGGCACTTCTTGCGCGGATACATCTAATTACGTTTCTCTCACCGTTTTAGATTATCCCACAAATAAAATAACAGTTAGCTCTGACCTACCCGCATGCAATAAGCCAGTTCAAATGTTGGCTTCAAAAAATATAGAATATTCTTATCAATGGTTTAAAAGTGGTCAAAGATTAGCTGACGAAACAAGTAGCAGTTTAGTGGTGGACACAGAAGGAGAATTTCACTGTTTGGTTACTAATGATGGATTATGTTCTACCAAATCTGAAACCATTGATTTATTCATTCTGCCGAAGGAGGAAAATTTTTTGCCCGATACTGTCAGGAAGTGTAAATTAAAAGATGTGACATTGACTGCAACAGGTTTAAAATATAACGATTGGAACTTGGAGTGGACTACGGGTGATCAAGAGTTGCAAATTAACGCAGATAAAGAAGGAATCTATGGATTAACCGTTAGAAAGGGAAATTGCAGTTATTCTGAAGAAGTTGTAGTGAAGAATTTTGAGGATTTATGGTTCCCTAATGTAATTACGCTAAACGAAGACCAGAAAAATGATTCTTACAAAATTAAGAATCTCACTTTGCCTGTACGTTTTACTGTTTTTAATCGCTGGGGAGAATTAGTTTATAAAGATGATAACTATTTTAACAATTGGTCTGGGGATAACCTGGTTGCTGGTGTCTATTTCTATTCAGTAGATGATGCATCAGGATGTTCAGGCACAAGTGCAAAAGGGTGGTTAACAGTTATTAATTAGTTTGTGATAACTGATCGGCATGGCCTATGCTTTATTTACTAACAAAAACATATGTTCTTCCATATACAATGCGTTGGGCTGATCGCGCGTAGGCGCACATATCATAGGTCTTTCCTGCTTGTAAGTTACCAGGGGTGGTAAATGTAAATGTGCCACGGTCTCGCTTAGGACCAAATGATTGTTTGATAGCATTAACATTTGCTAATGTTGGAAAACCTTCCCTTGTCCACACGAACCCGTAGTCAACTACCCCAGACGAAACTGAAAGGATGTCCCCCTTAAAGGTGGCACGGGTGTTCGATACATTGGTGACCCCTTGTGTTATCACAACAGGGTATGGCCGCACCGGCTCCTCCTCTTTGGTGCAGGTGACAAAACAAAACAGGATTGCAATCAGTACTAAGAACCTCATACTCAATTAAAATCTAAGCCCAACCAAAAAATTATAATTCGCCATCTGCGACAGGTTTACTACACCTGTTCCAAAATACCCCTCTCCTCTTTCGTAGCGGAACTCAGTAAAAATCCGAGTGCCTTTGTATAAGGTTTTGTCGCACCCAACACTTACCCAATAGCCTTTCGGACTCTTAATTTGGTATCGTCCTAATAATTCATCCGTCAAAACAGCTTCAACTGTTTCTCTGCTGGATACCGTTTTAGTCCATGATTCTGTGGCAGTACTCCAGAAAAAACCAAGCCTTACATAAGGTGTGTTTGTTCCTCTGCGAAAATTATACTTTATCCCAAATGGAATTTTCAGGGTGGTGAATTCGGCATATTCGTCTTCCTTCAATGGATCTCCCGCAAACGTGCCTTCATAGTAGCCCTGATAAAAATTTTTACTGTACCAGGCTTCCAAGGAGAAAACAATCCTGTCAAAAGCCCGAGGAGAATAAAAATCGAGCCCAGCCCCCCAAACTATTGTATTGCCTATAAAGGGGATTACCTTAAAATAATCATACGTTAAATGTGAGTTTACATAACCGGAGAAAAGGGTTACATCAAGCTTAATAAGAGGGCGCAGGTTCTGCCTGATGTGACCCACTTTTTTGCATTGATTGTATTTATAAACCACCTTACTAAGCGAACCTTCTGCAAATGAAGCAGTGTTGGCATTCATCTGGCAGTCCAGCATCATGTAGTTCAAAATACCAATATACTTGCTATCTCGTTTTACTTTGAGATCGTTTTGAGGCCCCACTTGTTCATCCTTTGGCTTGGGCAACAAAGTCAACGTATCGTTTCTTTCTAAGAGAAAGAACTCGCTATACTGGAATAACGTCAGGTAGCCTTGAACTAAAACCTTAGCAAATACTTTTCTGTTCTTGATCGTATCTTTTGGAAGTTCAATGGACTGATAAAGTCTGTCTCCAAAAATTCCATAGCCTTGAATATCTGCGGCTGCATAAGTTGAGGTTGCCCCTTTGCGCGTTTCCCTGAAGACACAGCCTTGGATACTTTTTTTGCCTGATTGATAGGCTACAAAACCCTTTACAGTATCCTTTTTATTTTTTACGATATAGCCGGGCCGAAAATCTCTCTGCGCAAGCAATGCTGGGGAGAGCAATACCAAACACACTGATAAATAAATAACCGAATACTTTCTTTTTCTTTTCATCAACATCATTTCTAAATATTGTCCTATCTCCTTATTTCATATCCAGGACCGCCCCTCTTACCAGGCTAGCTCAAGGCCGCCTTGTAACAAGGGTAAAAATTTTTGTAGCTGTAATCAAAA
>JANOQK010000489.1:0-1797 GCA_031414855.1 Bacteroidia bacterium | reverse complement strand
CCTGGTATTACGTCTGAAAAAGTAAAAGAAGAAAAGAAGAGCTGTTGCGGGCCAGAGTGTTGTAATTAAAAGACCTCATCCCCAACCCTTCTCCAAAAGGAGAAGGGGCTTTTAATCAAATGATAATTATGAACTACACCTTGTCCATTATTAAGGATCAAGAGTCGCTCGAAAGACTTCAGCAGTTTTTGAGGGCAAATAAACTTCCGGCAACTGATCTTAAGTTGGATAGAAGTTTTTTAATAGGCTATCACGAGTCTGACGGAAAGCTGGTAGGCTCCGGTGGACTTGAACAGTATGGCGACACAGGCCTTTTAAGATCGATAGCCGTTGAAGATAGGTTGAGAGGCAAAGCAATAGGTGAAAAAATCATTAACAAGATTATTGAGAGAGCAAAGCAATTAAAAATAAAAGAACTCTACCTACTTACCGAAACTGCCCATGCCTACTTTTTGAAAAAAGGATTTCAGGATGTACCGAGAGAAAAAGTGCCAGATATTATCAAGCAGACAACCGAATTCGCGCACGTTTGCCCAGCATCTGCTGTGGTAATGAAGCTTACCTTATGATAAACCTATAACGAATGAAGAAAAAGATATTGGTTCTTTGCACCGGTAATTCATGTCGCAGCCAGATTGCGCATGGCTACCTGGAGTACTTTGGTAAAGACAAAGTGGAGGTATGTAGTGCTGGAATAGAAACCCATGGCGTTAATCCAAGAGCCATTGCCACCATGAAAGAAGATGGTATTGATATTTCCCATCACACGTCAAATAATGTTAATGAGTATTCACACAAGGAGTTTGACTTTGTCATTACTGTGTGTGACAATGCCAAGGAACAATGCCCTTATTTTCCTGCGAAAGTAAAGATGCTTCATCAAAACTTTCCTGATCCCGCCAAAGCCAAAGGAACTGATATTGAGATCACTGCTGAGTTCAGGAGAGTAAGAGAGATGATCAAGTCTTACTGCCAAAGTTTTATAACTCAGTATGTGTAATGTGTATTCAAGTAATCGGTTTGACTGATTACCTATTACTTCTTACCGATTACCATTTTTTATCCTAACATTCGTTAGAAGAAAATTAGCGCACGACTTTGATGTGCTTATGTGGACTCTACTGTTTTAATTCTATTTTTGAACTTTAAGAAGACCCATGAAACTGAATAAGTTTATCGTAATCGATTTCGATAGCACATTTACTAAAGTTGAAGCATTTGACGTCCTGGCAGAGATATCATTGAAGGATCATCCAGACCGGAAAAGTATGGTTCAACAGATCATAGATATTACAAATCAAGGCATGGATGGTTCTTTGTCTTTCCGAGAATCACTGGAACGGAGGGTTGCCCTGCTTTCTCCAAATAGAAGACACCTGGAGCAACTAGTGAAGGTTTTGAGAGACCTGGTTTCAGAATCGTTCAAACGTAACAGAGAATTCTTTCAGCTATATGCGGATAATATCTACATCATCTCAAATGGCTTTCATGCTTTTATTGATCCTATTGTAATGGAGTATGGCATCAAGCAGGAAAACATTTTTGCCAATCGCTTTCAATTTGATGAACAAGGAAATGTAACTGGCTTTGATAAGGAAAATCCACTTTCTGCTAATAATGGAAAAGTGGAACAGCTTAAAAGATTAAATTTGCCGGGCGATGTTTATGTAATTGGAGACGGCTACACCGATTATGAAATCAAACATGCGGGATTGGCAAATAAGTTTTTTGCCTTTACAGAAAATGTAGAACGAGAACGTGTTTTGAAGAATGCCGACCACATCGCACCAAGTTTTG
>JANOQK010000488.1:0-4898 GCA_031414855.1 Bacteroidia bacterium | reverse complement strand
CTCATCCTGCAGCGGATGGAGCTTGCTCAATTGAAAGGACAACTAAGTAAGGAAGACACAACAAAATCCCTTAAGACACTACTTGCACAAGTAGAAATACTCAATCAAATAGCTTCTTCCTTCAGTTCGTTTGCCAGAATGCCTGCTCCTGTTTTGAGGAAAATGGATATTTGTGATGTCTTGAAAAAGGTCGTTGATCTTCATTCAACCACTGATTCAATCACTATCCAGTTGACTTCTTTGGCACCTATCATTATCCTGGGTGACGAGCAACTGCTGATCCGTATATTTTCAAACGTGATTTTAAACGCAATGCAGTCTGTGGAGGAAGGCCGAAGAGTAAACATTGATATCGATACAAAATTAGAACGCAACTATTGCTTCGTTTCCATCTCAGACAATGGAAATGGAATTGCGGATGAATTGAAGGAGAAAGTATTCTTGCCTCATTTCAGTACGAAGAAGACGGGTTCAGGAATTGGTTTAGCTATTGCCAAACAAGGCATTGAACTTAGTGGTGGCGAAATCTGGTTTGAGTCGAAAGTAGGTATAGGAACTCGGTTCTATATTAAAATGCCTTTGTATTCATAACGATAGTTCGATCCAGACACAATACTGATTGGCCATGTGTAGGGTCTTCATCAAGTAGCACAAAAGTGTGGTAGTCATTCCTTCTTACTTTTATAAAAACGAATATGTGTGGCTGCCTTTGCCGCTTCGCTGTTGTAACCATAGGCAGCCCTTGCATGTTGCTTCACTGCCATGGCTGTGCTGTGGAGGTTTCCAATTCCATCATCTAACAAAAAGTTACGTTCTCTTCGGGCTTTTCCAAGTTCGGAAGCGGAAGCGGTTACCGCGTCATTTTTTGAACGCAATAGACTCAGCCTTTCTTGAAGGTTTTGTAATTGCAGGTCAGGTATAGAGGATTGATACATAGGTTCTGCGGCAATTGTTTGCATCAACTTTTCGAAGTGATAGGCGATACTGCCAAAGTCAGTACCCCTGATACGAGTGCGTTTTTGCGTTTGTTCGGCCTGCTGATTTTCAGGAGACAAAGAAGCAGGAGCGCGATCCTTTGAGGCGGAACGTCCTTTGATCTTGCGCACCATGGTGCGCGCATTGTCCACGGTTTGAGGTAACACGCCAAACGACTTTAGTTCTGCGAATATTCGCGAAGTCAGTTTATTCAGCTCATTAAATTCCACCTCTCTATCGTTGGTAGCATTTTCGTAGTTGGTTTTAGCCTTGCTTACATACTGTAGCGCACTGTGCGCGCGCATGAGCAAGTCAGACAAGCCTTCTAAGCGAAGGTTTTGTTGGCCTGGGTTATAGGTTCCTCCATACCCGGTGCAGACTCCAATGAGCTTTTCAAAGGCGGCTACGTTTTTTACATAAGACATAATTTTAAGGGTTTAATTTGTTTATAATCCTTGCAACACAATGTGGGGATAGCCTTGTTGTCATTCTTTTGATTTTTTAAATAACTTTATTTTTTATGAAAGACTCAACCTTACTGTCAATGGCACGTTCGAATGCATTTTTATTGAATGTGTTTAAAAATATTTTTCGTTTGCTCCCCTGGTGGTGTTACTTTGAATGGCTGTAAACATCAGCTCACATGAGCGGATACTTTTACCCTGCTGTCGGCTACATGGATTACATTGTGGTATGGTTGCCAGGCTTTTTCGGATGTTAATTTTGCTTTCACGGACAGACTTCGCGCTGCTAACGGAAGCCTGGCTGGTTCATCGGCAACGCATTTCTCTTTGTAGGGCGCTTGTCATATTCTAGCGGGCCACTAATTTTGATTTTACGGGTAGGCGAAGCGGCTCAACGGAAGTCTGGCTTGGCACATCGGGAACACCCTTCGCTTTGCAGGGTGACTCGTCCTAAAAAGAATTGAGGCTAACCTATAAGTGGTGATGATGCGTGGCATAAATGAGAGACTTTCAATTTTCCGTATTTTTAGCATCAAACGACTCCTTCAAGGGCTTATCTTGGTAAGTGGAGATTTCGCTCCCTTGACCATCTCGTTCCGCAATGGCATGACCACCAAAAGTTAATTGGAAACTCACAGCAAACATTGAATCGTAACTGCTTCAAAACCAAGTGTCGAAATGGTCAATTGACGGAGGAATCCAATGATAACTGGCGGGAAATGGCAAGGTCACAGGCTCGCGAAAAATAGTGGTAAGTGCGCGCGGAATCTCCACTCCTGTTGTCAACCACGCGACAAATTTTGGCAAACTTTCTACCTAAGTTAGAGGTTATACCTATTCTTGAAACTTTCATATATGAAAAACCTGGCTCTCCTACTTATTTGTTTAGTCCCACTTTATGCTGCTTCCCAAGATTCAAAATCGATTGACTACGGAAGCTTTACGGGTGCCATTGGAAGCCGGCAAGGCAGCGTTTCACTTGACTATTTTCACCTCTGGAAATTGGGGAAATCTAAGAAGATTGAAGTAGGGCTAGGAGGTCGTTTTACCAGCTATTTTGGAACCTCACAATATTTCTCCTCAGCTCCGGCAGACCTTGCTGGCGATGAAAGAAAATCTGATTCTGTGTTGTTACAGTCACCTCAGGTAAATGCATTAAACATTGCCATCAACTTAGGATATAGAATCTCATCAAAGTTTGGTGTAGGATTCAGTATTGATGCATTAGGATTTTCGTTTGGAGGTAAACAAAATGGATCTTATGTCAATGGCAATCAGGGGCAGGCTACTTTTGCCAAACCAACTTCCTTTAATATTTTATTAGTTGGTAATAATGATCAGGGCAGTTTAAACTCTGAATTTTATGTACGCTACTTCATGAAAGAGAAACTAGCCGTCAAGCTGGCGTATCAATATCTGTTCACAGAATATACAACCGATACAAAGGTGCAGCAAATACCGGTGGCCAACGATCGGTTTCGTAACAAAGCAAGCTTGTTCAGCTTGGGTATAACTAAACAATTTTAACCATGAAAAAATTAATGTTACTTTTTCTATTGGGATTAGTATTGGGTTGCAATCCTGAGGATGCCACTCCGACCACTCCAGCCAATGATGTCTTTGATGAAACAAAGGCCACATTACTTCGTGAAGGAACCTGGATGGGAAGCGGAAGCTACGCTGTTAGTGGTGTTGCTCAAGTTTACGATGACAAGGGAAAAAAAGTATTATTACTAACCGATTTTTCATCCAGTAACGGCCCCGACCTGAGAGTTTACCTTAGCACCACCACCGGTGCAGCTTCCTTTGTCAATCTTGGTAAATTAAAATCAACCAGTGGTAAACAAACCTACGACATACCCGATGGAACAGATATTGACCAATTCAAGTTTGCGCTCATCTGGTGTCAGCAATTTTCAGTATTGTTTGGGAAATCTGAAACAATGTAAATGAGATTAATCTATATTTTTATTTTTGGAGTCTTATATTCAGGCACGTTTGCACAAACCTTTATCCCTGATGATGCTTTATCGAAAGTTAGCTTTAAAATAAAGAACTTTGGCTCAACGGTAGACGGAAGTTTTAATGGACTTAAAGGAACTATTAGTTTCGATGCTGCCAGACTCTCCAATGCAAAATTCGATGTAACTGTTAATGCGGCTACTATTGATACAGGAATTGGTATGCGCGACAATCATCTGCGTAAACCGGATTACTTTGATGCGACCGACTTCCCATTAATCCGTTTTGTCTCCACAAAAGTAATAGCTTCGGCAAAACCGAATGAAGCCATTATCACAGGCAAATTAACCATCAAGAAAACCACTAAGGAAATTTCCTTTCCGTTTAGTTATTCAATAAGTAATGTTGGCTTGCAATTCAAAGGTGAATTTCAACTTAATCGAAGAGATTTTAACGTGGGCGGAAACAGTCTTAGTCTATCCGATGAATTAACAGTCCTATTGGATGTTAAGACTTCAAAGTAATCAATCTTATATGAGTAGGTATGTTATCCCAATTGTATTACAAGCCTTGCTTGCGCTCGGGATATGCACTTTCCTATCTGCTCAGCCAATAGTAACCTCTGTTGAGTTTACAGGACTAACCAAAACTAAAGTGTCATTTTTACGGCAATATAGTACCGTAACAGCAGGACAAAAGTATGACTCAACTCAACTGGTGAGTGACAGACAGAGGCTGCTTAATCTGGGGATACTTGGTGAAGTAGAAACGAAGATGGTCACTGACGGCACTACTACAAAGATAATTTTTGTTTGTCGTGAAATGATTAATACGCTGCCCGTATTTGCATTGGGTAAAACAGAGGATACTTTTTGGCTCAAAGCAGGACTCCAAAGTTTGAATTTAACTGGCCGCGGAGATAAACTTTTTGTTTATTATCAATATTACGATCGGCATTCATTCTACCTGAATTATGCTACGGATCGCATTGGCAACTCCCGCTGGGGTACGACAGCTTCCCTGATCAAGTGGGCAACCATTGAGCCTTTAAGTTCTGAAAGTGGAATCTCCAATTATAACTATACTAATTATACTGGATACGCAAGTGCTGTTCGGTTTTTAACCTTCCGTGAAACGCTGGATGTCGGTGTCGGTATTTTTAACGAGCAATTTGAAGCGCAGCAACCTCAGGAAAATGAACTTGATGAAATCGTTGAGGGTAACAAGTTTCTCTCGAAGCTTATTTTTAAAAGCAACCATCTTAACTACCACACCTTTTATGTGAATGGGATTTTCAATCAAACGAATATAGAATTTATTCACTCATTGGATGAAGTACGAAATTTTGTGACCGTGTTTAATGACTTTAGATTCTTTAAACAGATGGGGAAACGTTTTAACTGGGCTAATCGTCTTCGCACAGGCATTGCTACCAACGATGAAAACCCCTTCGCACCTTTTGTGTTAGATAGTTATCTAAATATTCGTGGTGTAGGC
>JANOQK010000487.1:0-3817 GCA_031414855.1 Bacteroidia bacterium | reverse complement strand
AGTATCTTTTCCTTCTCCACAAGCATTTCCAGGAATGGCTCAAGTGCATTCTTAAATTCTTGATGTAAAGCTGGGGTAGACGTATTCATCGTGTTGAAATTTTAGGCCAATTAATGTAAGTAATTTCTTTGATCCCAATATTAAATTTCGATGGTATCTCCAATGATTCCGACATTTCCCATACACAAATCATGAAACTATCCTGGAATCCACTTTGGCAGTTGAATTACGCCTCTTTTTAGTTTTCCCTTAAAGAGGAATTTGAACCAAAACAACCCCCAGAACAGAAGTATCAATAAGCCAAAGAAGTTTAGTAAATAGGTCTTTGCCCAATTTATTTGAGGTCGGGCATCGATGAAGGGCACATCTGTATATCGAAATATGGGGTTCAAGAAAATTTTTGTCCCATCTGTGAAAATGATTGACGTGCGAACATACGGGTCATTTTTTTGGATGGCATAACTTGCATGAGTGGAGTGAACTATCCTAGAAAGCTCTTTCCCATTCTGTCCAGAAAAAATGATGACGCTTGCCGCTTTGTTCAGATTAACGTGAACTATATCATCGATTAATCGCACATTTTGAAGTTTGGGCAGCTGCGTTTTAAGCCGTTGCGACTTTCGGTACAAGTCTTCGTCAGGAATTTCCGGTATTTGCATACCATACGTGTTCCCTATCTTCATCGATTCTAGTACCGTCTTTTTGGTAACGTTTTTGGTATTCACCAGTGTGCAAAACTTCCCAACACTTTGATGGTCAAAAACATTGTGCGCATCATCGTTGCCCGCTATAAAGATAGGCTTGCCGGCAGAAAGCGCTGCATCCCACTTGTCAACCGAAGTTGAGTACGGACTTAGTACCTCCATGTAGCGATACCCGGAAAGGTATTTCAGGTCGTCACGCGAGAATCCATTTCGAACATCCGGATGATTAAGAATTACTAAACTTTCATCTGCCGTTAGGTGATTTAATATTTTTTGTTTGTTCGATAAAATTTGTGGGAGTGGGTAATCCAGCCAGTTAACCTTTAGGTTACCCAACACCAGATAATGAACCTTTTTTAGATTAAACCCTTGCTCATAAGCTGGTATAAAGTTTTTTTCGTATTCATGAGTGAAATCGATTTTATGATAATCAGATGTAAGGTGTACTCCATACCCCAACGAATCATATACATTCCAGATATCTTGAGTGGTACCTTCTCCATTTGTTACACCTTTCCAGGCATTTGAATGCGCATGGAAATTACACATTACCCAATTGGAGGAGTCCATTTGAGCATATGGATTATAAAGACGTGGCCCATGGAAAGGTTGGGGGTCTGAAAAAGTAAAGCGAGTGCAAAATAAATATTGATGAACGACCGACCAGAGAAGCAAAGTGAGGATAAATAATGCTGCCGCAGAAAGTATTTTCATACTGCAATATCTGCTTCATAAATAGTGTGGAGATAAATATTCTTATACCATATAGTTATGAATGAGTCATATATCGAATCGTTATTAACATTCTCGGAATATTCAAAGCATGGTTATTATTATTGCCTTAACACGAAGCACGTTGCGCTAATGAAGTAGCCTGCTTCTGATTTTTGTTCTGAGACTTTTTAGTTGGAGTGAGGAATTTGTCCAAAGAGGAAGTCGGCTGTGTTCGAATAGATGCCAGATAAGGAATGTTGAAATGGCTCCGATAAACGCGCCAGCCGTTACATCAATTAGAAAATGTTGCAACAGATAAATTCTGGAATAAGCAACGGCCAACCCAACACATAGCAGGATCACACTTAGTAATCGATGCTTCGATAGCAAGGAAATATAAACCACAAAGCATATGATAGTTGCCGTATGGCCAGATGGGAATGACTGATAGCCATGGACGTCAATTCCTTCTACAAAGTGGAGCAGTTGATTATCAAGAACGTTTTTTGGTCTTAATTGATGGCTAAAAACAAATTTCTTAAGAATCAAGCAACATAAGGAGTGAAAGCCAGCAATCGAGATAGCTATGATTACATACTTATATCGTATAAATAAAAGAACGACCACCAAGGGAATGAACACCCAACCTTCTCCCAGGCGAGTGAGAGCTACGAAAAAAAAGTCTAATGAAGGTGAATGGTTTCCGTTTATCAAAAGAACTTCTGTTCCTTTTTCAACAACGGCAGAAGTAATAACAAGTAAAATCAGAGTAAACCAATAGAGGTAAAGAATATACCTGATAAAATTTGGGGAACTATTAACCTCCAGCATTTAATTAGAGACTGTTCCGAAATTTAGCTCTCCTACCAGAGAGGTAGGTATTGGTTGAGATCAAGAATTAATTAAATATGCTCCGTATTCTGGGTACAAGGCTTCCCAATAGCTTAACGGTGAAGTAACCTTGGCGTTGCGTTAATACCACAACTTGCATGTTGATTTATGGATTTGGAAAGTTCTATTGACCGTAAGGTGACGCAAAGAGATGTCGTTCATATCCAGTTAGGCTGGATCATTGGCATATCAACAGCTATTCGTCTTTTGTTGGCCTGGCAACTTGAGTTGGGGAACGATGAAGTGTATTATTGGACATATGCGCGGTATCCCGATTTTAGCCATTTCGATCATCCGCCCATGGTCGGCTTTGTTATTCAATTGTTTTCGTTGAATGGCTTGTTGAGTAGCGATTTTTTTATGCGTCTGGGACCGGTTATTTTTTCTGCTTTGAGCACTGGCCTTATTTTTTCTTTGACTAAAAAACTGGGCGATGAACTGGCAGGATTGTATGCTGCTCTTCTTTTCAATTCTTCCATTTACTTTTCCATCATAAGTGGCTTTGCCATTATTCCCGATTCACCCCTTATTCTATTATGGCTCCTCAGTATCAAATTACTGTTGGATGTGTTACCTGTTTATAAAATTGACAGCGAGGCAAGAATTAAAATGATGTTGTTTGGAGTTTGTGCTGGCCTGGCCATCCTTTCTAAATATCATGGAGCCTTTATTTGGTTGGGGGCCTTATTGTTTATACTTCGGTATAACCAAAAATGGCTTGTTGACTATTCCCTATATGCGGCTGGCGCTATTTCCATTGTCTGTGTCTTGCCAATAATTTACTGGAATTTACAAAATGACTTTATAAGCGTTGCTTTTCATGGCGAACGTGTAGCCCCAACCTTTGGTATCCGGCTTGATTATTTTTTCAGAGAATTGTTAGGACAAATCGCATATCAAAATCCGCTCAACTTCATTTTTTTTATTCCAGCACTCGTTGCCATTGCGAAGAGAAAATCATTCATGGATCCTCACGTTCAAGCGATTCTTATATTAAATGGATTGCCCTTGTGGCTTGTCTTTACAGGGTTTTCTTTATTTCGTGGTACGCTGCCACATTGGACAGGTCCTTCATTTCTCCCGCTCATTATTATGACTGCTATATATTGGGCAGCACAGCAAGATAATAGACAAACAACAATTGAACCTATTCGCTCGTCCCGATTACTTTGGCCTGCATACTTTTTAGCGTGTCTACTAACACTGGCTGTTTACTTCATTAATTTTTCACCTTTTCATTTTGGTAAGCAAGGTGAGGATCAAAATCTTGGGGAAAATGATTTTACGCAGGATATGTATGGTTGGGAAGAAATCGGAAACAACTTTAGGGAAATTGCAGATAGGGAAGAAAGGAGTGGAACCATGCTTCCTCATTCAGACTTGATTTCTTTCCGATGGTTTCCCGGGGCACATTTAGATTTTTATGCAGCACAGCCTTCTGGAAGAAAGTTATTTCTGATCGGGAACTTACAGGAAATTCATAAGTATGCATGGATCAATGAACAACG
>JANOQK010000486.1:0-1663 GCA_031414855.1 Bacteroidia bacterium | reverse complement strand
CTTTGTGTATGACACCATCAAGATTTTCATCTTGCTTCTGGTGGTTACTTCGTTGATGGGAACTATAAATTCCTATTTTCCAATTGACAAAGTCCGAAGTTTTTTAACAAAACGTAAGTGGTATGGTCTCGATTATTTTGTAGCATCCTTCTTTGGTACCGTCACTCCATTTTGTTCGTGTTCGTCCGTGCCATTGTTCATTGGTTTTGTGAAAGGTGGAATCCCTCTGGGAATAACATTTGCATTTTTAATTTCCTCGCCACTGGTTGATGCTGTTACCGTTGCAATTTTCTTTGGTATGTTCGGTTGGAAAACAACAATTATCTATGTGGTCAGTGGGGTCATTTTATCGATGGTCGCTGGATACATTTTGGGTAGGATGAAATTAGAACCCTTGCTCACGGATTGGGTACAATTATTACTAAAAAATAAACAAGTTCAAGACGAATACCAGGAAGAAAAAAAGTTGAGTTTCTTTCAACGAGTGCCTGAGATTGTGAAGGAAGCCTTAGGCATTGTGAAAGGAGTTTCACTTTATATACTATTGGGTGTTGCCATCGGAGGTTTAATGCATGGTTATATTCCAACTGGGTTCTTTGAAGCATATATCAGCAAAGACAATCCTCTGGCTGTTCCGCTCGCAGTTATGATAGGTGTGCCCATGTACAGCAATACGGCAGGTATTCTACCGATTATGCAAGTATTAGTAGAAAAAGGTATCCCACTGGGTACAGTCATTGCATTTTCAATGGCAGTTGTTGCTTTGTCAATTCCTGAAGGCTTGTTGCTTAAAAAAATAATGTCAACAAAAATGCTAGTCATATTCTTCACGGTGGTAACGATCTGCATCATTATCTCTGGTTATATATTCAATCTCATTCTATAAATATGAATACAACACAAGCCCACCTTCAAACCTGGGCTGAAGCCCGAACCCGCTTCACCAATCTTCTAAAAGAAATCAAAGAAGAAGATTTATCTAAGAAGTTAATTAATACTAAAAATAGTGCAGGTCATTTAATTCGGCACATTGGCGATGTAGAATTACTGTTCGCTAAGAATGTTTTTGGCTCTACCGAAATTAAGGTGCAGGCAAAAACTATCATGGCACAACACGATACTGGTGAATGGACAAACCTGAAAGAATTGCTCGACTATCAACAAGAAGCATACAATCAACTCAAAGGCATCATCGAAAAGCAAACGGATGAAAATTGGCAAGAGTCAGTTACAACAAAGGAATTCGGAACAAAGAGCAAAGCAGAAGCAATCGGCAGGATAATTTCTCATACTGCCTATCACGCTGGGCAGTTGGCACTAACATTGAAATACGGATAGAAGGAATTTTTAAATACCACTAGTATGAAACACGACCAAATTGCTACAACCGAAGAACAATCTACAAAGATTGAAAAATGGTTTTCAGAAACCTATGGAACGATCCCAAAGTCGGCAGAAGAGATTCAGCTTCTTATTCTTTATAAGCTTCACCAAGTTGAAAAACAAGTTGAAGCGGTGGAATATCAGACTAAAAACCATTGGGCAAACTAATTTTTTAAAATGTAAAAAAATAAACCCAATGAAATCTACTCTCTTATTTGTTTTTATAATCATTTTCAAGCTATCCTTTAGTCAGTCAGTTGTTAGAAACATTGGCTCTATG
>JANOQK010000485.1:0-16374 GCA_031414855.1 Bacteroidia bacterium | reverse complement strand
CTGATGGCGGCATGAGCTGGGAAGTAATCAGTCCTGACCTTACCCGCAATGACACCACCAAACAAGATACGAGCGGTGGCCCCATTACAAATGAGGGCGCTGGTGGAGAAAATTACAATACCATTTATTATGTAGTTGAATCAACTTTAGAAAAAGGTGTGATTTATACGGGAAGTGATTGTGGTCTGGTACAACTCACTAAAGATGGAGGAAAAAGCTGGGCCAACATTACGCCAGCTGGTTTACCTGAAGGCATGATTCACTCTATCGAGGTTTCCCCACATGATAAGGCGACTGTTTATATTTCTGCTTCACGTTATAAGTTCAATGACTTTTCAAACATGACCTACAAGTCAGTTGACTACGGCAAGACATGGACAAAAATTGGAACCGGAGTAGAAGCCGATGATTTCATCAAAGTCATTCGCGAAGACAAAAAGGTGAAGGGTTTACTTTACGCTGGTGCGGAAAGAGGATTTTATATTTCTTATAATGGCGGCACAAGCTTTAGCAAGTTTCAATTGAACTTACCGATCGTTCCTGTTACGGATCTAATTATTAAGGACAATGATCTCGTAGCATCTACGGCTGGTCGTTCGTTTTGGATTTTGGATGACCTTGGTGCTATTCAACAATCGAAAGGTGAATTTGGTGATGCAACGGTGAAACTCTATCAGCCAAAACCAACCTATCGCTTATCGTCCGTCACTATTCCAGAATACTTTGGTGACATTCCTGGGCTTGGTCGTAACCCGGCCAATGGAGTAACTCTTGAGTATTACCTGAAAGAGAAAGCAGATACAGTAAAAGTTTCATTAGAAATTTTAGATGTCAGTGGAAAAGTAATTCGTTCTTATACCAACAAAAAAGATGAAAGCTTTAAGCCATATCCAGGCGGACCTTCAGCTAAACAAGTTATTCCTTCGGAAGCTGGCGTCAACCGATTCGCTTGGGATTTCAGGACGGAATCCTTATTGGGTGTGCCCGGAGTTTTCGTTATGGGTGATTATAGCGGCCATAGAGTTGCGCCTGGTAGATACAAAGCTCGTATCACACATAAAGGCCAAACATCAGAAACTGATCTTGAAATTATTTCTGATCCTAAGATAAATGCAACCACGGCAGAGTGGGCAACTCAGCAAGAGTTTTTAAAACAATCGGGTGAGCAGTTTGAAGAACTACATAAGTCAGTGAACAAAATGCGGCAAGTGAAAAAGCAGATTGAAACGTATAACGAATCGCTTAAAGACAATGCCGATGCCAAAGACATTGTAAACAGCGGCAAGGAGTTGATTAAGAAAATTGATAAGTGGGAAAGCAATTTGATTGAACCCCGCAGTAAAAACTTTCAGGATGTGATCAACTTCCCGAATAAACTTAATGCTGAGTTTATTCATTTGCGCGGAGTGGCCGACACCCACGATCCACGGTTGACAAAGGGAGTGCAAGACAGAGCGCACGATGTACAAAGCGATTGGAATAAATTCAAGCAACAGATGGTGGATATAGAGACAAAAGATATTGGTAGTTATAACCAGATGTTCAAAGACAAAAACATGCCCGCGTTGAATTTGGGAAAGAAAGAGATTGTGATCAACAACTAACCGGTTGAATTTTATTTGAACCTAAAAGACCTGGATTTATCTCCGGGTCTTTTTTTGTGATATGAATTGTGGCGGGATCGTAACACCGATAATAATCTATACTTAAAATATTACTATATTTGATATTAAGTTTTAACTATAACTGAAACTTGAGTGAAAACAGCAATTAAGCATATAAAAAGACCTATTTATTTAGATAGGATCAAGCCACATATAGGCAAAAATCTGATTAAAGTGCTAGTAGGTCAGCGAAGAGTAGGCAAAAGCTTCCTATTACTACAACTGATGGACATCATTCGGCAGCAGGAAGGAAATGCCAATGTCATTTACATTAACAAAGAACTATTTGAGCATGACAATCTGCGTGATTATAAAGACCTGATGAAGAGCGTCCTTGACCAAACTCAAAACGATACAAAGAATTACCTTTTCATTGATGAGATTCAGGATATCGAAAATTTTGAAAAAGCCATTCGCAGTCTGCAAGCAAAAGGAGAGCATGATATTTACATTACTGGTAGTAATGCATTTTTACTTTCGGGTGAACTGGCAACCTACTTAAGCGGACGTTATATCGAATTTAAGATTTTTGGATTGACCTATAACGAGTTTCTCACATTTCATCAATTACCCGATTCGCAAGAAACGTTTCTCAACTACCTTCGCTATGGAGGGTTGCCGTATCTCATCAACATTAACCTCACGGATGAGTTAGTTTTTGATTACCTGCGCAACATTTATGCTGCTATCCTTTTTAAAGACATTGTAGCGCGCCACAACATCCGTAATGTTTCGCTACTGGAAAATTTAGTTAGTTATGTGGCAGACAATGTGGGCAATCTACTCTCGGCTAAAAGGATCAGTGATTTTCTGAAATCGCAAAGAATAAAAGTAACGCCCAACGTCATTCTAAGTTATTTGACATTTTTAGAGCAGGCTTTTTTCGTATTGAAGGTGAACCGGGAAGAACTGCGAGGAAAGAAAATATTTGAGATCGGTCAAAAGTATTATCTGGAAGACCTGGGCTTGCGCCATGCACTGCTGGGCTATCGCACTGCTGACATTGGGAAAATTTTAGAGAACATCGTATATCTTCACTTGATCATTGCTGGCTATCAGGTGCGTATTGGTAAATTCCAAAACAAAGAAATCGATTTTGTATGCACGCGTGGTGATGAAAAGATGTATGTGCAAGTAGCGTATCTTATCACCGATGAGGCAACCAGAAAAAGAGAATTTGGCAACCTCGAACTGGTATATGACAATCACCCCAAGTTTGTACTATCGCTCGATGAAAATGCCAGTGGCAACATAGCGGGCATAAAGCATGTTCACATTCGGGAGTTCATCAAACAACTTATTTGAATATCTTTACCGAATGCCCGCTATTATCCCCAACTTAGAATACACCATAACGACAACTGTTTAGGCCGGATGGTCAGCTTGCTATTGATTGCCTTTTAGTTCTCTCGCCTTTATTCGCACAATCTTTCCTCCTCGGGAAACAACCAACTCACCATCTTCTTTCTTTGTCCGCTCGATCAGGCGTTGAATAGATAACTTTACTCCTGCTGTTATTTTATCCACTAATTGATCAGACTCAGTTGTGCTCATTTGCTTAAACTAAATTTATTCCAAAGGTCGGTATTATAAATGTAAAAGTCCATAGAACTATTTCCCTTTGCCACGATGACAGGCACTTCCTTTGAATTATAGTAGACAATCCAACTATTGCACAAGTCCTTATAAAGTTTAGAGAAATTCTCCATGCCCCATTTTTATTAGCCAATTCGAAAATAATATTTAACTTTCGATTACGATGACAGCCGAAGCCAAAACCATTAAAAAGAACCATGTAAAGGGACTTATAAGAAGAGTTTCTGCTAAATCTAGAAAAGATCCTTCCGCTTTTTTTGGTAAGATTAAAGATGGCGTAGATGGATTAGCCTATCAAAAGAAACTTCGCGATGAATGGAAGTAATTTCCTTGTCGATACGAATTTCTTAATCTATCTGCTAAACGGAAAAACAGTTGTTATCCTTTATCTAAACAATAACTTTTTCATTTCAGAAATTACCGAAATGGAAATGTTAGGTGTCAAAGCATTAACCTCAGATATCTTAAAAATAAGGATTGCCCTAATTGAAAATTGTTATATCGTCACTTTCAATTCAGACATCAAAGAAATTGCAATTCGTTTAAAGCAACAAACAACTTTAAAACTTCCTGATGCAATTGTTGCAGCCTCGGCTCTGTATATGAGCCTTCCTTTGGTTAGTGCTGATAAGAGTTTTTTGAAAATACCCGGGCTCGATCTTCACTTGTTAAAACTGTGAGTTATGCCCTCTTTAGTCTACGGCTTCCAATACGACATCTTCATTTCCTATCGCCACAATGATAACCGCTCTGGCTGGGTAACAGAGTTTGTCAAAGCCTTGCAGGAGGAGTTAGCTTCAACAATCAAAGAACCTGTCTCCGTTTACTTCGATCTCAGTCCTCATGATGGGTTGCTCGAAACCCACAACGTAGACAAAAGCCTGGAAGGAAAACTAAAGTGTCTCATCTTCATTCCCATCATCTCCCAAACCTATTGCGATACCAAATCATTTGCCTGGCAGCATGAGTTTGTTGCTTTTAATAAGTTGGCGAAAGAAGACCACTCTGGCAGAGACATTAAGCTAAGTAATGGAAATGTAGCAAGCAGAATCCTTCCCATAAAAATTCATGATCTTGATGCAGAAGACAAAGCACTTATTGAAAATGAAATAGGCGGAGCGCTTCGGGCGATTGAATTTATCTTTAAATCAAGTGGAGTTAATCGGCCGTTGACCTCAACTGACAAGCGAGAAGAAAATTCAAGCAAAAGCTTCTATCGTGATCAGGTAAACAAAGTTGCCAATTCGATAAAGGAACTTACTGCCGCAATTAAAAATCCTGTTGCCACCACGGCCAAATCAATAAACACCTATCGCCCAACAACGGAAACTTCCAGGCACAAAAAGACTGCCTTATCAATAGCCACGCTCATCATTTTGCTATTAGCGGCAAGCTATTTTCTATTCCCAAAACTCTTTTTAACAACAAATGAAGAAACCGGATTGATTGCCAAATCCATTGCTGTACTACCATTCGTTGACCTGAGCGAATCCAAAGATCAAGGCTGGTTTGGTGATGGACTTACAGAAGAAATTTTAAATAGCCTTGCTCATGTAAAAGGACTCAACGTTATTTCACGTACTTCCTCATTCGCTTTTAAAAACAAGAACCTTCGCATACAAGTAATAGCCGATTCACTAGGCGTTAACTATGTGGTAGAGGGATCGGTAAGAAAATCAAATACCGGTTTGCGCATCACCGCACAGTTGATCCGTGCCAAAGATGGCTTTCACATTTGGTCTAACACGTATGATCGAAACACAAAAGATATTTTTACTCTACAGCAAGAGATAGCTTCAAAAATTGCTGAGAGCCTTGATATTTCGCTCGACCCGAAAGCAATCGAAAAAATGCATTCGGCCGGCACCACCAATCCAGAGGCATACATTAAATTTCTTCAGGGTAACGAAATATTTTTAGAAGGCCATATTAAGCGGAGCGTGATGTTGCCGTATTTAAGGCGAGCGAACATCAGTTTTGATGAAGCTGTTCGTTTAGATCCTGACTTTATTAACCCTTACTTGTTTAGAGCCGATTATTATTTTCATTATTTACTGAAACCTGAAAAAGTCATTTACAACGATACACTTACTGAAACGCAAGCCTATCGTCTTTTGCAAAAGGGTATAGAAAGTGCAATTGAAAAATCGAAGACGGAAATCGAAAAGGATTATTATCGATTATATGCTATTATGTTTTCTAACGATTGGTCACCTATTCGTCCCATTGCAGAGCGAGTATTGAATAGCCCGGAAGCAGTTCAATTATTTACCTATCAGCCCTTCAATTTGGCTGCGATGCTTACCAGTATTGGCTATGGTAAACAAATTACCGCTATAAGCAGAGCAATAGTAAAGAGTGATCCTTTGAATCAAGCTGCTATAAGGCAGATTATAGAAGCGAAAATGTTTGTGGCTGATTACGCTGACGCAATACAAAGCTTTGATTCGGTAAATACTTTCGATCAAGAACCTCGATTAAGGTATGTCAAATTATTTTGCTTGTATCAATTGAATAAGATTGATGAGGTCTATAACCTGTTAACACAGATGGATAGCGCAACAGTTAGCAATTATCATTCAATGAAAGCAATAGTATTAGCCAAGAAAGGGGAATTAAAAGAGGCTAAACAAGTGATGGATCATGACAATAGAGTTGACTACTCGTTGCACGGATTTGAGGCTGCTTATGGTCGTGCGGCAACTAATTTAGAGGCGGCTAAATTGGATCGAAAATTCGTGACGCATCATATACTAGCCTTCTGTTATCTTCATTCTCCAAATAATCTTCCCTTCGATCTTTCAGCAACGCCTAATTTTGCTAAGCGATTACGTGAGGCAGGTGTTGACGTAAAATACAATCAGTAGTATGGCGTCACTTCTTAGCTGCTTAGAATACGACATCTTTCTCATCTTCCTTCCGATCATTTGCTTAAATTTTTAGCCAACCCCTATGTTTGAATTCAACACACGTCAACAATCGCGCAGAAGATTCTTAGGTTCTTTAGCGGCTCTTACTGTTCTCTCCTCCTTTGAACAACGGGAGGCGGAAATAATTTTATACAATGGAAACATTGTTACCATGGGCAAAACCCCGCGGGCACAAGCTGTTGCCATCATTGATGGAAAGTTCTTTGCCGTAGGTGATAATAAAGAGATTCAGTCGATGGCTACTGGCCGCACAAAAAAAATTGACCTTGGAGGCAAGACTGTACTTCCTGGTTTCATAGATGCTCACTCACACCCTGGCAGCTCGGGTCTTGCACACCTACGCGAAGTGGATTGTGATCTACGGTCCATTAAAGAAATTCAGGATGCCATCCATAAACGGGCAACCGAAACTCCAAAAGGAAACTGGGTACTGGGCTTTAAGTATGACGATACAAAAACCAGTGATGGAAGAATTGTAAATCTCAGCGACCTCGATCTTGCAGCTCCGGAACATCCTGTGCGAATCTCACACCGTGGCGGGCATACCATGTACGTAAATTCGATGGCAATGAAAATGGCTGGCGTAGAAGAGACAACGCCAGATCCCCAAGGTGGTATGTTTGATCATGATCCTGCTACAAAAAAAATAAATGGTCGTGTGAAAGAAAGTGCCTGTGATGTATTTGAAAAAATAATTCCCTCCGTCTATACGCGCAATGATTTACGCGAAGGTGTAAAGTTGATTTCAAAAATGATGTCTAAAACTGGAGTGACCTCGGTGCATGATGCCTATGGATCACCGGAATATCTCACCGCCTATCAGGATGCGTATGAGAATGGTGATTTGTTGCTTCGTGTCTATTGCCTCATTGGCTATACACACATCGATAAGATGATTCAAGCCGGGGTAAGAACAGGCGTTGGCAATGAATGGGTACGCATTGGCGCCATGAAGATGACATGCGATGGTTCTATTTCAGAACACACGGCAAGACTCTCTCAGCCATATATTGGTCGACCCAATGATTATGGAATTCTGGTAAACACAGAAGAACAATTATACGCGTATGCTAAAAAAGCTCACGATGCCGACTGGCAGATTGGCATTCATGCCAATGGTGATATGGGCATTGATACTACACTTCGGGTGTATGAAAGACTGCAAAAAGAAAGGCCGAGGCGCGATCCTCGTTACCGCATTGAGCATTGCACGATGATTAATGATTCATTGATCCAACGAATGAATACATTGGGAGTAATACCTACTCCTTTCTCCACCTATGTGTATTACCATGGAGAAAAAATGGGCGAGTATGGTCAAGAGCGTTTAAAAAATATGTTTGCTCTTCGTAGCTTTTTAGATGCCGGTATACGCGCTACGCAAGCCTCTGATTATCCTCCAGGTCCTTTTGAACCGATGATGGCGTTACAATCCAGTGTTACCCGAGCAGATTTGAAAGGCACTGTCTGGGGAGCCAATCAAAAAGTATCGGTCGATGAAGCCATTCGTATCGGAACAATGCATGGTGCTTACGCCTCGTATGAAGAGAATACCAAAGGTTCTATTGAATCTGGTAAGCATGCTGATCTTGTTGTATTAGGACGAGATCCCTATAAAGAGAATCCTTCTACTCTGGTAACTATTCCTATTGAACGAACCATGGCCGGGGGCAAGTGGGTGTATGAATCGTAGCGGCAAACACTACTCGCATCTACTCACTCAAACTCCCATATGGAACTTTGAATGGAAGTAAATTGGTGCGTATGAATTGATAACGTGATTAGACAAGTGTTGACGCACAGTCTGACGAACTTAAGATTTTACATTAGAGACTCTTTCAAAGAATATTCGTTTTATAATACTCACACACTATATTCATTACACAATCTGAACACTTAGGATTAGTAGGCCTGCACGTTTCCCTTCCTAAAAAGGATATAGCCATACCCACTTCGCCCCAGTCTTTAGCGTCCAGTACTTCCATCATTTGTTTTTCCAATTTCTTTGGATCGGTACCGGTAGCAATCCCTAAGCGCGGAGCAACTCTTACTACGTGAAGGTCTACTATAATTCCTTCGGCCTTCATGCCCACTTCGCGCATGATAACATTCGCAGATTTCCTGCCTATGCCCGGCAATGCAGTAAGACCTTCTAAAGTCGTTGGAATGTTCTTGTCTTCTTTTATGATGGAAGCCAATTCTAACAACCACTTCGTTTTGTTTCCGAAGTTTCGAACCTTACTGATGAAAGGGAATAGCAGCTCCGCATTTGCTTTTGCCAGCGCGCGCATATTAGGTAGAGCAGCGAATAAATCAGGCGCAATTTGATTGATGTGCCGATCCGAGTCTTGCGCAGAGAGTACCACCATCACCACCAACTCATAGGTAGAGTTGTAATCCAGCGGATGCTTTTTGCCTTTGTACTTTTTAATCAGTGGCTGTATTTCCTTTTGCCAATTAACAGAAGCCATATAAGAATAGTTGGTTGTATAAAGATAGAAAATTAGAGATCAAATGTATTTCGCACAAAGGCACAAAAGACGCAAAGCCTGTTTTGATTTCTTTTACTTGGCAGTCATACCGACTTCGAGTGAAAATTTAGCAATGTGCAAAACTGTTGTACATCCCTTTTGCAGATAACCAATAAAATCTTCCATAAAAGTTTAAAAATTACTTCTATACTCAAGGTAAAACTATCTATTGACCGCACATCCATTAATTGCACACACCCGACATCTTTTTTTATACTTTCCCGCTTTATATCAACAAACAAAAATCGACTATGAGGATTATCATGTATCAACTTCTGAAAAAGGGAAGAGGCTTCTTAACTCTTGCTTTGCTCTTTTCAGGATGGAACACTTACGCCCAGGAAACATTTCCACGAAACGATGTGAAAGACAATCGGGCAGGTTTATATGCCTTTACCAATGCTACAATTGTTACGGACCCACAAACAACATTGCAAAATGCAACTTTGTTAGTGAAGGGTAGCAAGGTAGAACAAGTGGGAACCGGACTTGCTATTCCTAAAGGCTATACCGTGATCGACCTGAAAGGAAAATTTATTTATCCTTCGCTAATCGACATGTACACCAGTTACGGATTGCCTGATGTTGAAAGAACGCGTGGCGGCCGCGGCTTTGGTGGTGCTGAACAGATGGAATCAACTACCAAGGGAGCCTACAATGCTAACCAGGCTATTCGTGCACACTATAATGCTGCGGATGAATTTACGATTAATTCAAAGACTGCAGATGAAATGCGCAAAGTGGGTTTTGGAGCAGTGCTAACATCAAGGCCCGATGGTCTTGCACGTGGAACCTCAGCCTTTGTAACGCTCAATGAAAAAAATGACAATACGGCTTTGCTGAAACAAAAGAGTGCGGCAAGTTATTCATTGGAGAAAGGAAGTTCCACTCAAACGTATCCTACCTCGATGATGGGCTTTATTGCTTTACTACGACAAACCTATTTAGACGCAGAATGGTTTGGCAGCCAAACACCACGGCCGTTTGCTGATAATTCGTTAGAGGCCTGGATTCAAAACCAACGCATGCCTCAACTATTTGCAGCTACTAGTTGGATGAATGTACTGCGTGCTGATAAAGTAGGGGATGAATTTGGTGTACAATACATTATCAAAGGAGCCGGAGATGAGTACAAGCGAATCAATGATATCAAAGCAACCAAAGCTTCGCTCATCATTCCGGTTAACTATCCGGAGGCATACGATGTGGAAGATCCTTTCGATGCCGAACGCGTGTCCCTTTCCGATATGAAACATTGGGAACTTGCTCCTGCTAACCTGGCTGCACTTGAAAAAAATGGAATCAACTTTGCCATCACCACTTCTGGCCTTAAGAAAACGGCAGACTTCCTTCCTAATCTTAGAAAGGCAATTGAAAATGGATTATCCGAAACCACCGCACTGAAAGCATTGACGATTACACCTGCTCAGCTATTAAAAGTAGAAGATCAGGTAGGTAGTTTAAAGAAAGGTATGCTCGCAAACTTTATTGTGACCTCAGGAAAATTGTTTGACGAGAAAACCATCATCCATCAAAACTGGATACAAGGCGAACCCTATTCAGTAAAGTCATTGGACACAAAAAACTTCAACGGTAATTATAGTCTGACGGTGAACGATCAATCATTCAATTTGGAAGTAAGCGGAGAACCAGGCAGTCACAAGGCTAAAATCAAAGTCAATGACTCTACGTCACTTGATGCGAATGCAACGTTTGGCAACGATGTTGTTACATTAAGTTTCAAACCGACTAAGCAAAGTACAGGAAGTATTCGTCTATCTGGCTGGAGTGAAGAAAACGGTTGGAAAGGAAAAGGACAATTAGCTGACGGCACATGGATCACGTGGTCGGGTAATCGCACAGGCGATCTACAAAGTAAAGAAGATGCCAAGCCGGCAGCGAAAGATAAAAAAGAAGAGCTTGGCAAAGTTACATATCCATTCGGGGCTCATGGATATACAGCCTTGCCAGTTGCTGAAACGTTGTTGATAAAGAATGCAACAGTATGGACGAATGAGGCAGATGGAATTCTTCAAGGCACTGATGTTCTGATTAAAGATGGTAAGATTCTTAAAGTAGGAAAGAATCTCTCCGATCCAACAGCACGCAGCATTGACGGCACGGGTAAACACCTCACGGCCGGAATCATTGACGAGCATTCTCACATTGGTGCTGCCAGCATCAACGATGTAGCCAGCAACTCAGGTATGGTGCGCATTGGTGATAATATAGATGCCGAAGCCATCAACATTTATCGCGCGCTAGCAGGAGGTGTGGTTGCTGTGCAGGTATTGCACGGATCGGCAAACCCTATTGGCGGACAATCAGCACTTATCAAATTACGCTGGGGCGAATCGCCTGAGAACTATAAAATTCAGGGAGCCGATGGCTTTATAAAATTTGCTCTTGGCGAAAATGTAAAACGTAGCAGCAATGCAAATTCAATTCGCTTTCCACAAACCCGCATGGGTGTTGAGCAAGTGTTTGTTGATGCTTTTACGAATGGAAAGGAATATGAAAAGAAATGGAATGCCTATAATAGTATTCCTGCGAAGGATAAAGCATTGTCGATAAAGCCGCGAAGAGATTTAGCAGACGAAGCCATGGTCGAAATTCTCAATAAGAAAAGATTTATCTCATGTCACTCTTACGTTCAATCTGAAATTAACATGTTAATGGATGTAGCAGAGCGGTTTAACTTCCGAATCAATACATTCACTCACATTCTGGAAGGTTACAAAGTAGCGGATAAGATGGCGCAACATGGTGTAGCAGCCTCTACCTTTTCCGACTGGTGGAACTACAAGTGGGAAGTGCGTTATGCAATTCCGTACAACGCAGCCATTATGCAGCGTGCGGGTGTTCTCACTGCTATCAACTCAGATGATGCTGAGATGGGTCGCAGATTAAATCAAGAAGCTGCTAAGTCAGTAAAGTATGCAGGTATGTCTGAAGAAGATGCACTGAAAATGGTAACGCTTAATCCGGCTAAGATACTTCACCTGGATAGTCAAATGGGTAGCATCAAAGTAGGTAAATCAGCAGATATAGTTTTGTGGACAGACCATCCGCTATCTGTGTATGCAAAACCTGAGAAGACTGTCATCGATGGAAAGGTGTACTTCGATTTGAAAAAAGATGCACAGAATAACATGGAACTAGCAACAGATCGCGCACGCCTCATTCAGAAGATGAGAAACGTTAAGAAATCTGGTGGCCCCGTTCAGAAAGCGGAGTCAAAAATGCAGCTCGCTTTCCATTGCGATGATGTATTGGGTTTTGAAAAATCAGAAGAAGAGTAAGCATACTATAAAAGAAATACTATATGAAAAAAATAATTTGCCACTTCGCTCAAAGGCTATTTAGCACCTTGTACATCCTGCTTGCATCAATGTTCATTTTGAATGTTGGCTTTGCACAAACACCTGTTCCGGCAAAAGCGCAAGCAAAACCTATTGCCCTTGCGGGAGGTGTTGCACATCTTGGTAACGGACAAGTAATCCAAAACTCTATCATTACGTTCGATAAAGGCAAGCTTACATTAATTGGCGATGCCACTACAGCAAAACCTGATCTATCTGCTCATGAGGTAATCAACATTACGGGCAAGCACGTGTATCCTGGTTTCATCTTGCCCAATTCACAAGTTGGCTTACAGGAAGTAAGCGCGGTTCGTGCGATGAATGATAATGCTGAGCACGGTGAGATGAATCCAAATGTCAGATCTCAAATTTCGTATAACACAGATACAGAGTTCACACCCACATTTCGTTATAACGGAGTATTGTTGGCGGAAGCAACCCCAACAGGCGGCACAATCTCCGGCACCTCATCTGTGATGGAGATGGACGGCTGGAATTGGGAAGACGCAACGCATACCGCTGATATTGGCGTGCATATGAATTGGCCGGCCATCATGAAACGTCAACTTGATTTCAACACATTTACGTTTGCCGAGTCTGTTAACGCTGACTACGAAAAGCAAGTGATTGAATTAACAAGATTCTTTGCGGAAGCATTATCGTATGGAAGTCTTTCATCCAAAGAAACGAACCTGAAGTTTGATGCCATGCAAGGATTGTTCGATGGCAAGAAGACCCTTTTACTTCATGTCAACAGCCCTAAGGAAATTGTTGAGTCAGTTCGGTTTGCTCAACGCAGTGCTGTAAAACGAATTACTATTGTAGGAGGAACAGGTGCCTTGTGGGTAGCTGACTTCTTAAAAGAGAATAAAATACCGGTTATACTGCCATCTACACACAATCTACCGGGCAGATCTGATGACGATGTTGATATGCCATATAAGTTACCTCATTTACTTACGCAGGCTGGAGTTGCCGTTTCAATCATGGATGATGGGGCTCTGCATGGTGGAAGAAATTTGGGTTTCTATGCAGGCACAGCCGCTGCCTACGGTATGAGCAAAGAAGATGCGTTGAAAACGATCACTTCCAATACAGCAAAGGCTTTGGGTATTGACAATCGAGTGGGCACGTTGGAAGTTGGGAAAGATGCGACCCTGTTTGTTTCTAATGGAGATGCACTTGACTATCGTGGCAATGTCTTGACGCATGCATTTATTACAGGCAAGCTGATGACGCTTCCTGGCAATCAACAAGAGTTGTACGAACGCTATTCAAGAAAGTATGGCCAGATGAAGTAACTAATAACTCTTTCAATGAAAAGAACGGCCTCCTATGTGAGGCCGTTCTTTTTTATGCAAACTATTTTTTATGTCACACGAGTGAAATGAGCTGTTTCACGGGGCTTAATTTTCATTTTGTAAGTAAGCGAGAAGGTCAGCCATTTCTTGCGGTGTCATGCTTCCTTCTAAACCTTCCATCATTAACGATTTACCCAGCGAGGTGAATCGTTTAATATCGGTTTTATAAACAGTCACGGTTTCTCCTCCCATTTTTTTGATTACGATATACTGATCCGTTTCCGAATCAACAATACCCATGTGTGTCATTCCCGCTTTGGTTTCCAATCGATGATTGATATATTTTGTTTCAACGGCTGCATTGGGATCAAGAATGTCGTGCATCAACGACTCTTTACTTTTTCTGCTGATCTCAGTTAATACCGGACCAACACGCTGACCTTTTGATCCATAGACATGGCAGTTACTGCAAATGGTTTGAAATACTTTTTCGCCACTCAAAACAGAGCCCTTTAAAGTTAGAGCACTTTTCATTTGGTTGATAGCGTCCTGACGATTGGCAACCCCTGAATCTGAGAAGAGTGCTTTCGCCCTTCGCTTGGTGTCTTCGTTATCACTCCACCATAATAATGTGCGTCTGCGCTCCAGATCAAAATTCATTTCGCCTATGTTGATGGTTCCATATTCTAACCCTGTGAGAAGGGCATCGTGATGAATGTCGATGTATAACAAAAGATCACTTGCCCACCTCCGCGCTTGTGGCCCCCACTCATTCCATTGCTTTACTAATCGTTTTCCGATTTCAACTTCCTGATAGATGGAAAGTTGTCGCATGGCAGCTTCCTGAATATTTAATGGCTCTGTGTTTTGAAGACATTGAAATAAGGCATCTGATTTTTCTTTGTAAGGTAAAAAGGCAATCAACGCCAATTGTTGATATCGGATACTATCCGGCAACGAATGATCCAATAGATGTTGAAGGGACACACGACTTAATTTTAGAAATACTTGAGAAGGTGGTAAGTGAAGTTGAGTTCGCAGAGCTGCCAGTTCGGATATAATGGCAATATCATTTGATTGTTCGAGGCGATCAATTGATGACTGAATGGACGCACTTGATTTTGATGTACTTGTTTTGACTACTGGTTGAAGTATGGTACGCTTTTGTGCGTAGGAGAGAGGTGAGGAACTTAATCCTTCTAACACCACCTGAATATTGGCGGTTGTCTTGTTGCAAACAAATGCTAAGGAAGTAAGTAGAGCAACACTCTTTTCTTTGCCTGGAGCCGTGATCAATAACGTGAACAACTCAGCGCTGGCATTTTGTGACGCTAGTGTTATGGCTGCTATATTCCACTCATCTGTTTCCAGGGCAGCAGCATCTGCTAACATTTTTAAGAGTTTAGCCTGATGATGACTAAATTGATCTTCTGAAATTGTGCTGAGTGTTAGTGCAGCCTGCATTCTAACACGGGGATCGGGATCGGCACACATCGTCATGTTTTTGTCAAGCAATACTTCATTCTCCAATAAATAATTCTCAGCAATGATCAAGGCGTTTTCGCGAATGCCAGGCGAGGTATCTTGCAATGTTTTTAAAAGCAAGTCAACTTTTAAACTATTTTTTGAATGAAGAATCCAGAGTGAATGCAATCGTGCCATTTCATTTTTGGAAGCCAACAACCGTTCAAGGTTGTTTATGTCAGCTTCATTCAATTGACTATCGGCCAACAAACGATGTGCAGTTTTACGGACCCATTGGTTTGGGTGTTCCAGATTTGAAATCATTCCCGCAACTGTCTGAAAGGTTTTGAAATCAAAGTCCTTTGTTTCTGTTCTGATGATTTTATAAATCCTTCCCTTATCCTTTCCCGCTTCAAGGTCAAGTCCTTTTTCAATGTCATCCGGAATCCATTCGGGATGTTCAATTACTTCGCGATACATATCAACAAGATACATTGCTCCATCCGGGCCAACGGACATGTTAACCGGTCGGAAAGATCGATCTGTGCTTGCGATGAACTCCCTTTTATCCATCATGCGCGATGCCGAAAAGGAAGCTCCACTCGGTTTTATTTTATCAACGTGAACAAGATTGAGCACTACATCAGCAATCCATACCGTATTATTGTATTCATCTCCAAAAGCACCGCCACCATAATAGGTAATTCCACAGGCACCAGAAAAATAGCCGGACTGTTCGGGATGATTCACACGGGTATTTTGTTCACCAATTGGATAAACTCGTGATAATCCATTTTCTTCGTGATCAGAGATCGTAAATAGAGTATGATCTTTCATCAATGTCCTCTTGTGCATATAGCGATCCGGAAAAACGAGTGAAGCAATGTGATTAGTGTTATGGGTTTCAAAGAGATGACCAAATTCATCCATGCCCAAACCAAAACCACCAGATGATTCTCCAAGTCGTTCGATTACTTTTTTCTCGAGATTAAATCTAAAATCCTGCCCGCGTAAATCAAGCACTGAAGTTGTGTCTCCCCACCAATAGGGCTTGCCAGAATTGCCACCGTTAACGCCATAAATCCAATTATCTAATCCGTAGGTAAGCCCATTGTAATTATGTTGAAGATTCTCTGTGGCAAAACCACCCATCAGCGTATCGATAGCATCGGCTTTGTTATCCAGATCGATATCTTTCACATGTAGTAAATAGGGAGGTGCTGCAACCAATACTCCATTTTGAAAAGGTAAAATAGAAGATGCTAGTTGTAAGCCTTCTGCAAAGACCACGTGATCATCATAAACACCATCCTTATTTTTATCTTTTATAATAACGACCCTGCTTTGTTGATCTTCAAATGGGTAGCCCGGCATTTCCAAGACCATGGCATCTCCCATCTCATTAAATTCGAAATCAATAGGATCTTTGATTTGCGGTTCGGAAGCTACAAGTTGAAGAGAAAATCCAGGTTCAATTTGAAATCCAGGAGGCGCTGCTTGTTCTTTAGAACAGGAAAATATGAACC
>JANOQK010000484.1:0-18638 GCA_031414855.1 Bacteroidia bacterium | reverse complement strand
ACTGAATTCAAATCCTCCCATTTCAAAACCTCCGCTTTGAAACTTCTTTATCCTTCATCAATTCGTGGGCCTTATATCTCCCTAACTTAGCTGCCTCCTTCCAAAGCAACACCCCTTAATCATTTTGGGAGTGCAAAGGTATGCTTTGACAAATCACAAAGCAAGACTGCCTGAAAAATATTTTTAAGGTTATTTCCGGGTTCTGTGGATAGTTTGGGTTCTATCCGGGCCTGTTGAGATTAATGTGATCGGCACATTAAGTGCTTTCTCCAGAAAATCAACGTATTGCGAAAGCTCAGTTGGAATTTGGCTCTCGGAAACTCCAGTTAAAACAGTGTTCCACCCTTTTAATTCCGTGTAAACGGGTTTAATTTTTTCGTTCACTATTTCGTAGGGTACTAACTCGGTGATGGTGCCATCATTCAATTCATAATGCGTACAAACTTTTATTGTTGGAAAAACGCTTAACACATCCGCCTTCATCATCAATAACTGCGTAACGCCATTGATCATAATTGAATACTTGAGAGAAGGCAAATCAATCCAGCCGCATCTTCTGGGGCGGCCAGTTGTTGATCCAAACTCCTTTCCTTCTTTGCGCATTATTTCACCTTCACTATCTAAAAGTTCTGTTGGAAAAGGACCGCTGCCAACACGCGTGCTGTAAGCTTTGAAGATACCGTATACTTCACCAATGTGTTTTGGGGGAACACCCAGTCCTGTGCAAGCACCAGCAGTAACCGTATTTGAACTCGTTACGAAAGGATAGCTTCCAAAATCTATATCGAGCAGCGAGCCTTGGGCTCCTTCAGCCAGAATAGAAGATCCATTCTTAATCTCATCGTTAATAAAATATTCGCTATCGATAAGCCTAAATTCTTTAAGAAAAGAAACAGCATCCAAAAATTGGGATTCAAGTTCATTCCAATTAAAAGGAATGTCATGTGCCTTTAGAATCTCAAAATGAATATCGGTTAACTTCTTGAATTTGTCTTTAAAAGTGTCTGCCAGTATATCACCAACGCGCAATCCCTGACGGCCAATCTTATCCTGATAAGAAGGGCCAATACCCTTTAAAGTTGATCCTATTTTATCAACCCCCTTTGCTTTTTCATAGGCTTGATCCAGAAGACGGTGTGTTGGTACAATCAGAGTTGCTTTTTTGGATATGAAAAGGTTAGCCTTAACATTTAGATTGTACTTCTGTAGTTTCTCAATCTCCGTTTTGAAAACAATTGGATCCAAGACAACGCCATTACCAATAATATTTCTTGTCTTCTCGCGGAAAATCCCTGAAGGAATCTGATGCAAGACATGCTTGATCCCATCAAATTCCAGCGTATGGCCGGCATTTGGGCCACCCTGAAAACGAGCTACAACATCGTACTTTGGAGCAAGGACATCCACAATTTTTCCTTTTCCTTCATCGCCCCACTGAAGGCCAAGTAATACATCAACTTTCACTATGATTTGTGTTATTAAATAATTGTAAATCTATTTTTTTGAGGCTACTTCCTCTTCTGACTTAATAATCTGGAAAATGGCGTTCAGCTTAGTAATAACAAGCAGTTTCTTAACACTCTCGGAAGGATTCATTAGATACACTTCGCCACCCTTATTTCTGAATTTAGTAAGGATGGTAATCAAAACCCCAATACCACTACTATTGATATAGCGTAGCTCCGCAATATCAATAATACAGGTAAGGACTTTGTGACTCACTGCATCATTAACGGCACCTACTAATTGAGTACCATTGTCTTCTCCGATTAAATCCCCTGAAACTCTCAGGATCAATGTGTTTGCTTTTATTTCTTGTGCGAAGTTCATGATTTTCTGCTCTCGCAGTTTTTCTTGGTACAATTAGCATACAATATCAAGGAATGGTGCATGACATTGAACTGCAACAATTCTTCAACAGTATTTTGAATATTCTGGATTCTGGGATCACAAAACTCAACTACTTTGTGACACTCAATACAAATTAAATGATCGTGTTGCTTAAAACCATACGATTTTTCGTATTGGGCTAAATTCTTACCAAACTGGTGTTTACTTACCAGGTCGCACTCCACTAACAAATCAAGGGTATTGTAAACAGTAGCTCGGCTTACCCGGTAATTCTTGTTCTTCATGTTGATGTAAAGTGACTCTACATCGAAATGGCCTTCCAGCGTATAGATTTCTTCAATAATAGCGTAGCGCTCCGGTGTTTTCCTGAGCTCTTTCTTTTCAAGGTAGGCCGTGAAAATCGTCCTTACCTCATCAAAAATCTTTTGATTTAAAGCCATTCTTTAAAATAACGAGCAAATATAGCATCCTGCAGACCTTGATCAAACACTATTTAATAGGGTGATTAGTCATTTCATTTGTAGAGTGGTAAAGTAGGCAGCTGGCAAATGGCATTAGGTAGGTCTGTCTAGTTACTTCGCGAATCGAATCTTGAAACCGTAACAGCACCTTCAACCTTTTCCAGTTTACTTATGAGCAAATCCAGGTGACGTGTATCATTTACATAGAGCATAATCTCACCCTTGAAAATGCCGTGATCTGTATTGAACGACAATGAGCTCATATTCACCTTTAGCTCCTCTGAAATAATTTTCGAGACATCATTGATTAAACCGACCCGATCGGTTCCCACAATTCGCAAGCCCGTGAGAAAAGCGACCTCATGTTGAGAAGTCCACTTTGCTTTGATGACGCGATTTCCATGATTCGAAAGAAGTTCAGCGGAATTGGGACAATTGGTCCTATGTATTTTTATACCCTCGTTGATTGTTACAAAACCAAATACATCATCTCCCGGAATGGGTGTGCAGCATTTTGCTAATTTATACTCCACCACATCCATGTCTTCACCAATTAGTAAGATATCATCATAACGACCTTTTACTTTCGTGATCTCTTGTTCAACACTTTTCGCATCTTCATTGGAGTTGTGTGGTCTGTTTTTGAGAGCTGATGATGGTTTGTAGTCTTTAAACTTCTTAAGATCGTTGACCGTAATGATTCCTTTACCGAAGTTGTAATGCAGGTCAAACTGAGAATTGACGTTAAAGAAGGATCGCAACTGTTCATTTACCTGGCCATTTACATCAATCTTGAGTTGTTTGAGTTTTCGATGCAATGTTTCCTTGCCTTCTTCGGCAACAGCCTTCTTATCTTCTTTTAAAAATTCCTTGATTTTCGATTTAGCCTTGGGGCTTACTACAAATCTCAGCCAATCTTCATTTGGTTTTTGCTTAGCCGATGTGAGAATCTCAATCTGATCTCCATTTTTAAGAACATGATTAATAGGTACTAACTTTTGATTGACTTTCGCACCAATACACTTCGCGCCAATATCGGTGTGGATATCAAAGGCGAAGTCTAATGCTGTGGCGCCCTTTGGCAAGGTCTTTAATTCCCCTTTGGGGGTGAAGACGAAAACCTCTTCATTAAATAGATTGCCTCTAAAATCATCTACAAACTCTAACGCACTTAGATCTTGTCGTTCCAACAATTCACGAACACGCACGAGCCATTTCTCAAGATTAGATTCGTGATTGGCTGCTGTGTCTTTGTATTTCCAATGAGCCGCATAACCCTTCTCCGCAATTTCATCCATTCTCCTTGTACGAATCTGTACCTCTACCCACTGGCCGTTCTTTGCCATTACTGTTGTATGAAGCGATTCATAACCATTGCCTTTGGGGGTGCTTATCCAATCCCGAAGCCGATCAGGGTTAGGAGTATAATAATCCGTAACGATAGAATACACCTGCCAGCAATATGATTTTTCTTGCTCAAGCGGAGTATCTACAATGATGCGAATGGCAAATAAGTCATACACTTCCTCGAACGGGATGTTCTGCTTGCGCATTTTATTATAAATCGAGAAAATGGATTTTGGTCTTCCTTTTATTTCATACTCAACATTTAATTTATCAAGTTCATCCTTTACGGGTTGAATAAACTGTTTGATAAACTTATTTCGTGAAGCTCTGGTCTCATCAATCTTGCTAGCAATATCTTTAAACACCAAATTGTCAGTAAATCGTAAATACAAATCCTCTAACTCGGTCTTGATGGCATTTAATCCAAGGCGATGGGCAAGGGGTGCATACAGATAAATCGTTTCGGAGGCTACCTTTAGTTGTTTATTGCGCGGCATGCTATCCAATGTGCGCATGTTGTGTAAACGATCTGCAAGTTTGATGAGAATAACGCGGACATCTTCCGACAACGTGAAGAGCATTTTGCGGAAGTTCTCGGCCTGCTGCGATGTGCCGTATTCAAATACTCCGCGAATTTTAGTTAGTCCATCGATAATTTTCGAAATTTTTTTCCCGAAAATCCTTTCGATGGTCTCAAGTTCAATATCTGTGTCTTCGACAACATCGTGAAGAAGAGCCGCGATTATAGATGTAGTACCTAAGCCAATTTCTTCAACACAAATTTCTGCAACTGTTAGCGGATGAAAAATATAGGGCTCCCCAGACTTTCTGCGCATATTCTTATGCGCTTCCATAGAAATGGTAAAAGCCCGCTTGATCAGTTTGGCGTCACCATCTTTTAAAATTGGCTTAGCTTTTCGCAGCAGCCTTCTGTACCGGCCTATTATCTCCTTCTTTTCTTCTACTTCATCAATGACCACCTATCTTACTATTTAAATAAAGCTTCACGGTAACAACACATCGCTACTAATATATCACCTATCATCCAAGATTCAAGATTCAAAATTTAAGGTGTCGATTAATTAAAGAATATTGAAGGATGAACCAGAACTTAATAAAGTTCCAATTTTTTGATCTACGCTATAATCGTAACGAATAATCTCTAAATTTGCAGTCCCTTTTTGACTCCTCACAGGAGGTTTTTGGCTGAATTAGTTCGGAAATCTACAAAATGGATCAAAAAAATGCGCATGTGGCGTAATTGGTAGCCGTGCCAGACTTAGGATCTGGTGCCGCAAGGCGTGGGGGTTCGAGTCCCTCCATGCGCACAACAAAAGAGCCCTCATTCCCGGTAAGCAATTATCAGGACTGAGGGTTCCTAATTCTTGACCTTTTGATAGTACAAAACATCGATCGTTAACTAAAACTCTATCACCTTGAATATTACACTGGATAAACAAACGGCTACAGACGGCCTGATTAAAGTTACTCTGACTGAAAGTGATTATCAACCTAAAGTAGAAGGAAAGCTTAAGGACTATTCGCGCAAAGCAAACATTAAGGGCTTCCGCCAGGGCAAGGTTCCATCGGGTGTGATCAAAAAAATGTTTGGCAAGTCTGCCCTGGTGGAAGAAGTTAATCAGTTGATCTCTCATTCAATCTCCGATTACATTAAGGACAATAAGTTGAGAATCCTGGGAGATCCTCTTCCTAATTCTGAAAAAGCAAGGTCAATTGATTGGGATAATCAAAAAGATTTTGAGTTTGAATTTCAGGTGGGGATGGTGGATGATTTTCAATATGACTTGTCTTCCAAAGTGAAAATAAAATCCTATTCAATTGAAGTGGATAACAAAGTAATGGATGAGACGATGGCTGATCTCAAACAAAGATTTGGCAAAGTATCTTATCCGGAAGTAAGTGAAGCCAATGACAATTTACACGGTGAAATAGTTGCCATTGATGGAGTTCGCTCGATAGAAGAAAATAAAAGAAGTTCATATATCTTCATTGAAAAAGTGGAGAAGAAAGAGCAGAATAAATTTATCGGCCTGAAGAAGGAAGATGAAGTTGAGTTTGACATCACAAAAGTATTCACAGACGAAAACCTGATTGCTCAGGCGATTAATGTTTCTGCCGAAGAAGCAAAAGGAGCAACTGGAAAATATACGGTTAAGATAACAACCATCAGCAGAACTGAACCTGCCGAAATTAACCCTGAGTTTTTCGATAAAGTTTTTGGGCAAGATGTGGTGAAAACGGAAGAAGAGTTTATCGCTAAGATTAAAGAGACCATAGCTGAAAATTACAAACGTGAAACAGATCATTTACTGGATCACGAAATACAGCATCACTTTGTTGATCATACCAAGATCAGCATGCCCGACAACTTTTTGAAGATGTGGTTGAAAGCCACGAGCGAAGGAAAAGTGACTGATGACATTCTTGATAAGGAGTTTAATCAATACAAGGAAACCTTAAAGTGGGACTTGGTCAAAAATAAAATTGCTGAGGATCTTAAAATCACGGTTGAGGCCGAAGAGGTGAAGACCAAAGCAAAGGAGATGATTCTTCAACAGTTTGGAGGACAAGCTTTTGCCTCGCAATTGGGGGATAAAATGGACGGCATCGCAGACAATTATTTGTCTGGTCAGGATGGCAAGAACTTCATGAATCTTTACAATCAGCTTCGATCTGAAAAAATAATGAAAGCGATCCGTGAGGCAATCACGTTAACGGAAAAGAAAGTAAGTCTGGACGAGTTTAAAAAGGCAGCCGCAGAACATAATCACTAGGCTGAACCTTCTGTCTTCATGAAGCGTTTAAAAAGAGCTTCTGCCAGATGGCAGGGGCTTTTTTATTCTCCATTCCTTTAGTAACATTGAATTCAGGAAAACAATAAAAACCTGGTTTTTCCGTCTTAATTTTAAACAATCCGTAATCAAAAAAATTAGTATATGAACTACAATAACGAATTCAGAAAGTACGCAGTGCATCACATGGGTATGAGCGGAAATACGATCGACAGCTACGCCCAAAAAGTTGAAAATATGACGCAATATGTGATCGAAGAGCGCCCGGGAAATTTTCGCGCGATCGATGTATTTACACGTCTTATCTCCGACAGGATTATTTTCTTGGGCATGGGGATTGACGACCAGATTGCCAATTTGATTATTGCCCAATTACTATTTCTGGAATCATCCGATCCTAAAAAAGATATTATTATGTACATCAACAGCCCTGGCGGTTCAGTTTATGCGGGCTTGGGAATTTATGATACCATGCAGTACATCAATCCCGATGTAGCAACGGTTTGTATTGGTTTAGCAGCTTCGATGGGCGCTGTTCTTTTATCAGCTGGTTCGGCCAAGAAAAGATCAGGTTTGCCACATTCAAGGATCATGATCCATCAACCATCCGCAGGGATGCAGGGAACGTCTTCTGATATGGAGATTTCCATGAAGCAAACCCTGGAGCTGAAAAGGGATTTGTACAACATTTTGGCAAAACACAGCAACCAGACCTACGAAAAAATCGAAAAAGATTCCGACCGAGATTATTGGATGCGGTCTGCTGAAGCCAAGGAATATGGCCTAATTGACGAGGTTTTGGAGCGAATTAAGAAATGATTTCTGAATTAGCCAATTGTTCGATTAGCCGATTAGCCAATAAAATGTGGATAAATAATGATACTTTTGAGACTTTCATTGGCTAATCGGCTAATTTTCAAATTGATCCATTAATTATGGCTGAAGTTACCTGTTCATTTTGCGGAAGAAACAAGAAAGATGTGGACCTGATGATTTCGGGTATACATGCTCACATCTGCGATAAGTGCGTAACGCAGGCCAGCACTATTCTGCTCGAGGAAAAAAAGAACAAGGTCGAGGCCGGAAATCTTCCCAATTTTAAGCTGATCAAGCCACGAGAGATCAAGAAATTTCTTGACGAATACGTGATTGGGCAGGATGATGCTAAGAAAATCATGTCTGTAGCAGTTTACAACCATTACAAGCGTCTGATGCAGAAAAAGTCAGACAGCGATGTGATGATTGAAAAATCTAACATCATTATGGTTGGCGAAACCGGAACAGGTAAAACCTATCTGGCTAAGACCCTTGCAAAGTTACTTCAGGTTCCATTTTGTATTGCGGATGCTACTGTGCTCACAGAAGCAGGTTATGTAGGCGAAGACGTTGAAAGTATTTTAACAAGATTATTGCAAGCAGCAGATTATAATGTCGAAGCCGCTGAAAGAGGTATCGTATACATTGACGAGATTGATAAGATCGCGCGCAAGTCTGATAATCCTTCGATCACGCGCGATGTAAGTGGTGAAGGTGTCCAGCAGGCGTTATTAAAATTATTAGAAGGAACGGCAGTGAATGTTCCGCCACAAGGTGGAAGAAAGCACCCGGATCAAAAAATGATAACGGTCAACACTGAAAATATATTATTCATATGCGGTGGTGCGTTTGAAGGTATCTCCAGATTCATTGCCAGAAGACTAAATACTCAGCCTCTTGGTTTTGTTGCGACTGCCAACAGTTTGCAACCCGGTGAAATTGATAAAGACAATCTTCTTCAATTTGTGTCCGCACAAGATTTAAAAAGTTTCGGATTAATTCCAGAATTAATTGGTCGTTTGCCGGTAGTGGCATTCCTCAATCCATTGGATCATGCCGCCTTAGCGAAAATTTTGACAGAGCCTAAAAATGCTCTGATCAAACAGTATAAAAAATTGTTTGAGATGGAGAACATTGAGGTGGAGTTCAAAGAAGGAGCTCTTGACTTCATCGTTGAAAAAGCGATGGATTATAAATTAGGAGCTCGAGGTTTGCGTTCTATTTGCGAGGCTATTGTGAACGATGCTATGTTTGAATTGCCTTCAGAAAAAACAACCGATCGTCTGATCATCAACCGCACCTATGCGGAAGAGAAGTTCAGCAAGTCCCAGTACAGTAAGTTGAAAGTAGCTTAAGGATTTGCGATTTTAGAATTGAGATTTACGATTTGATGAATCTCGTAAAAGCAAGGATTGTACTATCACTTTAAATAACTTACCATTAATCGCCCAGCATTTTCTGAGGCTGAACCTGTATCCAGAATTTTGTAAACCTCCTCGTAATCTGCAAGCATTTTATTTCGGTACGATTCATCCTCCAATAAGTTTTTCAACTCCGCATTAACATTCTCTGGAGTCATTGTATGTTGTAGAAATTCCTTGATTACTAGCCGGTTGGCAATCAAATTGACAAGGGATATAAACTTTACTTTAACGAATCGTATTCCTAAAAAATACTCAATAGAACTTGCGCGATAGATGACGGCTTGAGGCACTTTAAACAAGCCGGTCTCCAGAGTTGCAGTACCTGAGGTTACAATTGCAGCATCGGCATGGGATAGCAAGTCATAGGTAGCATCATAAATAAATTTGACTGAAGCTAATGAACTGAGTGGTGTGTAAAGTTCAGATGGTAATGTCTTTACAGCTGCTACCACAAACTGATAATTGGAGTTTGCCTTCACCACTTCGGCCATCACTGGTAACATTCTCTCTAATTCAATCTTCCGACTGCCTGGTAGTAGGGCAACAATTTTCTTTTCCCTTTTGAGAGAATTCTTCATTAAGAAATCTTCATCGGGTTGAAACGCTTTGACTGCGTCCAGCACAGGATTGCCGACATAGTCAACATCCCAATCGAATTGTTTGTAGAAATCTTTTTCAAAAGGAAGAATGCAGAACATTCGATCTACATTCGCCTTGAGTTTCCACGCGCGACCTGTGTTCCAAGCCCACACTTTTGGTGAGATATAATAGAAGACTTTTAATCCTATGGGCTTGGCAAACTTTGCTATTCGCATGTTAAATCCTCCGTAGTCTATGAGAATAATAACATCGGGTTGAAACTCGAGAATATCAGCCTTGCAGATTTTTAGCAGTTCAGAAATTTTATTGAAGTTGGCGATCACCGCTACAAAACCCATGAATGCGAGCTTGGAATAATGAACGACAAGTTCCATTCCTGCATCTTTCATATAATCACCACCAAAGCCACGAAGAATTGCTTTTGGGTCATTCTTTTTTAGAGCTTTAATAAGGTTGCTGCCATGCAAATCGCCAGAGCGCTCGCCAGCGATAATGTAGTATTTCATGAGATTCTCGGATTCACCTCACCCCATCCAAATAGGAAGGTTATTAAAATGCATCTACACCCCTCTCCAAAAGGAGATGGACAATAAAATTTTGCGCAATCAAGATTATTCCCCAAAGTATTCCACATAGTTTCGGGGCGTTTCGTAAAGGCGAAGGGAGAATAGCTTTCCATATTTGCTAATAGCGGAAATCTTTGGGCTAAGTATTTTCCATATTTCTACACTAAGATTTTCGCAGCTTGCCAGTTTATCTTTCATAAAATCCACGTCAACATTCAGGTTTTTATGATCCAGTTTGTCAATCACTTCTTCGCGAATTAGGGTACTTAGTTTTTTCAAATCAATAACGAAACCCGTGTCAGGATCAGGCTCACCTTTCACTGTAACAATCAAATCAAAATTATGCCCATGCCAATTCTCATTGGCGCAAGGGCCAAAGACTTCGATGTTCTTTTCCTTGCTCCAGGCTGGATTATAAAGCTTGTGGGCAGCGTTAAAATGTTCTTTTCGGCTAACGTGAACTATCATATCAATTTGAATCCACAAATATAAGATAGTCCGGTCAACTCACGATAACCAAATATTTGCATGGGCTCGATAGTAAAAATCATAAATTGCACTAAAATTATCACACTATGATTGTTGTCACGGGTGCTGCAGGATTTATCGGAAGTTGTTTGGTTAAAAAACTTAATGCTGAGAATTTCAATGCCATTATTGTTGTCGACAAATTTGATCAGCTAAAGAAAAATAAGAATCTGGACGGAACTAAGATTCAGGAAAAAGTTGACCGAGATACCTTCATGGCCTGGCTTGACAAAAATTATGAATTGGTGGAATTCATTTTCCACATTGGTGCACGCACAGATACCGCAGAAATGGATGTTGCTTTGTTCGACCGTTTAAATACACAGTACACAAAAGATATCTGGAAGCGGTGCATTCAATATCAAATTCCACTAGCTTATGCTTCTTCAGCTGCAACTTATGGTTTAGGTGAAACAGGTTATGACGACAATGAAACAACTATTCCGAAACTTAAACCACTCAATCCATACGGTCAATCAAAACAAGATTTTGACGTGTGGGCTTTAGAACAAAAAGAGAAACCCTTCTTTTGGGCAGGTCTAAAGTTTTTTAATGTATACGGACCAAATGAATATCACAAAGGAAGGATGGCCTCTGTGATTTGGCATGCTTATCATCAAATTAACAAAACAGAAAAGATGAAGTTATTCCGTTCGCACAACCCGGATTATAAGGATGGCGAACAAATGCGTGATTTTGTTTATGTGAAAGATGTCGTGGAGGTCTGTTATTTCTTAATGAGACACCGAAAAAATTCTGGCATCTATAATCTTGGCTCTGGAAAATCCCGCACATTTCTTGATTTAACAAAAGCCGTCTTTAAAGCATTGAGCAAAAAAGAAGTAATTGAATTTGTTGACACCCCTATTGATATTCGCAACAAGTATCAATACTTCACCGAAGCCAATATGAACAAATTAAAAAACGTTGGCTATACGAAGGCCTTTCATACACTTGAAGAAGGAGCTATTGATTACGTGCAAAACTATCTGAGCAAAGGACCTAAGTATTATTAAGATCAGCGCTTAACAATTCTTTTCCGGATTTCTTGATTCGCAGTCAAAATCTTGATAAAGTAAATGGATGGTAGTAAGTCATCAACTTCAATTTGGACTAAATTACTCCCCGGGTGCTGCGAATAAACAGTCCGACCAATTAGGTCAATCATCTCCACACATTGAATCTCTTCGCCAGATGAACTGATTACTAGTCTCTCCGAAACAGGATTAGGGTAAATACTAATTTCCAAATTAATCTCCTTACCAGCACCCGTTATCGTAACTATATCGGATGATGCATTGCATTGATCATCGTACACAACTACTGAATAAATTCCACCTTCACCATTGTATGCATAGGACCGTTGGTTGGCTCCAGATAAAGTTGCACCATCTTTCATCCATTGATATCTATCCGCTATTAAAAAACTAGTCATCGTTTCGTTGTTGACCGCAATCGTGTTTTCTGCAATTGTATTTTCTTTGATTGTGACATTTGTCGTATAGGTCTGACTATTACCGGCTTTACTTACGGTCAGACTAACCGGATATGCACCTGCCTTCTCAAATTTAAAACTTGAGTTTTTGGTCGAGCTTACAGCGTTGTTCCCAAAGTTCCATAGCCACTTATCTGGTGACCCCACACTTGTATCCATAAATTCAGCGATTGCTCCAGCACAACCGGAGTTTATTTTAAAATCCGCAAACAAGACGTCCTCGCACTTCTTTTGTTGCCAATTATCGGAAGAGGTAACGGTGCTGTTCAGACCGGCATTGACAGTACCACTTTTAACATCGACATTAGTGACTTTCAGAAAATCATAGCAATACTTATAATGGTCAGAAAAACGCACACTTGCATTTGAATTGCTTACGATTGAAATTGGCTGACTTAGTATTCCCGTTAACTTTGCTTTTGAGGTCAGCGAAAGCTCAGTTCCATCCACCAATAAAAGTTTACTACCCGGGTTTGCATCAAGTTCTTCAATGGCATTTGTACCATTCCATTCAGAATCATTCTTGATAGTGACCTTTGAAAAATGATTAGCCCCAATAATCTTGGTGGTTCCTGATGCCGAAATCAGATGTCCCTTAAAATCAATGCCGTTCCAATTCAGGGAAGTATTATCTGTCTGAACAACAGTTGTACTGTCGGATTGCAATGTCAAATTTGTGCCATTCAAATTACTACTCTCCTTGATACTAATTTGTGCTCTGATAATAACTAACTCCTTTGTCAAGGCTCCAGATGCGTTCAATCTTTTTAAAGTCATTTTTGTATTCCTAGCAGCCAGGCTTCCGCTTATCATGTTCAATTCATCCAGATCAACTTCACCAGATAAATTCCATTTTCCCTCCACCGTTAAAGTAATACCTGGAAGGATCGCTTTTTTTATTGAAATCTCCCCCGTTTCGTTTCCATTGTTCTTCACATGAAAATTTCCATTGCCAATGGAAAGAAAGGAATCAAAACCAAGTATCAATTGCCTGGCAATCGTGATCTTCTTATCATTGAACCCAATGCCATTGACTTTATTTGTTAACCATAGCAAAGAAGAAATTGAAACATCTTCTGTTACACTTATCACATCCTCTCCAATCCCGTCAAAAGAATTTTCATCCACAATTACTTTATCCTCCCTTACAGGAATGGCTTGCGCTGATAATCCACCCGAAGTGAGTGACCAATGATTTACATCTGTCCAGTTGCCGGAATCACCTATCCAGTAATAAGTTTTTGGTGTGGTATTCGTTGTCTTATAAGTTACTATCAGTGAAAATTCCTGTTGATCACCAACCAATTGACCTTTGTTACTCACCTGCAGTTTATATTTCTTTTGAAGAGGTGAATCAAATTCTATTTTTTCAACATTGTCTCTGAAATTATCACCACGACTAGCCTTCATTGCCGGATTGAGTGGATCCAATTTCCAGGGAAATTGCTGAATTCCCTGCGCATCAACTATTCGCACATCCAAATCATTGACCAACATCAGGTTGGATGGATCAAGTGCATCATCTACTGGCTTGGCCGCAGGATCGGTCCACACGATAGTAGCTGTTATTTTTTGATTTGCTTTTGAATCGAGTTCCAGCTCGAAAGGTTGACCACTCACTAATTTGTATTCTCCAACAATCTGTTGTTGATTATCTTGATCTCTCAACAATTGCGCTGCTGCTGTGGCATTTACCAAACCCCATCCATAACTGTAATCCGGACCAGGAAAATTTCCTGCCTCTCTCGTTGTGTGAATGACTAGCGCTTTAAGCGTTGCTGCTCGCATAAAATTTCCACCATGTAGCCTTGAATACAATTCCTGCAACAACAAAAGTGAACCGGTTACATTCGGAGTAGCCATCGATGTTCCACTTAGAGTTGAATACGAGTTTGTTCCGCTTGAACTCAAGGAAAATAAATTAACACCTGCACCAACGACATCAGGTTTAATGCGCCCATCGTCAGTTGGCCCCCAGCTACTAAAAAAACTCATCTGGACATTTGAAGGATTAATGTAGTTCGAGACTTTATTCACAGCACCAACAGTAATTATATTTTTCGCAACCGCATCAGGAATAATGCAATCATATCCTGTGCCCCCATTACAATCGGGAAGTCGTGAACCATTTCCCACATCCGCTCTGTCATTTCCGGCTGCCCAAACAATGGAGTAATAAGGTGCGAGATGGGCCAACTCATCAAGGCTTCTTGCGCGTTCGCCATAAAAGCCAAACCGAAAATCCTCATCCGATGCAACTGAAGGATCTCCGGTCCAATTCCAGACGTTATTGCTTTTGGACCATCCGGTGGCTTCTCCATATGAATGATTGGAGAATAATAAAGAGTTTTGATCCAGGCCAGCAAGCGCTGCCATTTTCACTTCATCGTTTCCAAAATAAAAAGTTGTTGCTTTTGCTTTGGGGGCCATTCCTTGTGCTGCAGGATTGATACCTGTTGCAATGATGGTTCCCGTCACATGAGTGGCATGATTCATCTCTTGAGTACCTTCCTTTGACACTACCCGGCTGTCAAGTTCGATGTGATCTTTTACAAGTCCGTCATCAAAAATCCCAACCAACATTCCACTGCCTTGAAGATTAAATCCTAACCCTGCACTACTTCTGAGACCTGATACATTTGTGGTGGTGATCGCTTCTGCATTCAAGGTCATCCGATAGATTGGCCTACCCTTCCTAATCTCCACCAAAGAAAAGTGAGTACCCTCTTCAGTATTGAATGAAAGTGGCGTCTGATTGCTACGAACAAATTCATTTATTTCAGTTTCTGTCTTTCTGGCTGTTGCTTCCTTATCCTTAAGAAATTTTTCTAATCCCTGGCTTTGGGAAAATCCATTTAAGGGGGAAAAAATGACCAGAAAAAAACCAACTAGCCACGCAATAGTTTTGATTTTAACTCTCGTATTCAAAACACAACTCATCACTTTAGAATCTTAAATTCTATTCTTCTGTTAGCTTGTTTATTTTCTTCGGAATCGTTTGGCTTAATGGGCAGACTGGCGCCATATCCCTTTTGAGTAATTCGTTTGATATCGATTCCGTGCTGTACGAGATAATTGGCGACCGACTGTGCTCTACTTTGAGAGAGTTTCACATTATAGGCAGGAGCCCCATCATTGTCGGTATGTCCACTTATCTCCACCTTCACCTGAGGGTTGTCTATTAAAAATCTAACCATGTTTTCCAATTCAGTAATCGATTTGTCCTGGAGATCAAACTTGTCGAATTCAAAAAAGATATTCTTCAAAACTGTAGTTGCCCCAACTACTACTTTGTCAAGAAACACATTTACCACTACAGGCTCGATATTTACTTCACTTTCATAATTAAAATTCAAACTTTGAAACACATAATCTTTCTTACTCACAAAAAGTCCATACTCAGATCCTTGGGTCAGGACCATTAGATAGGCGCCTGTAATAGAATCGGAATTTACGGTCGCTATAAGTTCGTTCTTCACCACATTAAATAATTCTATTCGTGCGTTCAATGGTTGTCCTGATTTTTTATCCTTGACTTTACCTTTCACATAGTTGCTCCTGAATTTTATCTGAAGCTCTTCCGGAACAGATATCTCATAAATTTTACCAGATGTGTTCTTGGATCCTTCTTCATGAGAATAATAACCACGCTTTCCATCGGCCGTAATGAATAAAGAGAATTGGTCCTCATGATTATTGACCGGGTAACCAAAGTTTACCGGCTCCTGCCATTCCCCATTTTCCTTTTCACTTCGAAACAGATCATAGCCACCAAACCCAAGTCTGCCATTGGCCGCAAAAAATAAGGTGCGTCCATTAACGTGAATGAAGGGTGAAATCTCATCATAAGGAGTGTTGACTTTTGGCCCAAGGTTCTCAGCCTTAGTCCATTTGTTAGGTTCCATCTGATACGAGACATATATATCGCGATTGCCCAAACCTCCTTTACGATCCGACAAAAAATACAGAACACGACCATCAGCAGAAAGTGAAGGTTGTGATTCCCAAGCCGCAGAATTTATCTGTGGCCCCATATTTAAAGGCTGAGACCAGGTGTCTCCAACCTTTAGACTTTGAAAAAGGTCACAGTTACCAAAACCCTTTCGTCCCAGGCATGATGTGAAAATCAATTGGCGGCCATCTGCCGAGATGGTGCAAGTGCCCTCGTTAAACTCTGAGTTAACATTGTCTGATATCGATACTGGTTTTTGCCAATGGCCAAGCGAATCCTTTCTGGTGAATACCAAATCTTCATCGTCTTCATTGCCTGCGCCAAGCCTACGCGTAAATATTAATTCCTGTTCGTCCGCAGTCAGCACTGGGAAATATTGCATGGGAAAACAATTGACAGTATCGCTAAGCGGCCGTGGCACAAAACCAGAAATATCCCTTTTATTTTTAATCGCATACTCTGCATTGCGTTTCCACAATGTGGCTTGATCCACTTTGGCTTTGTTCAACATTTCAGAATCGAGATAACGGGTGAGAAAGTCACGCGCCTTTTCGTAATTGCCAGCTTGTAAATAATTATCACCAAGCTCAAAGAAATAAGGTTTTTGCTTTTTCTGGTCGACTGTCAGGTATAGACCAGCCTCGTAACTTTTGGTAGATCTGTCAAGGTCATGCATCATCTTAAAAGTCACTCCTAATCGGAAATAAGCTTCAGTGAAATTCCTATCTTTCTCAATCGCTTGTTGGAGAAGAGAAATTGCCTGGGCGTACTGACCTCTTACACGATAATTATCTGCCTCAATGTATAATTCAACTGCTTTCTTGTTCTTTGTCGAAAGGGGCATCTGCCCATAGGTGGAAAATGAGATTAACAGTAGCAAGACTGCCCCTATTTTCTTTAGCGTTCTCAAAAAGCAGACAGTAGGCCTTGCCTTCGCTGAAACTTCAGCCGGCAGGGAGCAGTAATAGGCTAAAAATTCTACCTGACGATTTCCTCCTGAAACACTTCTTCTCATATCATTAAAAAATATTGGAAATATCGTACTCCTTCCCATCAAAACCCAGCATCGCATTAATCAACTTGAATTTCTGAAAATTTGAAATATCATTAACGCTAATCTCCTCTTCTATTACCTTGCCAGACTGCAGAAGGCTTTCTCTCATGGTGCCTTTTAACAAATAACTGTGAGGTGTATACCATTTATCTTCCCGCTTAAATACAATGTTTGCATAAGAAGAATCTGTTATCCAACCTTTCTTAATAATAAGAATATCATCACAGTCTCCTTTTTTCTCCATCAATTTATTTATGAAGGACCTATCTGCGTATTTATGATCGTACGAATTAACATTATCCTCAACCAACTTCAACGAAGTAATTGGTTTGAAAGTATAGGGAAGAAATTCAGTGGTCCTTGATTGATGGTCATATAATATCCTGCATTTATAAAGTCCCAAAGAAGGGAACTCCATTGACGTCAAATACTGATAAAGGTTAGTTTTTACTGTCTTTCCATACAATTGCTTAAGTGAATTATTCATTCGCGCCTCATGGAAGCTGAGATTGTTAAATTGCCCGTCAAGGAGTCGAATAGTTTCAATCAATTGGGACATATACTTTATCTATCAATTCCTGATATTCCGATCTGGCATTGCTTTGCGTGGTGATTCCTCCACCGCTTCTGTAAAACAATTTATCACCAACCATTTCGATCAACCGGATCAATACTCCACTATCTAAATTTACACCATCAAAATAACCAAAAACCCCCGTGTAGTAACCGCGTTTCTCAATTTCTGCTGTACGGATGATTTCCAGCGTTTTTGCTTTTGGTGCACCGCTTACAGATCCGGCTGGTAGAAGAGAAACAATAATATCGCCAATTCTAGATGCATAATCTGATGGCAAATCCCCGACAATTTCAGAGCTTACCTGCAACAGGCTTCGCTCATGGGACTTTACTTCTTCCACATAACGAAATCTTTCCACTCTAATATTTGATGCTACCTGACTAAGATCATTTCTGATAAGATCTACTATTGTCACATGCTCCGCCAACTCTTTAGAATCCAGCAAAACTTTCTCCTTTGCATTTGGAAAGTTTGCATCAATCGTTCCCTTCATAGGGAAAGAAAATATCTTGTCATTTTTTATTTGAATGAAAATCTCTGGGGAGAACACCAGGAATTGATCCTTATACCAAAGCTTATATCGTGCCTTACTGGTTTCAAACATGGAAGACAATGTTGAATCACTTTCAATCCTTGTCTTATCCGTTAAATTGATCAGAAAAGAATATCCATACTGCAATTTTTCAAAAACGAAGTTGAATTTCTTTTCATATTCATGAAATGGATTTGGAAATACTGTGATGCTAGCCGAATTGGTTTGACCATTGCCGACCGAAGCATTTGTAAATCCGTGAATATTGTACTTTATCTCATCATAGTTGATTTCTGAAAGTTGCCATGCCAAAGGTTTCTCCATTTCAAAATCTACCATAAAAAGGAATGGAATGTTTTGATGACCCCAGCCATTTAAGGTGTTAGTAAAGGAAGTGAGAACATCATTCATAACTCAAAGTTAAAATTCCTTTGAACTTCTAATGGATCCCAAAAGAAATCCTCACAAAAAAAGCCGCTCTTGCGAGCGGCCTTTCAAAGCAATTAATTGACTAATCTGTGCTATGAACTACTTTTTAGTATAGGTATCAGTACAATTTCTATAAGCAGCACCATTAAATACTACATATTTAACAGTATAAATAGGATGCACTGGGTCTGTC
>JANOQK010000483.1:0-7559 GCA_031414855.1 Bacteroidia bacterium | reverse complement strand
AATTATGATCCCAATGCGCACATCACCGTAAAGGAACAGGATAGCATAGTTTGGCGCATTATGCGATATGTAGCCCGTCCCCCCGATGGCTTAAGCTTTGAGGAGAGATTTTATAAAGGATACGATCCACACTATCAGGAGCAGCAGAGTCTGCATCTGTTGGATGCTTACTTTATCGATGAAGAGGATACTCATTATTTTCTACTTAGCCGAAGGGCACCAAGTTTAGTTGACAAGCGTGTAGCTACTGGTGGTAAAATGAAATTTAGCGATAAAGGAAAACTTTTAGAATACGAAGAAGTTTTTCGCACGTGGAAAATGGTGCCGGATACACTTAAGAAAAGGTCTCTGTTTTTGTTTGATAAAATGGTGAAGGGAGAATCGCTAGATCCTTATTTAACAGCCAATTCCAAAGGTTTAGAATACATTGAGTTTCCTGATGAACACAATTACTACGACAAGACAGAAAGGATGTGGAAGCCGAAATAGCTTAACTTGCTGGTTATGGAACTCACCATTACCACTCCCGCTTTATTATTCCCAACCGTATCGCTAGTGCTGCTAGCCTATACGAATCGATTTCTTGCTGTGGCTGCGCTTGTGCGAAAGTTGGCCACACAGTATCATGAAAAGAAAGATAAAAGACTGGCCGATCAAATTAGAAACTTAAGAGTTAGGTTGCGTTTAATACGCGACATGCAGATGCTGAGCATCTTCGCCATATTCTTAAGTGTGTTGTGTATGTTCTTTCTTTTCAATGGAAATGAATTGATTGCTAAATACATCTTTGGAGCTTCACTCATTTCACTTTTACTTTCTCTAGGATTGTCACTTCGCGAAATTCAAATTTCCACCCGCGCACTAGCGATACAACTTCGCGACATTGACGATGATGTAAGGCTTTGGGATCCACTCAAGGATTTGGTTAAGGATGTTTCAGGGAAGAAGGAATAATGTAGGATTTCAATACACAAACTCACCAAACTCGCTTTTGATGGTCACTTGTTTTTGAGAGGAGGCTTCTACTCTTCCAATTATTTTTGCCTCAACTCCATGACTCTTGGAGATATCAATGATGCGCGCGGCAGATTTCTCAGGTAAATAAACTTCCATCCGGTGGCCCATATTAAACACCTTATACATTTCTTTCCAGTCCGTTCCAGATTGCTCTTGAATGAGTTTGAACAGAGCTGGTACTTCAAATAAATTGTCTTTAATGACGTGTAAGTCTTCAATGAAGTGCAACACTTTTGTTTGTGCCCCACCACTGCAATGCACCAATCCGTGAATTTCTGTATGTAATTCTTTTAGCACTTCAATGATAACAGGAGTATACGTACGAGTTGGAGATAGCACAAGCTTGCCAATATTTACATCTACTCCAGGAATGGTGTCGGTAACTTTGTAATTTCCTGAATACACCAAATCACTTGGAACAGTTGGATCAAATGACTCAGGATATTTTGATGCGTAATTTTTGTGAAAAACATCATGGCGCGCGGAGGTTAGTCCGTTGCTGCCCATGCCTCCATTGTAAGAATCTTCATAGGTTGTCTTTCCGAAAGAAGAAAGACCCACAATTACATCACCTGCTTTAATATTTTTATTATCGATCACATCACTCCGTTTCATGCGGGCGGTGACAGTGCTGTCTACAATAATAGTACGAACTAAATCACCAAGGTCTGCTGTCTCTCCACCTGTGCTGATGATGTCCATTCCATATTTTCTTAGCATGGCCAGCACTTCCTCTGTGCCATTGATGATGGTGGAGATCACTTCACCTGGAATGAGATTTTTATTTCTGCCAATGGTGGAGGATAATAAAATGGGACCTGTTGCTCCCACGCAAAGCAAGTCATCGATGTTCATGATGATCGCATCCTGCGCAATGCCTTTCCATACGGAAAGATCGCCTGTCTCTTTCCAATAAATATAGGCCAGGGAAGATTTGGTGCCTGCACCATCTGCATGCATGACGGTGCAGAAGGCAGGATCGTTGGCGAGCAGATCGGGAACAATTTTGCAGAAGGCTTGAGGGAACAATCCTTTATCCAGGTTTTTGATGGCCTGGTGTACGTCTTCTTTGTTGGCGGAAACTCCGCGTTGGCTATAGCGATCGTTAGTCAATTTTTCGATGGATCAATTGGCAAATGTGTCGATTTTTGCTGAATCGAAGAACTTAAAAATAAGATATGTCGAATATCCTGTTGCCATAGGGCTGTCAGTATTGTATTTTACTTTAGATGAAAAAATAAATCATGTCCCATAAAACGGTGGATGAAATCATTGCGTCTCTGCCTCGTTCAGAGCAAGTCATCGTAAAACGTTTGCGACTGCTAGCGCTTGAATGTTTGCCAAAGGCCGAAGAGAAATCGTATTATGACATGGGTGTTCCTTTTTACCGGCATAATCGCTTGATCTGTTTCATCTGGCCCCCATCGGTCTTTTGGGGGCCCAAGCGAACTTTTGAAACACAGCAGAAGAAAGGCGTGGCATTGGGTTTTAATCAGGGAAATTTGATGTCCAACCAGGATGGAGTTTTGTTGGCGGAAGGACGTAAGCAAGTGTATTGCATGTACTTCCATTCGTTGAATGATATTAACGAAGCACAGGTGTTGGCTTTGCTGTTCGAAGCTGGGATGGTTGATGAGGGATTTAAGAAGAGGGGGAAATAGGATGCGGAGCTGTTGTTTTTAGGTCTACCTATCTCTTCCAGTTTTCAATAGTAAGTCCTTGAATGGGTTCATAATGTTTTTCGTTGTTTGTAATTAACGTCAAGCCGTTCTCGATAGCAATTCCAGCAATTAGAATATCAGAAGGCCCAATTGTAATTCCTTTTTGTCTTAGATCAGCGTAAATGTCGCCTGATATTTTGGCCGACTCTTCAGATATATTGATTATGTTGTTGTCGTTAATAAAATCTTCGAAATCCTGGAGTTGTCTCTTGGCCTTTTTGAATTTGAGTCCGGCAATAATTTCGTAGTAAGTTATGATGGATATATTGACCTGATCAAATTCTTTAAGATACTCACTAAACCGTGCAACAACTCTATCGTCACCTTTGAAATAGAAAGACAGGATGTCAGTATCGACAATAGCTTCCGTCACAGGTTAATTGATTTGACGGTCTTTAGCTCTGTTGTCATGAAGTTTTTGAGTTAGGCCGACAAAGAAGTCGTCACCTAGGTCTTTCCATGATCCAGCGAGCTTTAATGTTTTGTCTTTTGACTTGAATTGATTTTCGAGTTTGCCCAATAAATTATTGATTTCAGTTAGCTTATCCGTAGACAATTGCTGAATCTTTCTTATCAGGTTATTTCGTAGTCTATTTTTTATAGTCATGGATCAAAAATACAAAAAAGTCTTGCTTTTTTTCTGGAACGGGTGTTCTCAACATCTGTCTCCTTCCGTCTTGGGGCCCCAAGCGCACGCTCGAAACACAGCAGAAGAAAGGCGTGGCGTTGGGTTTTAATCAGGGAAATTTGATGTCCAACCAGGATAGAGTTTTGTTGGCGGAAGGACGTAAGCAATTGTATTGCATGTACTTCCATTCGTTGAATGATATTGACGAAGCACAGGTCCGGGCTTTGCTGTTCGAAGCGGGGATTGTGGACGAGAGTTTTAGGAAGAAGAAAAAAATAGAGACGATTAAAGACGATCAATCATAGATCCCTACTTCGAAACAGAATATTGTCAGGATCAAAATTTGAAAATATTCACTTAGCTTTTAAATCCTTATAGCTGATTAATTCTATTCCTTTCTTCCGAATTGCCTCCTTAACTTTTGGACTCGTCCACGTATCGGTTACACCTTGACGATCGACAGCCACATTTTCATAACCGATATGAGAGATAGCTTGCAACTCCGCATCGTTCAAGCCTGGATGATCCACAAATAAATAAATGTTTCCAGGCGTAAGTTTTTCCAGCATCTTAATAAAGCTTTCAATTTTTTCTTCTGAGGTCGCTTTGGGGCCATCGTAGCTAACATACTTTGCTCCCCGCTCCATCGGGTCAATATCAATTTTGTATTCTTTCGCTAATCGCTTCACCAAGACTTTGGTAGAGTCATCCAAGTTTGTGCAACCCATGTGAGCGGATAAGTGACTGATCCGGGGAATCTTTTTCAAGCCAAGCTCAATTTGAGTACGCCATTCTTTTTCAACATCACTCATCGTCCAATTATTTTCTTTGATTGACTGGCCTGGATAATTTTTGTTAGGAAAAACCATCGGATAGAAAAATCCATCCGGGTCTTTCAAACTAGGGCAATCTGAAAGCGGCCGCCATTTTTCATTGTCCCATTCGCTGGTGATAGCCAGGTGTATGCCCACATCCACCGTTGGATTCTCGGCCAGCATTTTTGCCGCTTCCGGAAACCAGGGTGAAGGAACGATGACTTCAATGGATGTTTCTATTCCTTCCTTGTAACTTTTGATCAGCGCCAGATTACCACTATGGGAGTAACCCATGTCATCACCTCTTATGATCAACCGAATGGGTCTGGTTTGTGCAATGGAAGGGTAGTATAGGAGGCAAATCGCTAAAGCGCAAAGTATTTTAGTCTTCATATTATATTCTATATAAGGATTATCAAAGTTTTCAACGGAAAGGGAAAACCTCGTATACGATCGAAAATGTGGTATATTGCTGCTCTTTTCATTTTAGGATTCCTAAGAAACCAAGTGGATCGAGGCCAAAACTTAAAACTATAACCAAGTTACACGATTATGTATTCTGAACTCAGTCATTACGCTTCTTTGTGGAGTAAATACCGCCCAGTTATTCTTCAATTGATGCTGGCTGCAGCAAAAGACCCTCAACAATATAAATTATCTGCCCACGAATTCAAGGCGGTTGGGCTTAAAGAAAAAACAGGTTATTCATTCTCTTTGCAGGTTTCTCACGGGAAAGCACTTAATAACATTAAGGCCTCTAATGTTGCCAAAGATCTCCTTCAGGTGTTGCAGCAGTCTCAAAAAGCATCACAATTGATGCGCGAAGCGGTGTATGAATTGAGTATGGACAAGCAGTTTGTTTTGCACGTTACCCGTAAGGCCGAGGTAGTCGCTTAGCTAGGCCAATCATTCAAGGCTCACGGCATTCTGATTTTCTTTTTACAAAGGTTTGGGTTAACTTTTACAGGATAACCAACCCCTAGCCTATGAACAATTTAAAACTCAATCATCTCGCCATTTTGGTGTGTACGATCCTGTTTTTCGCACTTGGTTTTATGTGGTATGGCGCTCTTTTTGGAGAACGCTGGATGGCCATGGTCAATATTGACAGGGAGGTCGCTCAAGCGAATCCTCCCGGTGCCGGTGTTTGGATCACTAACATTCTCTCATGTGTTGCCCCTTTGTATCTGCTGGCCTGGCTCTATACGAAGCTGGATGTTACATCCGGTGTGAAGGGGGCGGCAATTGGTTTCTTAATCATCTTCTGTTTTCACCACCTCCCTACAATGGTGAGTAATATGTTTGCACAGGCTCCTTATGGTCTTGCTTGGATTACCGGTGGATATGAACTAGTGGGCATGACTATTTCTGGGTTTATACTTGGTGCATGGAGGAAGACTGCTTCATAATTGTAAGCTCGTTACTCAAACTTCAATGAATCCACTGGGTTTGTCGCTGTTGTTTTTAGTGAGTGGAACACGACAGTAAGAAAAAACGGCAAGACTAATGCGACCAGTACAAGGAGCAGGTTGATTAGCTGAGAATACCGTTCATAACTTTTTTTTATGAAAGACTGAAATTCGGCTTGTCATGTGCCAGGTTCTGAACTAACTTTCTCTCTCCTAAAACGTGACTCTTATGAAAAAATTAAATGCAGTTTTCTCTTTAGCTGTCTTCATCGCAATTATTTTATTGTCATCCTGCCAAAAACCGACTTCGCAGCAAGAGGTGACAACAAACACGATCTTGAATTCATTGACAGAGGATGAAAAGGCAGCCGGATGGGAATTGTTGTTTGATGGAAGCACGTTAGATGGATGGAAGCGTTTTAATCAGGATACTATAGGGCCTTTGTGGAGTGTAAACGAAGGCATGATCATTTGCGATGGAACCGGTTTTGGCGAAGGAACGGCCAATGTTGGAGGATCGCTTGTCACAACGCGTCAGTTTGGAAATTTTGAAATGACAGCCGAGTGGAAGGTCTCCCCCGGAGGCAATAGCGGAATTCTTTATCATGTGGTGGAAGGCCCCAATTACAAACATGATTATGAAACCGGACCGGAGAACCAGGTGATTGATGATACCGGCTGGAAAGGCGAACTGAAACCAGCGCAAAAATCAGGAAGCAACTACGATATGTTTGAAGCACCGGTCACCAAAAAGCTGATGCCTGTTGGAGAATGGAATACGGTGAAAATCATTTATAACAATGGTCATGTGGAGCATTGGCTGAATGGGGAGGTAATGGTTGAATTTGAGGAGGGCAGCGATGCTTATAATGAACGCTACAAAAAAAGTAAATGGGTCGATTATCCAGATTGGAATAAATCGAAGACGGGAGCTATCTCCTTACAAGATCATGGAGCGCCAGTGTATTATAGAAATCTGAAAATACGCGCGCTCTAGGAGCTTAGCTAAAAGGTTTGGATTTTTACCAGCAGCTCATGATTCAGGCTGTAGTGGAGCACACCATTCATGATCATATTGGCAAATTGGGAGATACACAACTAAGGAACACTATGCTTACCTTTGCTGCCTTTAAAAACAAAAATATGATTCAAAAATTTGGCTATTCCTTATATCTGCTACTAGCGATTGCTTCAATTTCCTGCACTGCCCCGAGCACGGATAAAACTCCACTTGTTGGCACAGTTGTTAATTCTGAAAAGCAGAAGTTTATTGTAGATACAATCACCAATAAACTGAAGAGCCCCTGGGGTATGGCTTTTCTTCCTGATGGCCGTGCGCTTGTAACAGAGCGAGCTGGTGAAATACGCATAATTAAAGACGGGAAACTTTTGGATGAAAAAATTACTGGTGTTCCTGCCGTGCGTGTGATGGGGCAGGGTGGCCTTTTGGATATTCAATTACATCCTGATTATGCCAACAATGGATGGATTTACCTTACCTACGCAAAGCCAACTGGAGCCGAAGGAGGAACAGTGCTTGCTCGAGCTAAATTAGAAGGTAATGCGCTAACCAAACTCGAAGAACTATTTCAGGCGTTGCCATTGTCTTCTTCTGAAGTACACTTTGGATCGCGCATAGCTTTTGATGGTAAAGGATATGTGTTCTTTACTTCCGGTGAACGAGGGAAAAAAGAAAATGCTCAAGACCTTACTAATCATTTAGGAAAAGTATTGCGCCTGCACGATGATGGCAAAATTCCAACGGATAATCCATTTGTCAATACACCCGGAGCAAAGCCTGAGATATGGTCATATGGTCATCGCAACCTGCAAGGACTTTATTATGATCAGGAAACCGGAATACTCTGGAACCATGAGCATGGACCTAAGGGTGGAGATGAGCTAAATCGAGTAGAGAAAGGAAAAAATTATGGTTGGCCTGTGATCACCTATGGAATCAATTACGATG
>JANOQK010000482.1:0-3070 GCA_031414855.1 Bacteroidia bacterium | reverse complement strand
GACTTTATCCGGGATTCTTGAAAGTTGGTATTCGCAGGCTGTCGATACTGTGTACGGTGGTTTCCTCAGTACGTTTACCTACGACTTTAAGCCTACAGGTGATCAGGACAAAATGATTGTAACACAAGCCCGCCACGTGTGGACGAATGCCAAAGCGGCTCAGCGGTATCCGGATGTCGATCATTATAAATCAAGTGCCCGACATGGATTTGAGTTTTTGAAAAATGTAATGTGGGATAAGGAGTATGGTGGTTTTTATTGGCTGGTCGACAGGCAAGGAAATGTGAAAGGCGATTCGTCCAAGACTGCTTACGGCAATGCCTTTGGAATGTATGCACTGGCTGCTTACTATGCTTCAACTAAAGATACAAGTGCATTGAACCTGGCGAAAAAAACATTTGCCTGGCTAGAAAAAAACAGTCATGATGCTGTGCTGAAAGGTTACTTTCAACATCTACAGCGAAATGGAACTCCCATTAAACGTAATGTGGATACACCTACCACTGCCGACACTGGTTATAAAGATCAAAACAGTTCCATTCACTTGCTGGAAGCGTTTACAGAATTGTATCAGGTGTGGCCCGATGAGTTGATTCGCGAACGATTAAATGAAATGCTGGTTTTAATTCGCGATACCATTACCACCGAAAAAGGATACCTCACACTTTTCCTCCAACCAGACTGGACGCCAGTTTCCTTTGCCGATTCCACCAAAGAAGTGATTGAGAAACATTATCAACTTGATCATGTCTCCTTTGGCCATGATGTGGAGACTGCTTATCTCATGATTGAGGCTTCGCATATTTTGGGGCTGAAAAATGATGCCGCCACTATGACCGTAGCAAAACGAATGGTTGATCATGCTCTTATGAATGGTTGGGACAATACAGTTGGTGGTTTTTATGATGAAGCCTATTACTTCAAAGACAAATCAGAAATCACCATTACACACGATACCAAAAACTGGTGGGCACAAGTGGAAGGATTAAACGCTCTTCTCTTAATGGCCGACTTATATCCGGATGATAAAATGAATTACTTCCAAAAATTTGAAACTTTGTGGGAATATACTGACACCTATTTAGTTGATCATGAGCATGGAGATCTGTATGCCGGTGGCCTTGATAAACAACCCGATCAGAAAACAGCATTAAAAGGGCATATCTGGAAAGCTGCCTATCACCAATATCGTTCGCTGGAGAATTGTACTATTCGACTAACTATCAAGTGAAGAGAGGAATCCCTGCCTCTCCCAAACCTTGTCATCGCGCTTTTAGCAAAAACAGCAACAAAAGATCAAATCATAAAAGAACAATTCGTCAGAAGGCCGACAGTTCAAAAGCTTTGTAGTGAATAATTTCATAAAAATTTTTATGAAAAAAGCTTTTTTTCTGCTCACTACTTGCTTGATGGGTTGCATCGGCACCGATTACATGGATGATGCCATTGTAGGAGAAAAGATAATAGTCTCTACTGAAACAGTTGCTTTGATGATTGCCGGTGAGACACAAGTTACCGCCATGTATTTTAACAAGTTTGGAATACCGCAAGAAGTAGAACTAAAATGGCAATCCTCCAATGTGCTGATTGCACAGGTTAATGCGGAGGGGAAAATTACCGCAAAGGCATTAGGGCAGGCTTTAATACAACCCTTCTTCGAAGATTTCCTGGGTCCCCAAATTCAAGTTACTGTAGTGAATGATCCTTCGGCTGTTGCCACGGTAAAAATAAATACCCCTCTCAGCACAAATCTGGGAATCGGCATTAAAGTGCAACTAAATGCTTCAGTGAAAAATTTTGACGGAATAGAATTACCTGACAAAACAATCGAATGGTTTTCGGAAAATAGTGCCATCCTTACCGTTAGCCAAACGGGGTTGGTAGAAGCTGTTGGTAATGGCGTTGCTGGCATTCATGCCAAATCCATTGGAGTGAAAAGCAACAGCATTGATTTTACTGTGACTGGACTTGCCCGCACCGGAGCATTTATTGCAGCGGGGGGCTACAAAACAAGTGGCAACGCGCGATTGGAAGTAATCGACAACAAACTTACGGTTACCTTAAGCGACAATTTTGATACAGACTTCGCACTGGGAACATTTATATATCTGGCCAACTCAACTAATGGCGGGGTTGTCCGGTCCAGTGGTCTGGAGATTGCACAGATTTTCACAGATGGAGGAAAAACGTTTGTACTTAGTCCGTCTATTGGACTCAATGACTACCGTTATGTTATTGTTCTATGCAAACCTGCTTCGGTCACCTTTGGGTTCGCTGACCTTAAATAACGTGTATGAAACAACAAATCATCACCTTTCTGATGCTAGCGGCAAGCATTAGCTTACTTGGGCAAGTGCAAAATAAGAGTCAGGGCTGGATACGATTAAGCCAGCACATGATTCGCTCCGATTCCTATTTCGATGCGGATAGCGATCCGGTTTCCATCCGGACAAATTCACTTTACCTGACCAGTTTATCAGGAGAGTACGGTATAGCCGATCGAATTACCGGAACACTTTGGTTTCCTTTTTTTGTACGAACCACTGTCAACGCATTAGAGTTTAATCAATCCGGAACTACTCAACCCGGCCTAGCATTGAATTCCATTGGCGATTCGGAAGTGGGTATCAAATATGCGTTGAGAAATAAATTGCCGGTTCAGGCGATTGCATTTCTTTCGCTAGGATTACCTTTTGGCAAAGTGGGAACGGTAGGGACAGATACGGACATTCAATCAGGTGACGGTGAATTCAATCAGCTACTCGGAATTCAGCTCTATCAGAATTTTTCATCCTTTCGTATCGCAGGTAAGGTAGCCTTTAACAATCGATCAAACGATTTTTCAAACGATATCCATTACGGGTTTGAGGCAAGTTATGTACATAATAAAATGAGTTTGCTCATTCGTTTCACTGCCATCGAATCGCTCTTTAACGATACAGCTCCCGTTTCACTCAACAGTATTTTTTCTAACCACCGCGAAACGTTTTCACCGGGAGCTGAGCTGGTGTATAATTTTTCGAAAAGAATGGGTGCCTTTGCTTCTGCAGATTTTATCGTGGCAGGACGC
>JANOQK010000481.1:0-1875 GCA_031414855.1 Bacteroidia bacterium | reverse complement strand
AGAGCCGTTTCCATCGCCAATCACTAAGTCGATGACAGAACCTTTTGGCACACGCACACCTACTTCAATGGGTTTCCCTTGATAGCGTAGCTCTTTCACCAAGTTGAGAAATGGACTGGGTTCAAAAATTATTCTGCCTCTTTTAAGTTCATTGCTTTGTAAAACTACCTCTGCGTTGATTCGCGATCGATCTACTAAATCAGGAATGGGTACCGTAGGAGGTGAAACCCGGTTAATCGAAATGTAAATTTTGCGGTTTTCTTTTACCGAGGAACCTTCTTTTGGGAATTGCCTGACGACCGTAAGAGGCGCGAAATCATCGGAATAGGAGGAGTCATTGAGTTCAAAACGCAGCTTGTGTTGCCTTAGAAAGGAATCAAGCTTTTCTATCTTCATTCCCTTCAGGTCAGGTACCAAAACCGTTTCTCCATGGTTAGTGGAGTGGGGCAGATAAATGTAAAAATAACATACCCCCAAAAGCAACAGAATACCGAATACGATTCCAAGATTGGCAAGCATGCCACCAAGTGTTTTATCCTTAAAAAGCAAATTGATTTTCATTTACCTAAAACTTTAATGCAGATTGAAAATCTTTTTGGATACGCGAAGAGCGCTTAGCGCGTTCGAGCGAAAGTTCTACCAGTTGAGTGATAAGCTCAGTGAATGAGATCCCACGCTCTTTCCACATCATAGGAAACATGCTGGAATTTGTAAACCCAGGAATGGTGTTAATTTCATTTACGAAGACCCGCCCATCTTCCGTTAGGAATAAATCAACACGCGAAAAATCTTCGCACTTTAATGCCTGGTATGCTTTTAATGAATGCTGGCGAATCGTTTCTGAAATAGTTTTGTCAAGTTTTGCCGGAACATCAATTTTTACGGCTTCACCATCCACATACTTTGCATCAAACGTGTAGAATTCATATTTGCTGCTGATGATGATTTCACCTGGTAAAGAAGCTTGAGCAGGATTGTTTCCCAAAATAGCGCATTCTATTTCTCTTCCTTTTATAAATTCTTCTGCTAACAGGCAGTCATCATATTTGAAGGCCTCATCAACTGCTCTTTGAAGGTCGGCTTCGTCTTTCACTTTAGATACTCCAACAGATGAACCAAGGCTTGCAGATTTGATCATGAACGGGAGCCCAAGTGTTGACCTAATCAGTTCAAAATTGATTTGATCACGATCTTCGAAATAATAGTAAAGGAACTTTGCCACCGGCAAACCAGCCTCCTGAAGTATTTTTTTTGCAATCAGTTTGTTCATCGACATGGAAGATCCCAAGACTCCTGTGCCCACCATTGGCAGACTCATTGCCTGAAGCAGACCCTGTATGCTGCCATCTTCGCCATCTGTGCCATGCAAGACAGGAAATACTACATCTACAGAATAGATGGTTCCATTTTGGGTTATAAACCCCGGGCTTTTTGGATTGAGTTGGAGACTTATTTTTTCTCCAGATTCTATCTCCTTGCTCACGGATGATGTAACATACCAGGTGCCAGAGGTAGAGATGCCGATCAACACGGTTTCGAATTTGTTCTTATCAATATAGTCGGCAATGTTGCGCGCTGAATTAATGGATACACCGTGTTCTACTGAGCGCCCGCCAAAGAGAACGGCTACTTTAATTTTTGTCATTATAAATAATTAGCAATCCCAAATATAGCCGTTAATCGTTAACCCGTTAACCGTTAATGGCTAAAAGTTAATCGTTGTCCGGAAAAACAATTTGATCACCAGTAACGGATAACCATTAACTTTTAACTTCATCGCGTTAGAAAGATTTTAGTAGCACTAATTTTCGTGCTGGTTTGCACCTTTACAATATAAAGTCCGCTAGCCTGTGCTGCAAAGTCAATCGTGTAGGT
>JANOQK010000480.1:0-4304 GCA_031414855.1 Bacteroidia bacterium | reverse complement strand
GATATTTCACAACTCTCAGGGGTAGCTAAAACAGAATGGAGTTGGTCTTGCCTGTTGGCCGATTTTGACAATGATGGCAATCGAGATATTTTCGTAGCGAATGGATATAAGCGGGATGTCTTTGATGGTGATGTGCAGCAAAAACTTGCAACTTTTGTGGAGAATAACCGAGGTAAATATCAGTCGCCTCAGGAGATGCTCGAAAAAGATTTTAAAGGATTTATCAATAACTACGATACCATTAAGGTTAAAAATTACTTATTCAAGAATAAAGGTGGGTTGCAATTTGAAAATATTGGAGATAAGTGGGGATTCAATGAGACTAGTTTTTCAAATGGCGCTTCCATTGGTGACCTGGATAATGATGGTGACCTTGATATGGTGATTAACAATCTTGATCAGGAAGCATTTATTTATGAGAACACTTCTGCCGAACGAAATAACTATTTAAAAATTAAGCTAGTAGGCCCAGCCGGTAATACTGATGGTATTGGAGCGAAAGTAACAATATACTATGACGGAAAAATTCAATACTTTGAAAATAAAACGGTGAGAGGCTATCTCTCCTCCAATGACCCCATTGTACATTTTGGACTTGGTGGGACATCTAGAATAGATAGTATTCAAGTGTCTTGGAATGATGGTCTTGAAAGCCTCATAAAAGAGAACTCCGTAAATCAATTGATTAAAGTAAGACATGACCAAGCTATTCCTAAAAATGTTAAACTGGCAAAGCTTGTTTTATTTGATGAGTCAACTTCTGATTTATTAAGCGCTTCTTTTATACATAAAGAAAATGTATTTAATGAATACAAGGAGCAGATTTTGTTGCCGCATATGTTTTCTCGTAGTGGTCCGTTTATCGCAACAGGAGATGTTAATAAAGATGGAGAAGACGATTTTTATATGGGAGGTGCTGCCGGTCAGGCCGGTAATTTGTACGTGCAAAAGAATGGGAAGCTAGTTAAGAAAAATATTCTTGCATTTGAAACGGACAAGAGCTATGAAGACATGGGCTCTGTTTTATTTGATGCTGATCAGGATGGGGATAATGATTTGTATGTGGTAAGTGGGGGAGCGGAATTTCCAGAAGACGCAGCACAATATCAGGACAGACTATACCTGAATGATGGCAGTGACAATTTTACCAAATCGAGTTTACCAAAAACAAAAAGCAGTGGTTCTTGTGTTGCACCATACGATATTGATGGTGATGGCGATCTGGATGTATTTCGTGGAGGACAGGTTGTTTCAGGAACCTATCCAAAATCACCAAAAAATTATTTACTCATTAATGATAAGGGAAAATTTACTGAGAAGACAGATAAGATAGCTCCAGGCCTGTCAGAAGTGGGCATGGTAAATTCAGCAGTATGGGTCGATCTTAATGGCGACAAGAAATCTGAATTGATAGTGGTGGGAGAGTGGATGCCCATTAAAATCTATGAATACAAAGAGAACAAACTTGTCAATGTTTCAGATGAATATGGTCTTGGAAATACAGAGGGGTGGTGGAATAAAGTAATCGCGGATGATTTGGATGGAGATGGAGATCAGGATTTGATACTTGGCAACTTAGGGGAAAACTATAAATTCAAAGCAAGTAAAGAAAAACCATTTCAGGTATTTGCAAAAGACTTTGACAACAATGGAACGAATGATGTTTTTCTAGCTCGCTATATCCAAGACACGTTGCTTGTGCCTATCCGGGGAAAGGAATGCACGTCATTACAAATGCCGGTAATTGGACGAAAGTTTCCAACGTATCTGTCATTCGCTTCATCTGATCTTCCTTCTATTCTTGGCAGTGGCATCGAAAATGCAATGCACTACAGAGCCCATCTTTTTTCAAGTGTAATCTTGACCAATGAAAAAGGGAAATTGTCTATGAAGAAGCTTCCTGTGGAAGCTCAGCTTTCAGCTATCAACGGAATAATTGTTAGAGATTTTGATGATGATGGTAAGAAAGATATTCTATTGGCTGGAAATAAATTCGATGTTGAGGTGGAGACAACTCCCGCAGATGCTTCGCCTGGGTTATTCTTGAAAGGATTGGGGAATGGTGAATTTAAACCATTAAAGTCATTTGAAAGTGGGTTCTTTGTTCCATATAACGTGAAGGATATTCAACTTATTAAAGTGAAAGATAAATGGACGGTTTTAGTTAGCGTGAATAATGAAGGCTTGCGTTTATTCAGTTCAAGAAATTTGACAGGTGCAAGCAAACTAGCTTTTGCTAAATGATGGCGTGGATGTTAGCAGAAAGAACTGATTACCTTACTTCGAATTGACGCTTTAAATCTGCTGCCGTTGACAATCCGAATTATACTTCCGATTATTCTACTTGCAATAGTATTACTACAAACATCTTGTGGCACTCAGGGTTCTGAGAGTAGGGCATCTCTTAATCGCCTGGCGAATGCAAGTAGCCCCTACCTTAAAGAGCATGCAGATAACCCTGTGGATTGGTATGAGTGGGGAACTGAGCCTTTAGAGAAAGCAAAAAAAGAAGGAAAACCATTACTTGTTAGTGTGGGTTACGCATCCTGTCACTGGTGTCATGTGATGGAGAAAGAATCATTTATGGACACAGCCGTGGCAAGGTTCATGAATGAGAATTTCGTTTCCATCAAAGTTGATCGCGAAGAACGACCTGATGTGGATCAGATCTATATCAATGCTGCCCAATTAATTTCTGGTAATGCGGGATGGCCTTTAAATGCATTCGCCTTACCTGACGGAAAACCTTTTTATGCCGCCACTTATTTTCCCAAAGATCAATGGCTAAAAATTCTTAAACAAATAGTGAAAGCCTATAAAGAAGACAATGAAAATGTACTGAAGCAGGCGGAAGCCTTAACTAAGGGAATTCAAGATTACGATTTGATTGTCCCTGTCGTTGAAAGCCAAGGTGAAATCAATAAAGAAGATTATCAGAATATTTTTACCAATTGGCAGTCTCAACTGGATTATGAATCTGGTGGTCTTTCTGGCGCTCCTAAATTCCCAATGCCTGTTGTGTGGGAATACTTATTACAAAATCATTACCTCACGGGAAATAAAGAGTCATTGAATGCTGTCACAACCACACTCGATGCGATGGCAGATGGTGGGATATATGATCACTTAGGTGGAGGGTTTGCCCGTTATTCAACTGATACGAACTGGAGAGTGCCACACTTTGAAAAAATGCTCTACGATAATGGGCAGCTTGTTAGTCTTTATGCTCATGCCTACCAACAAACAAAAAAAGATAAATATGCAATTGTTATTCACGAGACACTTGAATTCATAAAAAGGGAAATGACAAGTCCTGAAGGGGGCTTTTATTCTTCTATCAATGCAGATAGTGAAGAGGAAGAAGGCAAATTTTATGTTTGGACGAAAGCAGAGATTGATTCTCATTTGGATGAAAAAACAGCTGCCGTGTTCATGGATTACTATAACATAACTGATTCTGGTAATTGGGAGGGCCAGAAAAATATTCTTTACAGAAATTCATCAAACGAAAAAAAATCAAGAAAGCATTTAGTAACAACAGATGAATTGGAAAAAATTCTGAAGCATGCAAAGCAAATTCTTTGGAAAGAGCGAAGCAAACGAATTCATCCAACACTAGATGATAAAATTCTTACTTCATGGAATGCCTTGATGTTAAGTGGATATGTGGATGCTTATTTTGCAACGGGTCAAAACCAATATCTGGAAATAGCTCTGAAAAATGCCTACTTCATTGAAAAGAAAATGGTCCGCAAGGAAGGCCAGCTTTTCCGAAATTATAAGAATGACAAATCCTCGGTGGATGCATTTCTGGATGACTATGCGATTTTAGCGAAGGCTTACATTCGACTATACGAAGCCACATTTGATATTCACTGGCTGGAGAAATCCAATTTAATTGCCGAATATGCTTTGCTCCATTTTCGCGACAAACAAAGCGGATTTTTCTATTATACCTCAGACGAATCGGAATCGCTTATTGCCAGAAAAATGGAACTTACGGATAATGTTATTCCTTCCTCCAATTCGATCATGGCGGATGTGTTGTATCGACTTGGAATTTACTACGATAAAGATTCTTATCTGGAGATGAGTGAGGCCATGGTAATTCAAGTTACTGGAGAACTTGCTAAGAATGGGCCGTACTATGCCAACTGGGCCAGTTTGATTGGCCTGATGGCCTATCAGCCTTACGAAGTAGCGATTATGGGAGAGGACGCAATTCAAACGGCCAAGCAGATGCAGAGCGCTTACCTACCCACAGCTGTGTTCATGGGTGGCACAATGGAAAACCTTCCTTTGCT
>JANOQK010000479.1:0-5048 GCA_031414855.1 Bacteroidia bacterium | reverse complement strand
AAAAAGCTTCGGTTGGCAGGTCAACCTACGCTATCAACATGGCTGCTGCCTCGTTGATTAAGTAGCTTCGGTTGACAGGTTAGCGAAGAATGATGTATTGCACTGATTCAATTATTATCTAAACCCTTTGGTTGTTAACTGTTTACTATGTCTTCTACCCATACTGCAAAATACATTTTCGTTACCGGGGGCGTAACCTCCTCTTTGGGCAAGGGCATCATCTCAGCCTCGTTGGGTAAGTTGCTTCAAGCCAGAGGGTTTTCAGTCACGATACAAAAGTTCGATCCTTATATTAATATCGATCCGGGAACTTTGAATCCATACGAACATGGAGAGTGTTACGTGACAGACGATGGCGCTGAGACCGATCTGGATCTTGGTCATTATGAGCGCTTTCTGAACATCAAGACGTCACAAGCCAATAACGTTACGACTGGTCGCATCTATAATAATGTGATCACCAAAGAACGCAAAGGCGAATACCTGGGTAAAACGGTTCAGGTAGTGCCACACATTACTGATGAGATCAAGCGAAACATGTTTCTGTTGGGCGACAGCGGCAAATACGACTTCATCATTACCGAAATAGGTGGTTCCGTGGGTGACATTGAATCACTTCCTTTTGTGGAAGCTGTGCGCCAGGTGCGGTGGGACTTAGGTTCTAATAATGCGCTTGTTATTCACTTGACTCTGATCCCATATTTGAGTGCGGCAAAAGAGTTGAAGACTAAACCCACGCAGCACTCTGTAAAAGAACTCCTCTCCTATGGGATTCAACCCGATATCTTAGTTTGCCGTACGGAACATCCGCTTTCGATGGAGATCCGGAAAAAACTTGCCTTGTTCTGCAACGTCAATCTCAACTCAGTCATTGAAGCCATTGATGCAGAGACGATTTACGATGTACCCCTTTTAATGAAAAAGGAAAAGCTTGACGAGCGGGTATTGGCCAAACTTAAGATGGCCACCAAGCATGAACCTGACCTGGAGCAATGGAAAGTCTTTTTAGGTAAACTAAAAAATCCGCTCAACGAAGTTACGATTGGTCTGGTTGGAAAATATGTATCCTTACCGGATGCCTATAAATCCATTGCCGAATCGTTTATCCATGCTGGCTCACAAAATGATTGCAAAGTCAATCTGAAATGGATCTCATCTGAAGACATTCACAAAGACACTGTTGAAAATATTATTGGCCACCTCGATGCCATATTAGTTGCACCGGGTTTTGGGGAGCGCGGGCTGGAAGGAAAAATTGAGGCGATCAAATATGTACGCGAACGCAAAATTCCATTTCTCGGAATTTGTTTAGGAATGCAATGTGCTGTTGTCGAGTTTGCCCGAAATGTTTTGCATCTGGATGCCAGCACGACTGAGCTCAATCCAAAAACAAAGCACCCTGTCATTGACATGATGGAGGAGCAGAAGAAAATTACCACTAAGGGCGGCACGATGCGTTTGGGTTCTTACGATTGCAAAATTAAAAAGGGATCAAAGGCACACCATATATATGGAGACACGCTGATTCAAGAACGCCACCGTCACCGCTATGAGTTTAACAACAAGTACCTGGACCAAATTGAGGAGGCTGGTTTAAAAGGAACAGGTATCAATCCTGACTCCGGTTTGGTAGAGATTGTTGAGTTAAAAGATCACCCGTGGTTTGTTGGGGTTCAGTACCATCCTGAGCTAAAAAGTACTGTTCTCAATCCACACCCGTTGTTTGTCAAGTTTGTTGAGGCGGCTATGCAGTATAAGTTGGGGAGTAGTAAGTAGGAGATTAAAGTTTAAAGCTCAAAGCTTAAAGCTCAAAGTTCAAAGTTTAAAGTTCAAAGCTCAAAGTTTAAAGCTCAAAGTTTAAAGTTCAAAGCTTAAAGTTTTAAGAAGTAATCGGTAATCAGTGAAGGGTAATCGGTAATGGGGATTTGAAAATTAAAAGATTGGAACATTAAGAATTGAGAATTAAGAATTAAGAATTGAGAATTAAGAATTAAGAATTAAGAATTAGCAACATTATAAATCAGAAATTACAAAATGGATAGGAATTCGGCCATAGGCCTCACATTGATCGCAGCGCTATTACTTGTTTACTTTACTTACTTCGGACCAAAGCCTGAAACCGTAAAACCAACACCTGCCCAGGTTGAAACATACGACTCATTAAGCGATAATAGATCATCTTCATTGGAACAGGCTGTCCAGCCGGCCACTGACAGCACCCTTATCAGGCAATACGGAAATTTATCTTCCTTGCTAAGTGGTGACGAAAAAACGACACGTCTTGAGACAACAGACCTTGCCGTCACTTTTTCAAACCACGGTGCTGTTATCAAGCAACTGGAATTGAGAAATTTTAAAACCTATTTCAATCAGCCGCTTCTGCTTGTTTCGGAGACTACAAACACTTCTTCATTGATCACTCAATACGATGGCAAGGACGTTGATCTGGCCAAGCTCTATTATACTGTTGATCAGCGTAAGACTGGAGATACCACTATCGTTACTTTCACCGCGAAGATTTCCGACAACGCATTTATCAAACAAACCTACAAGATTCCTGTCTCCGGATTTGAAATCGGCTACAAACTGGAAGCCACTGGATTTGCTCTCACTGGACAAAACGTAACCTTACTTTGGAAAGATAAAATTCCTTTGCAAGAGAAAGACATTGCCGATAGTCGCACCAAGACCACCGTGAATTATTTCAGTGCCAATGGCGAATTTGATGGGCTTGCCGAGACTTCTACTGATCTTGAAACAGATGCTCTTGCCAACCCCATAAAATGGGTATCTATCCGCAAGAAGTTCTTCATCAGTTCTATTATAGCAAAGAAGTATTTCACAGGTGGAGAAGTGAGTACCGTTGCCAACATCGCAGACTCCTCTACAGTTAAAGAAGCCAATGTAAAATTGTTTATTCCTGGTGCCGATGTAGCTACTGGTGCAGAGTTTAGCTTTTATTTCGGCCCTAATGATTATGATATCATTAAAGACGTTACTGCTGGTTTTTCAGAGAATTTAAGTTTTGGATGGCCTCCTATGTCCTGGATTACCAAGTATGCACTTATACCTGTTTTTCAATTTCTGGAAAAATATATTGGCAACTATGGATTGATCATAGTGCTATTGGTTTTGTTCGTCAAGCTTTTGTTGCTGCCGCTGTCATATAAATCTTATCTGGGAATGGCCAAGATGAAATTGTTGAAGCCTGAACTTGATCTGATCAAAGAAAAGAATGGCGAAAACATGACCCAGAATCAGCAAGATCAGATGAAGCTCTATCAGCAAGCGGGAGTCAATCCATTCAGTGGGTGTATCCCACTCCTGCTGCAGATGCCGATTCTGTTTGCCATGTTTTGGTTTTTCCCGATGGCCATACAACTGCGTCAACAACCATTCTTATGGGCAGAAGATTTATCGACTTATGATTCCATCGCAAGCCTACCTTTCATTATTCCTTTTTATGGTGACCACGTGAGTTTATTCGTAATTCTCATGACGGTATCCACGCTCATTTATACCTGGCAAAATAATCAGATCAGTTCGGTGCAAGGACCAATGAAGTCGATGTCGTACATCATGCCGGTTATCTTCTTGTTTGTACTCAATAGTTTTTCTGCCGGCTTAAGTTTTTATTATTTCGTTTCCAACTTAATCACCTTTGCCCAGCAAGCGATCATCAAGCGGTTTGTGGATGAGGATAAGATTATGGCGGTTATGGACGACCATAAAAAGAAAATGGAAGCAGCCGCAGCAACAGGTGGTGGAAAAAAATCTGGTTTCATGAACAAACTAGAACAAGCCATGAAGGCCAGCGAAGAAGCGAGGAGGAAGTCTGGGAAGAAATAATTAGCCAATTAGACGATTTGAAAATTAGCCGATGAAAGGGGGTTAAAATTAATTTCAGATCAATTAGGATTCCTTTTTGCAGGATTCAATTTTCAAATTGGCTAATCGACCCACTGGCTAATTAATTTGGATTGTTCATAAGCCTGTTGACAACCCGTGGATAAGTAACGTTCCACGATTGTTCCACGGTTACCCTATAACTGTATATTTGCAATCCCGCGTCCAAACCAGACCGGCAGGTATTTTTTAATTTTTGCAAAAGAATGGGTAAAATCATCGCAATCGCGAATCAAAAGGGAGGAGTTGGTAAAACCACCTCGGCCATCAACCTTGCCGCCAGTTTGGCCGTGTTGGAGTATAAGACCTTGTTGGTCGATGCTGATCCACAAGCCAATTCCACGTCAGGCCTTGGCATGAATCCAAAAGAAGTAAAACTTAGCATTTATGAATGCATGGTGGATGGTGTTGATCCAAAGGAAGCCATCGTACAGAATGAATTGGCCTTTTTACATATACTTCCTTCCCATATTGATTTGGTAGGAGCCGAAGTAGAGATGGTGAACATCGAACGCAGGGAAGAAAAAATGCGCGATGCACTTTACAAAATTAAAAACGACTACGATTTCATTATCATTGATTGTTCGCCTTCCTTAGGTTTAATAACGATCAACTCGCTCACTGCCGCAGATTCGTTGATCATTCCCGTTCAATGCGAATACTTTGCTCTTGAAGGTTTGGGCAAACTTTTGAATACCATTAAAATTATTCAAACCCGGCTAAATCCTAACCTGGAGATTGAAGGTATCCTGCTTACACTTTATGATTCCCGCACCTCGCTCGGAAATCAAGTAGTAGAAGAAGTGCGAACACATTTTAAAAGCATTGCCTTCAAAACGATAGTACCAAGGAATGTCAAGTTAAGTGAATCGCCCAGTTTTGGTTTACCTGTTATCGTACATGATGCAGAGAGCAAAGGGGCCATCAGTTACCTGAATTTGGCGCATGAGATTTTAGATAAAAACGGAATGTCGAAATGAGCAAGAAGATAGCGTTAGGGAGAGGGTTAAAATCTTTATTGAGTGATACTCCAGAGTCGGATAGGTTAGAAGAGGCAGCACCCGCCTCCACTTCCAATGGAGGCATGTCGGAAATACGAGTTGGCGAAATTGAAGTCAACCCTTTTCAACCTAGGCAGCATT
>JANOQK010000478.1:0-2422 GCA_031414855.1 Bacteroidia bacterium | reverse complement strand
ATCAAAACTGAAAACCGATAAACGCAATGAATACGGAAACCAAGAAATCCAATTCGCCTCCAATTGACGAGCCACTCCAAAACAGTAAGTCATTCCTAAAGAGGAAAGTCAACCACTGCAATGAGATATTCAATACACTTTCAAGTAAGACTAAGAAAGCAAGCATGATTGTGTTTGGAATTTCAATGGCAGGTATTTGCACCGTCTTAATCCTGCAGGCCATTTACGGACAGCCCAGCACAACTCTACCAATAGACGAAATCACATTACCGAATGACATTTATATGAATACACCAGACAATCAAAAGTTAACTCCCATTGGCAAAATGAAAGGCGAGATAGATGGTGAGTTTGAAGCCTTTCATGTAGCCGTTGATAGCGAAGGTCAACTCTTCATCAACAGCGATCCGGAATTTTCAAAGGATTCATTGAACAAATCGAAAGGCTGGGAACCGATTACACGGCAACAGCTTGAGACCTATGAAAATGAACTCCATTTCATTCCCACTCAAAAAAAAGGATTGAAAAGGTAAACCATATAACTATTCATCTAACCAAAATACAATCACTATGAAACATTCACAAAAATATTTGCAGCAAAGGAAGTTTGTAATGGCGTTGCCTCTACTGGTATTGCCATTTCTTACGATGATTTTTTGGGCGCTTGGAGGAGGGAAAGGCACACCCGCGCAAGCCATGTCAATTGAGAGGACGGGGTTGAACCTTGAACTCCCTAGCGCCCATTTTAACGATGAAGAGTGGAACAAGCTTGCGCTATACGAACGTGCAGAACGTGATTCACTCAAATTCAATGAGGAACGGGAGAATGATCCATATTTTAATCTCGCTTCCCTCGAGGTGGAAGAGCAAGAATCACAGCAAGAGCCAATAACAAAACAGAATGTAAAGACTACTGCGAGCAGTTTTCGTAATTCTCTTCCTGGAAAGAAAAATGAAATCGTTGATCCCAATGAAGCAAAGGTCAATCAAAAGCTTGAGCAACTTTATCGCGAGCTGAATAAAGCGCAAGAACCCTCTATTGAGCCGATTAAGGAAGAGAGTAACGCTAATACTTCCGATCCACAATTCTCTTCTGATGTGAAGGATTTGGAGAAAATGATGGAGATGATGAACAGCGGCAATCAGACTGATCCTGAAATGCAACAGATTGAAGGTATGCTGGAAAAAATCCTGGACATTCAACATCCAGACAGAGTACGCGAAAAAATCAAAGAGCAAAGCGAACAAAAGAAGGATCAGGTTTTTCCCGTAGAGACTGTATACGGTGAGGAAAACATATCGCTGATAAATCCAACTAAGAGCATAAATCAAGTTGTTGCAGATAGTACTGCCTTACTCAGCAAGATATTTTCAGTTAAAGCTCAACAGAATTCTTTTTTTGATTTAGAAGATGAAGCTGGAGAAGATAACTTAGTTGGAAATGCAATAGAAGCAGTCATTCACGACACGCAGGAACTTGTTGCTGGATCGACAGTGAAGATGCGCCTGGTGACTGATGTTTACGTTAATGGCAAGCTTATTTCTAAAGATCAGTTTATCTACGGCACTACCGCTATAAATGGAGAGCGACTTACCATTGAAATCAATTCCATCCGTGATAACAATTCACTTTTCCCCGTTTCCCTTTCCGCTTATGATCTGGATGGAATTGAAGGCATCTACATTCCCGGAGCAATAACTCGCGATGCTGCAAAACAATCATCCGACCAGGCAATGCAGAGCATGCAATTGTTAAGTATGGATCAGTCTATAGGTGCACAGGCTGCGAGTGCAGGACTTCAGGCCGCAAAAGGGTTGTTCAGCAAGAAGGTTAAGCTGATCAACGTAACCGTGAAGGCAGGCTACAGAATTTTACTGAAAGACCAGCAATAGATATTCTTTATTCAATTTTCAAAATTTAAAACAAAATGTTATGACCTTATTCGCAAGGATCATTTTATGGGGATTGTTACTGTTAATGCTGAAAGATGCTCGCAGCCAATCCCGAACTCAACCGTACAATTTGGAAGAAGATTCCAAAAGTCAATCTGCTATTGAATCGCACAACATTGAAGTGGGGTTCAATAAAACGTCCAGCATTATTTTTCCGGCAGTCATTAAGAGCGTTGACCGGGGAAGCCGTGACATTCTAGCTCAAAAGGCAAAAGGAGTTGGTAACGTACTTCAGTTAAAAGCTGGAAGGGAAAACTTTACGGAGACCAATCTTACCGTTATTACAGGTGATGGCATTCTGCATCAGTTTACTATAAGCTACTCCGGTCAGCCTATCAGTTTGACGTTGGATATCAGCGAAACCAGCGACCATCAAAAAGCACTTCCACTGATCTTTCAGACTGAAATGACTGAGACGGATATGGAAACCTATTCATCAGGAATCGTCCAGACTAAAAGAACAATTCGA
>JANOQK010000477.1:0-13133 GCA_031414855.1 Bacteroidia bacterium | reverse complement strand
TGACGCGTGCTGTCACGCACCTCACCAACGAACCATTCTATACAGAAATAGACAACTACCTAGCTCAATACATACTCACTTCTAAGACATTGAAGTTTGTGTGATCCTGAGGAAGTCAACTTTTAAAACAAACAACGATTAACTTTTACCGATTAACGGCTATTGGTGTCATCTTTAATTTATCAACCGCAAATTTTCTCATTTCACTCTGCACACTTTCAATATCTCTTGAACAAATGTAAGAGGCCATCACATGGCCACCAGCATTCGGTATCGCTACTGCCACTTTGAGTGAGTCAGGTGTACCCAACTGTTTATGCATATCCAGGATGGCACTCACTTTCACCGTTGAGTCTTGGTGGATTTCATCTTTGTAATAATAGAGATCAAGAACAGGTTGCTTTACTTTCTCAAACGTGGATGTGTTCATCTTACTTTCCAATAGTTCCTCCAACTGGCAAGCTGATTCAAACCTATACTTACTATTCCAATATTGATTGTTGAGGGCCACATCAACATCAGACTTTACTTTGGGAACATTATAATCTCCACCTTTCACGATCCTTGCTAATTGAAGCCCCCAGGGATTATTCCCAATCCACGCCAATGGATCATTAATGGCAATATTTGGCGACATGCTGAGCAAGGCAAACACATCTTGTGGATATTCTGCTGCCAATATCAATGCCATTGTTCCACCCGTTGAAGTGCTCATAATAATCACATTATCTCCAATAGACTTTCCAATAGCCAACGCTTCCTTGCTACTCGCCCACCAACGATCCGGTGTAAAGTATAGGAGGTTCTCTGTCGTATCGACACCATGATCTGCTAGTCGAGCCAGATAGAGGTTGCACCCAAACTCCTTCGCAAAAATTTTGTGAACCGGATCTCCTTCCCCCTGACTAGCAGAATATCCATGGAGATACACCACGCTGAATTTAGTTTTTTGTTTAGTACTATCCGACCACACAATGCGAGCTTCGTTATCAGGCTTCAGTTTATGTTTGCTCTCCTGGGTGGCCACATAAGCTTCCAACTCTGCTGGATCTTGAGGTACGGTTGGCATCACAGGATCCCAAACAGGTGTGGACGGAGAAGGTCCTGCAAGATAGAATCCGATCAGTAGTAGAATAGGTATGCCAATCCAGGCGAGGAGTATTTTCATGTGATAAGGTTTTGAATAAAGGTATAAAATGAACGTAATAATTCTTTGTAAATTCGAACTTCAATGTGAATTGAAACTATTAAAAGAAGCACAAGCATCAAACCTACGTATAAATTTAGGCTCTTACTTGATGGAAAATACAGATCAGTCAAAAATACTAAACAACATATACATAGTTCATGGGATAACTGGCTATGAGGCTCGTGAAAAAATTCTTCGTAAGCTGTTTGACGATCATCAACTTGGATATGAATTTGTAACAGAGTCGGTCAATCCCTCAGAGAATGAACAGTTAATAAAAAAATATTTCTTACCTGAGATAAAAGTCATTCTCAAAAAAGGCCCATTGATGTGCACCTTGGTTCATTTCTTAATATATGAACGGTTCATCACCAGTGCTAATAAGTATGCCATCATATTTGAAAATGATGTTTGTTTTCTTGATTCTTTTAATGACCGGATACAGTCGGTTACTCGAGAAGCAGACCTTTTAAATGAAGGTTTTATCATTTCACTTGAAAATTCCACCTTAAAATTTCCCTCTATAAGAAAAACTAAAAAAGGAAAGTTTCTCTATGAAGCAGAAACAACCCGGTGTGCCGGAGCCTATATGATCGATAAAAAAGCAGCTCACCTTATGCTGGATTATCTAAAACTAAACAAGTGCCATGAGGTTATTGACTGGTGGCACAATCATCTGATCGAAAATAAGATTATCAAAATATACTGGTCTCATCCTCCTTTGACGGAACAAGGATCTTTTAACGGCAAGATGCCGTCCACCATTGCTGTTAGGACAGAGGGGAATTGGAGGAACATCAAGTGGTCGCTTCAAAAGTTTTACAAGATGTATATTCATCGTCTGTTCAAACTTTAAAAGCAAGACAGAATAACTTAGCTCAAAAAAAAACTCTTCAAGTAATAGCAAAAAGAAGCCGGACCATAGGATCCGGCTTCTCAGTTTAAAAAACTTATGATCAGGCGCAGTAAAAAATAATAATCCCTGCTATTAAATCTCCCAATCAAAAAGAAGGCACTCCGGTACCGGCAAAAAATATTTACCACCAACAACCACTACGAATGGAGTAAAGCCAGACGTACCGGATATGCCATATCTTATCCGTTAATCGTTATTCGAAAAAAGTTAATCGTTGTGCCCGATTTACTTTTAACGGTTAACTGATAACGGTTTTCAATCCACATTGTCATGCAAAAACTTATTGTTCCCTAACAGATTGTTATCATCATTCAGGTTGTAGCGCGAAATGAATGACTCTGATGAATGAGGAACATTGTCCATCTTCACTCCTCTACGGAGGTAAGCAGGTAGTGTCCACTTTTCATTAAACTCTTCTTTGGTCATCTCTTGCTTCTTGCTAGCCTTCATGCGCTCCCTTCTATCTTTCGCTTGTTGCTCCAACCGCTCTTTCGTTTTGCGATATTCCATCATACCTTCCTGATTGATGACTTGATCGGCCGAGATTCCTTTACCTACTTCAAACTCATCTTCACTACGGAACAAACTATCCTCTCCTTCATCTTCCTCTTCATCCTCCCGTTTGTTGTTGACGGTCTCCTCCTTCTCAAAAAGAACAAATTCATAAGGCCGCTTGGGTTGATCATCATCCTTTTTGGATGGCTTCTCTTCTGGCACATTCAATATAGGTTTGTCGGCAGGACGTTGAATGATCGGCCTATCAACAGGTTGCTGAACAATAGGCCTTTCTTTTGGAGTTTCAAGAATCGGTTTGTCCAGTTCAGCTCTGATCTTTAACTCTGGCTCCACGATTCTTTGGTTCACCGAATTATCAACTGCATCGAATAAAGAAATCTGAGAACGATCAAGTTCCAACACTTTCTTCGACTCAGTCTTTTTGGCAATCTGGCCTTCCGCAAGGAACCCTGTCGCAATAACCGTTACACGTATTCTATCTCCCAAAAGGGAATCAACACCATGACCGAAAATTACTTCGGCTTCGTCACCTGCCTGACCTTGAATATATTCTGTGATCTGTGTTAACTCATCCATTTGCAATTCTGCTTCTTCACCAGATATAATAGAGAGCAAAATTTTCTTGGCTCCCATGATATCACGATTATCCAACAATGGAGAAGCTAGAGATTGCTGCGCTGCTTTTATCGCACGGTTATCTCCACGCGTTTCAGCTGAGCCCATAACGGCCGCACCTGCATTCAACATCACGGTGCGCACATCCTGAAAATCTACGTTGACATATCCGGCCAACGTGATAATTTCAGCAATGCCTTTCGCAGCAGTAGTCAATACGTTATCGGCTTCACCAAATGCTTGACCGATGGCGAGGTTGCCATATATTTCACGAAGCTTATCGTTCAGGATTACAAGCACGGTATCGCAGCTTGCCTTAAACGCTTCCACGCCAGCTTCTGCTTGTGCTAATTTCTTTTTGCCTTCGAAAGAAAATGGCACAGTAACAATCCCAACAGTAAGGATATCCATGTCCTTTGCAATCTTCGCGATGACAGGAGCGGCACCTGTTCCAGTGCCTCCGCCCATACCTGCTGTAACAAACACCATCTTGGTGCCAGTAAGCATTTCACGAATCTGCTCTTTGCTTTCCAAAGCAGCTGCACGACCTACTTCCGGATTGGCTCCGCAGCCAAGACCTTCGGTAAGATTAACTCCGAGTTGGAGTTTGTATGGCACCGGACTGCTGTTCAGTGCCTGCAGATCGGTGTTGGCCACGACAAATTCGACATCCTTGATGCCTTGTCGGTACATGTGGTTCACCGCGTTGCTACCTCCGCCACCTACTCCAATCACTTTAATGATTGACTTATGATGTTTCGGGAGGTCAAATTTGTATCCTGTGACTGGTTCAAACATGACAATTATTTTTTAGTGGTTGTTTAATCTTTGTTAGTTAATCGTAAATCGGTAATTGGTTAATTTTCTCATCGGCTAATTGATTAATACTCGTTCTTGCCGTCCAGATCATCGATCAATAAACCTTTTGTCTTATTGAGAATACTCGAGAAGAAATCACCTGCCGGATTAGCTTTCACTTTCTTCACCTTCACAGTTTTCTGAACATCCTTTGCTTCTTTGTATCGCTCTTCTCGCTCATCAAGTGAACGGAACCCGGAAAGGACTAACCCAACTGCGGTTGCATACATCGGACTCTTCACGATCTCGAGTTTGCTTTTGCCCAGATGCTCGTTAGGATAACCTATACGTGTATCCATTCCGGTCATATATTCTACCAATTGTTTGAGGCAACTGAGTTGAGAGCCACCACCCGTGATGACAATTCCTCCAGCCAGCCTGTTTTCAAATCCGGAGTTGATGATTTCGGTGTGCGCCATCTCAATGATCTCTTCCATTCTCGCCTGAATGATATTAGAAAGATTCTTCACTGAAATTTCTTTAGCCGTTCTATTGCGAATGCCAGGTATAGAAACAATCTCGTTTGGACTAGCTTCTTCAGCAATTGCTTTTCCAAAACGAGTTTTCAATTGTTCGGCTTGCTTCGCCATTACCATCAAACCATGTTGAATGTCTGTGGTCAGAATATTTCCACCGAAAGGAATGACAGCCGTATGGCGAATGATGTTGTCATAGAAGATGGCAATGTCCGTTGTTCCGCCACCGATGTCAATTAAACAAACACCTGCTTCCTTTTCATCTTCACTCAACACAGCAAGACTTGAAGAAAGAGGTTCAAGAATCAAATCCTCAATTTCCAATCCAGCTCTTCTTACACACTTATTGATGTTATTAATCGCACTGGTTTGGGCCGTGATAATATGGAAGTCGGCTTCCAACTTAACACCACTCATTCCAACAGGGTCTTTTATTTCCTCTTCATAATCCACGGTATAATCCTGAGGCATTACGTGAATGATCTCGCTGCCAGGAGGAATGACAATACGATACATGTCTTCCGTCAACCGGTTAACATCTTCAATGCTAACCTCATCATCTTTGGAACTGCGGGTGATACTTCCATGGTGGACTGAGCTGCGAATATGCTGACCGGCAATTCCAACATTCACGACACCAATATCAATACCCGCCATATCGCTTGCCTCCTTAATGGCTTTTCCAATGGCGAAAACAGTCTTGTCAATATTAGTGACAATACCTTTTATCACACCTTCGGACTCCGCCTTGCCCATGCCAAGTACTTCAAGTTTGCCGTACTCATTTTTGCGTCCTACAATCGCACATATCTTCGTTGTGCCGATGTCCAGACCTACTACTATTTTCTCATTTTCCATGATGCCTTATGTTTTGTTAGTGGTTGTTTCTACTTATTGCTTTTTGCTATTCTGCAATCACCTGTCCTTCATACTCCAAATTCACTCTTTCATATCTTGTCCATCCGCGTTGCGGAAGAATGTCTTTATAAAAAATCATCAGTTTCTTAAACTTCACTTCTATATTTTCTGGCTTGCCAAATTCAACTCTCTGCCCGGTGATTTGAGGATAGATCGAAATCTTACCCGCGCTATTAATGTCCAGTTGAGCTACCTGAGCCTTCCAGAATTTGTCTTCATTAATAAACTCAATCATTTCCAGTATTTGTTTTCCTTCCTCCGACTTATTCAAGTCTCCGCTTTCAAGTAAACCTTTTACAAAAGCACCGCTGATCAATACCACTCGTGAGGTATATTTTTCTGACACGGGCATGATCACACCATCCTCGGAGATGTAAGCATCGGGCGCATCTGACTGAACGATTCTTGCGATCGGTCTCCTCAATTCTACATCCACTACCAGATTGCCTTTCAAATCGCCATACAAGTCAGCATCCAAAATATGTTTGTCATATTTCAATTTTGATTCAATGTCTTTCAAATTGATTCGGCTAATACTTACTCCTTTAATGGGCTGGCCGCTCCCCTCCACCAATTTCATGACATCTGCCTCATCCATGAAATGATTCTCATGGAGGTTATCTAATTCCACCACAACATCCTTACATACTGCCCCACCTTGCTTCCCTTCGCTAAAGGCAATGAGAAACGAGACGCCAATCAGCGCTACTGCCACCTTAATCTCTTTCCGTATGTTTAGCTTCCACTTCATCTTACTTCCGATTCAAAAATTCTTTTATCGGTTTTACAAACGTGTCAATATCACCAGCACCCACTGTCGCCAACACCTCTATATCAAGGTCCTCCAACTTTTGCATCACATCCTTTTTACTGCACCTTATCTTTACCGGACTCGTGATGTCTTTAAACAACATATCAGAGGTAACACCAGGAATAGGTTCTTCCCTTGCAGGATAGATATCCATCAACAAAACTTCATCGGCCAAACTCAGGCTCTTCGAAAATCCTTCCGCAAAATCACGTGTACGTGTAAACAGATGAGGCTGAAAAATCACAGTGATCTTTTTACCCTTGTACATCGACTTAAGCGATTTCAAGAACGCTTCGATCTCCGTTGGATGATGCGCATAGTCATCGATGTACACCAAGTTGTCTTTCTTAATGATGAATTCAAATCTACGCTTCACTCCCTTGAATGAACCTAATGCTTCGCGAATAATCGATTCCTGAATGCCTAACTTCATGGCTACTAAAGTTGCCGCAATCGCATTCTCCATGTTATGAAAACCAGGGACACCGAGCTGTATCTTTTCAATCTTCTTGCCAAAGCCATGAAGATCGAATTCAAAAAATCCACCATTGGTGGTAATGTTGTCGGCAAAAAATTGTCCCTGGCTCATGCCATAGGTTTCTTTGTTTATATCTACTCCATTTGCTAAAGCAGAAATTGATTCGTGAATAATCAGATTACCATCTTTGCTAATTTGTTTAATAAAGTCTTTGAAAGAAGTGAGCATACTGGCATGATCTCCATAGATGTCCAAGTGATCAGCATCAGCAGAAGTTACCACCGCTATCTCTGGAAAGAGTCTTAAAAAGGAACGATCAAATTCATCAGCCTCAACCACGACTACTGTCTTGGGATTAACCTCTCCGTGCATCACCAGGTTGGAAGCATAGTTAGTCGTGATCCCGCCAAGGAATGCTACCATATCAATTCCTGCGCTCTTTAAGATATGAGCGACCAGCGATGAAGTGGTGGTCTTACCGTGTGTTCCTGCAACAGCCACTGTTTTATAATTCTTCGTTAAAAGCCCAAGAACTTCTGATCGTTTTAAAATTGTAAAGCCTTGGTCTTTTAAGTAAGCGTGCTCGAGGTGATTTTTTGGAATCGCTGGCGTAAACACAACCAGTGTTTTTTCTTTGGTTATATATCCTGGAATAAATTCAATCCGATCTTCAAAATGAATTTCCATTCCCTCGTCAATCAATTCGTGCGTAAGTGGTGTTGGTGTGCGATCATAGCCAGCCACCCGCAAGCCTTTGTGCTTAAACCAACGTGCAATGGCGCTCATGCCAATACCACCGATTCCTAAAAAATAAACACTATCGTATTGCTCTAACTTCACTTCTTATACCAATTATTTTTTCAATTTCATCTACTATCTCTTGAGTTGCATTGGGCTTTGCCAAACGCCCTATGTTCTCTTTTAATTTATCGCATTGGTGTTCATCAAATAAAAGTTTCAATGATTCACTTACTAAAGATTTGCAAGCCTCCGCATCTTTGATCAGGATAGCTGCTCCTTCATTGACCAAGGACATGGCATTCTTGGTTTGATGATCTTCTGCCACATTGGGCGAAGGAACTAGAATACAAGGCCGCTTTGCCAGGCATAATTCTGAAATGGCTAATGCTCCAGCTCGTGATATCACCACATCGGAAGCAGCATACGACAAGTCCATTTGGGTTATAAAATCATGTATTCGTATTCTCCTCAAGTCTTTATCCTGAACCTGTTCTTTAATGCTTTCGTAATAGATCTTCCCGGTTTGCCAAATCACTTGCACCTGCCCATCAATCAATCTGTCAATGCCTGCCAACACACTATCATTTATTGTCCTCGCGCCAAGACTTCCTCCAAGAATTAATAACGTGCGTTCATTTGAGCTAAAAGCAAAGTGATCAAGTGCCTTCTCGTGTTTAGTATCAAGATTAACAATATCCTTTCGAACCGGGTTGCCTGTAAACATGACCTTATCCTTCGGGAAGAATTTATCCATACCTGGGTAAGCCACACAAATTCGTTGTACCCTATTCGCAAGTTGCTTATTGGTTAAGCCCGCATAAGAATTTTGCTCCTGTAAAAGAGAAGGAATGTTGTTCTTTGTCGAAGCCAACATAATTGGGCCACTCGCATATCCACCTGTTCCAATCACAGCATGTGGCTTGAATTTTTTTACGATACTTCTTGCTCTGATATAACTGGAAATCAACTTAAACGGAAATAACAAATTAGACAATGTCAACTTTCGTTGAAGTCCGCTGATCCACAAACCAATTATTTTATATCCAGCTTCAGGCACGCGGGTCATTTCCATTTTACCTTCTGCACCCACAAACAGTATGTCTGCATCAGGATATCTATCTTTGAATTCATTGGCGATGGCAAGTGCAGGGAAGATATGTCCTCCGGTTCCGCCTCCGCTGATGATCAGTCGATATGGTTGTGACGTTTTCACTTAATCTCTGCCGAATAATATGATGACTGCTTTACACTTATAGCTTCTAGCTGCAAGCCTCTAGCTACTAGCCGATTCTCATTACCCAATAGCTCGAAGCTAGAAGCTAGAGGCTCGCAGCTATTACTAACTTTCAAATCGGCTAATTGATTAATTATCGTCATGCTGCCTTCTGTTCTAAACTCTTATTATCCTTCACTTCTTCACTCTCTGATTGTTGTCCCCAATTTTGTTCTTGTTCACCTCTGCTCACGCTTAAAATAATTCCTACTGAAAGTCCAGTGAATAACATTGCCGTTCCCCCCATACTTATCAAGGGAAGAGGTTGACCTGTGATGGGACCTAACCCCACAACAACACCCATGTTTACCATGGCCTGACACACCAAATCAAAACTTAATCCGGCAGAGAGCAATCCTCCAAATGCCCGTTCACTGTTGTAAGCCGCCTTCATACCACGATGCAGTAGAACTAAATAAAGTATAAGGACTACTACGCCTCCAATCATTCCGTATTCTTCAATCACAATAGCATACACAAAATCTGAATAAGGGTGTGGAAGAATATTTCGTTGATCGCTATTGCCAGGACCTTTACCGAAAACTCCGCCTGTTGCCACAGCTATTCTTCCGTGCTTCGCTTGAAATGGAAGTTCAGTTCCATTGATGAAACTCGAAATTCTATTCTTTGCTGTTTCTCCTCTCACTCCGAATTTCAAGGCAACTGCTCCTGCTAACAATCCGACTAACACTAGCATGGCCAAATATTTTACTGGCACACGGCCAATAAACATGACTAACATGCACGTAGCAAAAAGTAACATTGCTGTAGATAAGTTAGTCAACGCGATCAATCCGCAGATTACACCGCACCAGATTAACATGGGAATTAATGACTCCTTGATGTCTTCGATGTTTTGTTGCTTTTTAGAAAGCATACTGGCTAGGTTAATTATCAATGCTAAACTTGCAAAGTCTGACGGCTGAAACGATGTGTTGATAAAAGGGAGTGTTATCCAACGGGCTGCATCGTTTATTGATGTTCCGTTTGTGAATGTATAAATCAATAATGGAACACTTACCCAAAGTGCGAGTCTCGATATTTTAGAATAGTAACGATAATCAATCTTATGAGCGAACCACATGGCTGCTAATCCAACAAACACATATAATGTATGTCTTAACAAATAGGACTCAGTGCTATTGCTTCTCTTATAAGCGAGCGTACCAATAGAACTGTACACCACTAAAATACTGATCAGTGACAATGCAAATACTACTGCCCAAATGACTCTGTCACCTTGCAGATTTTTGTCGGCCCATACTTTAAATTTTGCTGTCATACAGTTGCCTTTTCTGTTTCTTGCTTCAACTCTAAAACTGCATTCCTGAATTGATTCCCTCTGTCTTCGTAATTTTTAAAAAGATCAAAACTTGCACAAGCTGGGGATAACAGTACTACATCTCCAGCTTTGGAAACTTTCAATGCCAATTGTGCCAACTCCTTTACACTTTGTGTTTCGTAAATCTCTTTCACCACACCACCAAAGGCTTTCTTTAATTTCTCATTGTCTTTACCCAGACAAATCAATACTCTCACTTTCTCCCTTACCTGCCCTTCAATGAGTTTATAATCATTTCCTTTGTCAATGCCGCCAGCAATCCAGATCAATGGACCTTTGTAGCTTCCTAATCCATACACAACTGAATCCACATTGGTAGCTTTTGAATCATTTACAAATTCAACGTTTTTGATAATGGCTACTGACTCTAAGCGATGTGGTGCATTTTTAAATGTCTTAAGTCCAGATTTAATAGCATCAACAGAAGCACCTGCCAAATAAACGGCCGAAACTGCTGACATTGTATTGATGAGGTTATGCGGACCCTTCAGTGTTGTTTCTGCCTGTGAAACCTTGAAAGACTCTTTTCCAAATGAGAATGACATCCGTTCTCCGTCAAAATGAGTGGAGGATTTAGACTGGCTGTTCAAAGAGACGTTCAGCGCCTTTGGTGTGATTGTCCTTTTCTTTAATTCAGTTGAAATCACTGCATCATCCCCATAATAAATAAAATAGTTTTCAGCGTTCATCTTTTGAATCAACTGAAACTTAGAGTCAACATATTTTTGCATCTGATACTCATACCGATCCAGATGATCAGGAGTGATATTCAATAGAATTCCTATATGCGGTTGAAATGTAGTTGTTCCATCCAATTGGAAACTGCTGATCTCAATTACATACCAATCGTGATTTTCTTTTACCAATTTGCGAGCAAGGCTTTCACCAACATTACCCGCCAATGCTACACTAAATCCTGCTGACCTCATTAAATGATACGTAAGCAGAGTAGTTGTGGTCTTTCCATTCGTTCCAGTAATGGCGATAATTTTTCCTTTAATGAAACGAAAACCAAATTCGAGCTCATCGATCACTGGAATATTCCTTGTTTTTATTTTTTTGATGATCTCTGCCTTATCAGGAATGCCAGGGCTTTTAATCACTAAAGAGGCATTCACTATTTTCTCCTCTGAATGCATGCCCTCTTCAAACATTATTCCTTTAGTTGTTAACTCAGTCTTATATTGATCTTTGATAGTACCTTGATCCGAAACAAAAACATCATACCCCTTTGCTTTCGCCAGGATAGCTGCTCCTGTTCCGCTTTCGCCTGCTCCAAGTATTACAATCCTCTCGCTCATCTCAATTTCAATTCAATTTCAATGTTGCCAGACTTACAATTGCCAATAAAATTCCTACGATCCAAAACCGGGTCACGATTTTAGGTTCCGGAATATTTTTCTTCTGATAATGGTGATGAAGTGGTGACATTAGGAATATTCTCCTTCCAACACCATACTTTTTCTTAGTGTATTTAAAATAGGATACTTGCAGCATCACCGAAACAAGTTCAATAAAGAAGATGCCACACAGCACTGGTATCATTAACTCCTTGCGAACAGCTAATGCCAACACGGCAATGATGCCTCCCATTGAAAGGCTGCCTGTGTCACCCATGAAGACTTGTGCTGGATAGGAATTGTACCACAAGAATCCAAGGCAAGCACCAACAAAAGCTGTACAGAAAACAACCAGCTCCCCCAGGTTGGGGATGTACATAATATTAAGATAGTTACTGAAGTCAACACGGCCAGAGAGATAAGCAAAAATGGCAATCGTCAAACCAATAATAGCGGAGGTGCCTGCCGCAAGGCCATCAATACCATCTGTTATGTTTGCACCATTGGAAACAGCCGTGATAATGAGAATAACAATCAACGTATAAATAATCCATGTGTACTCCCTATCCAACCAAGGAACTAGGCTGTGATAATCAAATTCGTTGTTCTTTAAAAACGGCACTGTTGTCTTAGTGGATTTAACATCAAACTCAGATTTTAAATCACCAGTCTGACTAACTTCAATACTTGCAAGTGCTGCAGGGGTCTTCTCACGAATAACTACATTATCATTAAAGTAAAGCGTAAGTCCTACAATCAATCCAATCGTAACCTGTCCAACAATTTTGAATCGTCCGGCAAGTCCCTCTTTGTTTTTACGAAAGACTTTGATGTAATCATCTAAAAATCCGATCAGACCTAACCAAACTGTAGTGGCAATCAACAAGATCACGTACACATTATCCAACTTCGCCATTAACAATGTTGGAATTAAAATAGCTGCAATTATAATGATACCACCCATCGTAGGAGTTCCCTTCTTTTGCAACTGACCTTCAAGACCAAGATCACGTATGTCCTCGCCTACTTGCTTCTTATGAAGAATATTTATCAAGCTCTTTCCAAAAAATACAGTAATCAATAAAGACAATACCGCAGCAACACCAGCACGGAAGGAAATGTACTGGAACAAACCCGCTCCAGGGAAGTCAAAGTTTCTTTCAATATAATCGAACAGGTAGTACAGCATTAATTCGCAAACATTCTAAGCATTCGTGCTAACACTTCTTTATCGTCAAAAGGATGCTTTACTCCTTTTATCTCCTGATAGTTCTCATGCCCTTTTCCAGCTACAAGGATAATGTCTTTCTCTTTCGCAAGCATGCAAGCAGTTTTGATGGCTTCTTCCCTATCCACCATCACCAAGGTCTTCTTAGCATCAGCAGCACCTACACCTTTCTGCATCTCTTTGATAATCTCCATCGGGTCTTCGCTTCTTGGGTTATCGGAAGTAAAAATGATTTTATTAGAATACTTGCAAGCCACAGCAGCCATCAAAGGTCTTTTGGTACGATCTCGATCTCCTCCACATCCCACCACAGAAATCACTTGTTCATTCCCCGTTCTGAAATGTTCAATGGTCTCCAATACATTTTTTAAAGCATCTGGTGTATGCGCATAATCAACAATCGCAGTAAATTTCGATCCAGGCATGACCAAC
>JANOQK010000476.1:0-4560 GCA_031414855.1 Bacteroidia bacterium | reverse complement strand
GTTTTCAAATAGCGGCATGCAGCTAGATGTCAAATACTCTTATGATGGTGTACACTTGAATTCTCCGGGCTATATACATTGGGTAGAAATTTTGAAAAGCTCAAAATACTTGTGAGATTGCCCGTTCGTTATTCACTTATGAAAAGATTATTACTAAGCATAACATTATTCATCGCTCTTCATTCTGCTACAGCCCAGTTCAAAAATATTAAGTTGGCAGAGGTGAATACCGAAGTTTATCCTCCAGCCGGTCCAAGTATCGCCATCAACCGAAAAAATCCTGACAATATCGTTGCTGGTGTTGACAAGGATAGGGCGATCTATACAAAAGATGGCGGAGTAACCTGGTCTGAAACGAAAATTAGATCGCAGTCTGGGGTTAGCGGCTATCCCGCATTAATTTCCGATAGCAAAGGAGAGCTCTATTATTTCCATTTGACTGATCCCAGTGGTAAAGGAGAACGTGACGAATCCTGGCTGGATGGGATTGTTTGCCAGAAATCATCTGATGAAGGAGTTAACTGGAAAAGCAGTGAATCATTTGGCACCAATGCTGGTAAAGACCAATACAGAGTATGGCCTGCGGTGGCTTTAAAAAAGCAAGATCTTTATGCCACCTGGACGCAATTTGACAAATACGGAGCGAGGGATACTTCATTTCATTCTAATATCATGTTTAGTCTTTCAGAAAGTGAGGGTAAGAAGTGGAGCGACCCAATGCGAATCAATCAACTATCAGGCGATTGTGCAATGGGCGCCAATACAACGATGGGCGCAATGACAGCAGTAGATGCCAAGGGAAGAATTTTTGCCAGCTGGGCTAATAAGGGAGCAATCTATTTTGATCGATCCTATGACAACGGAAGAACCTGGTTGAATAATGACCTTACAATAATGCAACAAACAGGTGGTTGGGCAATGGACATCCCTGGTTTGGATCATTGCAATGGATTGCCAGTTTTGGTGATTGATAATAGTCCTAGCCGTTATCATGGAAGCTTATATTTGGTTTGGGCCGATCAACGCAATGGACAAACCGATACTGATATCTGGTTGATGCGCTCTGGAAATGGAGGAGATAATTGGACGACACCGCTTCGGGTGAATAAAGACAAGCCAAACGAACAAGCGGCTCTGCCTGCTGGGCAGCAAGGAAAACATCAGTTTATGCCATGGATAGCTGTCGATCAAACCACAGGTTATGTTTATGTTGTCTATTACGACCGAAGAAATTACGATGATTTGCAAACAGATGTTTACCTGGCCTATTCAGCGGACGGAGGAAGTTCTTTTGGAGAAATGAAAATAAGCGAGAGTTCTTTTGTTCCAGAACCAGGTTTTTCGCCAGAGCATATTAACATAGCTGCACATAAAGGTGAGGTCACTCCTATCTGGACAAGATTGGACAATGGCAAAACGAGCGTAATGATGTGTGTTATTAAGGACGCGGATTTCCAAAAGAAATAAGTAGAAAGCCTGTGCCGTCAATAGAGATTGAACTTGCCTGAAATACATTGGTCTTCGTGGCCATACCTCAGCTTAAATTTCAGCCTGCTCCAAAGCAATATCAAGAAGGGCTTGTTTAAACACATCAGTTGGCTGAGCGCCAGATACACCATACTTGTTATTAATGATAAAGTAAGGAACACCACTGATACCGCGCAGAGCATTATTTCGTTCTTCCAATTCAACTTCAACAACGCCTTCATCGGAATTCAATAAAGAAGAAACTTTGAGAGGATCTAAGCCAGCCTTTGAGGCAATGGCTACTAAGTTCTCATTTTTCGTTAAATCCATGCCCTCTTCAAAGTAAGCTTTCAGAAAGGCCTCTTTCACCAAAGGTTGCTTGCCTTCACTTTTTGAATAGCGAATAATACGGTGTGCATTACGAGTATTGGGAGAGATTTCCTGCTTGTCGAAGTTGAAACTCAACCCTTCTTCGGCTGCAACTTTCGTCACGTTACTCGTAATTTGTTTATAGCGATCGATCCCTCCAAATTTATTTATTAAGTGTTCTTTTTGATTTTTCCCTTCCTTTGGCATATCCGGATTGAGTTCAAACGGGTGAAATTCAAGTTCTACATCAACTTGCCCAGCTAATTGTTCAATTGCTTTTTCAAGCCTTCGCTTACCAATATAACACCACGGACATACGACATCGGAAACAACATCTATTTTGATTTTAGGAGTATTCATTTCAATTTGATTTTTCACACAACTTCGGTTGCCAGGTAATAGTTCCAGGCAACTTACAAGTTCTGGGGCGGTGGCTAAAAGTCATTTCTTTAAACTTTGATATTCCATAGCTGGAAGTCAATTATTAATGTCAGGTGCCCTTAAACAATGTGTGGTTTTTATAAACCTTTGAATTATCTTTGCGGCTCAATCTTGAAAACTGATAAACATGATAGCAACAGAAAAGCTCACTTTTAAGGTAAAAGACCTCACCTTGGCCGATTGGGGCCGCAAAGAAATCAAATTAGCCGAAGCCGAAATGCCTGGTTTGATGGCTTTGCGCGAGGAATTTGGCAAACAGAAGCCATTGAAAGACGCTCGGATTGCTGGCTGTCTTCACATGACTATTCAAACTGCCGTATTAATTGAAACTCTTGTTGAATTAGGCGCACAAGTTTCTTGGTCATCATGTAACATTTTCTCAACTCAAGATCATGCTGCTGCTGCTATTGCAAAGGCTGGTATCCCCGTTTTCGCTTGGAAGGGATTGAACGAACAGGAATTTGACTGGTGCATAGAGCAGACACTTCATGCTTTCAAAGACGGTAAGCCATTGAACATGATTCTCGATGATGGTGGTGATCTCACCAACATGGTACTAGATCGCTATCCAGAACTTGTAAAAGGAATAAAAGGTATCTCTGAAGAAACAACTACTGGTGTTCACCGCCTGGTTGAGCGCATGCACAATGGAAAACTTCCATTGCCTGCCATCAACATCAATGACTCTGTAACAAAATCTAAGTTTGATAATAAATACGGTTGTAAAGAATCATTAGTAGATGCGATTCGCAGAGCAACAGATGTGATGATGGCCGGTAAAGTTGCTTTAGTAGCAGGCTACGGAGATGTTGGCAAAGGTTCTGCTGCTTCACTTCGCGGTGCTGGTGCGCGTGTAACTGTTACCGAGATCGATCCAATCTGTGCATTGCAAGCCGCTATGGATGGCTTTGCAGTGAAGAAGATGGACGATGCGGTGAAAGAAGCTGATATCATTGTAACAGCAACTGGTAACTTCGGAATTGTATTAGGTCGTCATTTTGAAAATATGAAAGACAAGGCCATCGTTTGTAACATTGGCCACTTTGATAATGAGATTGATGTTGCCTGGTTGAATAAGAACGCTACCAAAGATGAAGTGAAACCACAAGTTGACCTGTATACCTTGAAGAATGGCCGTCAGGTAATCTTGTTGGCCGAGGGTCGTTTGGTAAACTTAGGTTGTGCCACTGGTCACCCTTCGTTTGTAATGTCAAACTCATTTACAAACCAAACACTCGCACAATTAGAACTTTGGACAAATACAGATAAGTACGAAAACAAAGTGTACATGCTACCTAAGCATTTAGATGAGAAAGTTGCTCGTCTTCATTTGAAAAAGATTGGTGTTGAGTTGGAAGAATTGACGTCCGATCAAGCTAAATATATTGGTGTAGAAGTTAAAGGGCCATTCAAGCCTGATTATTATAGATATTAATCCTGCATGGTTTCAACTGAGCAGTATTGATCTCTCTGCTTGCAAATAGAGAGGAAACCCTGGGGCATTCTGTTTCAGGGTTTTTTTATGATTATTTTTCGAGTAAACCGGACAAAGCAAAGGCGATCACCCTGGTAGGAATCAAATTACACTTGCGAGGATTAGCCTGCTATAAAATGCATTACTTTTGTTCATTCAGAAATTTATCCGATCACTTCAATTCTTCATTTGATGAATTCTTTAGATCCCCGTGTTATCCGCCTTCCGAAAATTGGTGAAGTGGGAAAAATAAATCCAAAAGCACCATTGGATCAATTCGGGACATTCGAAGTCTTTGTTCAACCTAAAGACGGGAAACCTTTTCAACACGAAGGCATTGTTCATGCTCCTAACCTGGAATTGGCTTATGTTCTTGCCAAAGAAACCTTTACTAGGAGGTTTACTTGTTTTTCTCTCTATGTAGTTGATACAAGAGAAGTTTTTGTCTCCCCATTAACGGAAGGAAATCAGAACGCCTATGATCTTGTTCCAGAAATTTAAATAGAGCAAGGTGAAAAAGTGACTTATGAAATTTATCAATTACAAAAAAGAGGCAAGCAACATGTTCATGCCGGGACTGTACTAGCCTCTACTCCCCAGGAAGCAATGAGTTTTGCGAGACTACAACTTAAAACAGAAAAAGTAATTTATAACGTTTGGGCTATCCGGTCGTCTGCAATTCGATATACCAGTTCGGATGAAGGTGATTTATGGCTTACTCTGCCTGAAAAGAAATTCAGGGATGCCGGAGAATATAAGGGCGGTGAGAAGTTGAAAGTATTTTTAGAAAAGAAGTAATGAGATTAATA